>JBBIQI010000125.1:0-9842 GCA_037442465.1 Burkholderiales bacterium
AAACTCTTACTGCCTCCCCGGCACAGCCGGGGGGCCTCCCTTGGTAGCTAGCACGATGCGGGTACGGCGACACCATGCCGCATTTGCGCGTCCCGTACGACAAGGAAATAATTCCCGCGTCCGCGCCACCCGCCACGGCCTTGAATCCGCCTTCCCAACCGTCGCGTGCCGACGTCCTGCTCGACGAAACGCTGACGATCATGGCGCCGCTGGTGCGCGTGTTGATCGCCAACGGCGTGACGTACCCGCAGTTTGCGCAGGCGCTCAAGCGGGTCTTCCTGGAAGCGGCGCGCGCCGATCTGGCGCGGCACGGCGACAAGCCCTCGGACTCGGCCTTGAGTCTGCGCTCGGGCGTTCACCGCAAGGACGTACGCGCGTTCGGCCAACGCGGCGCCGTAAAGCCGAGCGGCAACCGCTCCCTGTCGATGGCATCGCTCGTGTTCGCCAAGTGGAGTCGGGATGCCGCGTACGTCGGCGCCGACGGCAAGCCGCGGCCCCTGCCGCTGCGCGCGCGCGACGCCGGCGAGTTGTCGTTCGAAGCGCTGACGTGGTCGGTCTCGAAGGACTTTCATCCGCGCTCGATCCTCGACGAACTGTTGCGGCTCGATCTCGCTGAACTCGACGGCGAGACCGTGCGGCTGCGCTCCGATGCGTTCGTGCCGACCGCAGCGTTCACCGAGCTGGCGCACTATTTCGGAGCCAACCTGCGCGATCACGCCGCCGCCAGCGCGGACAATCTGCTGCGCGCGGGCGAGCAGCAGCCGCCGCGTTTTCTCGAGCGCGCGACCTTCGCCGACGGCCTGACCGAAGCGTCGGTCGAAGCGCTCGACCGGCTGGCGCACGAGATCTGGAGCGACGCGGCCAGGCGCATGTACGAAGCGGCGTCACGGCGCGTCGAAGCCGATGGGGCCGAGTCCGCCGAACGGGCCAACCGGCGCATGCGCTTCGGCATCTACTTCTATTCGGAGCCGGTCGCTCCGTCCGCCGAAGACAACGGCTGAGCGACCAGCGGCAGGACCCACGATGAAACCGTACTTCCGAATCCTCCCGGCCCTGCTGGCGGCCCTCGGGCTCGCCGCGTGCGGCGGCGATCAGCAGCTCGCCAGCGGCGGCGTGGGCGAAGGCGGCACGGGGATCGTGGTCGGCACGACCACCGGGTTCGGCAGCGTCGTCGTCGACGGCGTGCCGTGGGACGACCGCAGCGCGCGCGTCGAAGCAGAAACGGACCCGCGCGTCGCGGCGGAACTCGCCGACCCGAAGCTCGGCCATCGCGTCGAGATCGACTACGCGCAGTCCGGCGTCGCCCGGCGCGTGCGCATCGAAGCGGCGGTGATCGGCCCGATCGCTGTGGTCGAGCCGGCCGATGACCAGTTGACCGTCGCCGGACAGAAGGTTCGGATCAACGTCGACCCGCTGGCAGGCCCGGTCACGCTGTTCGAGGGCGCGACCGGCCTGTCCGATCTGGCGGTGGCCGACATCGTCGAGGTCCACGGCACGCCGCGCTTCGATGCCGCCGCCGGGCGCAACATCGTGCTTGCATCGCGCATCGAGAAGCGCGCGGCGCTGCCGGCCGGCCTGATTCGCGTCGCGGGCCGAGTGCAGGATTACGATCCGGCGATGCACCGCTTCCGCCTCGGCGATCTGACCGTCGATGCCGGCGCGGCGCTGATCGTCCCCGCCAACCGGAGCCTCGCCAACGGCCAGTCGGTCGTCGTCTGGAGCGACGCGCCGCTTGGCGCCGGTCCGACGCTGGACGCGCGCTTCATCCGCATCCGCGAGCGCGCGAGTCCTGACCGCGAGGTGCAGATCGCCGGCCCGGTGAGCCGCTACGACGCGGCCGACGCCCGCTTCGACATCGGCGACATCGCCGTGGACGCACGCGCCGCGACGGTCGAACCGGCGTCGCAGACGCTCGCCGACGGCAAGTACGTCGTGGTCAGCGGCCGCTTCGGCAGCGACGACGTACTGATCGCGGCGAAGGTCAAGATCCGCCGGCCGGGCGCCGGCGATATCGAGATCGAGTTGAAGGGAACGATCACCGACTTCGTCAGCGCGGCCGACTTTCGCGTACGCGGCGTGCACGTCGACGCCGCGGCCGCGCGCCTGACGGCCTGTCCGACGACCGGACTGGCGAACGATCTGTACGTCGAGATCGAAGGCGGGCTGCAGGGCGGCCGCGTCGTCGCGTCGCGCGTGAGCTGCCGTCCCGAGCCCGGAACGGGCGCAGTGGTCGAACGCAGGGGACGCGCCGACAACGTCGACGCAGCCGCCCGCAGCTTCACGCTGACGCCGGTCACGGGCGCGACGATTGCGGTCGCCTGGACCGAAACGACGCTGTTCGTCGCCCCGCTGGCGCCGCAGACGCTCGCCGGGCGCGACATCGCCGTGACAGGCTTTTTCGGCGCCGGCGGCGTCTTCACCGCGCGCCGGATCGAACTGCGGAACTGAACGCCGCCGGACCTCAGTCGCGCGACAGCGCGTGCGACAGCACCCTGGCGGTGATGTCGACGATCGGGATGACACGCTCGTAGGCCATCCGCGTCGGCCCGATCACGCCCAGCGTACCGACCACCTCGCCGTCGACCTCGTACGGCGCGACCACCAGACTCATGTCGTCGAGCGGGACGGTCTGCGACTCGCCGCCGATGAAGATCTGCACGCCGTGCGCGCGGCTGGTGACGTCGAGCAACTGCAGCAGCCGCGTCTTGTGCTCGAACAGGTCGAATGCCGCGCGCAGCTTGCCGAGGTCGGCGGCCAGATCGCTGACCCCCAGCAGATTGCGCTCGCCCGAGATGACGACCGGGTCCTGGTCCTCGACCGCCTCGCTGCCGGCCTGCACCGCCGCTTCCATCAGTTGCGCGATCTCGGCGCGCAGCGCCTGCAGTTCGCCGTGCAGCCGGCGCCGCGCCTCGTCGAAGCTCAGTCCGGCGAAGTGCTCGTTCAGCAGACTTGCGGCCTCGAGCAGCTGCGCCTGCGTGTAGCCGTGCTCGGTCAGCAGGATGCGGTTCTGCACGTCGCCTTCGGGTGTCACGATGATCATCAGCACGCGTTTGTCGGACAGCCGCAGGAACTCGACCTGGCGGAAGGTCGACGCGCGGCGCGGCGTGAGCACGACGCCGGCGAAGCGCGACAGTTGCGACAGCAGCTGCGCGGCGGTCTGGATCGCGCGTTGGGGCTCCGCGACCTGCAACTGGCCCTGGATGATCTGCGCCTGCTGTTGCTCGATCGGCTGCACCGTCAGCAGCGTGTCGACGAAGAAGCGGTAGCCGCGCGGGGTCGGCACGCGTCCGGCCGACGTGTGCGGGCTGGCGACGAAGCCCATCTCCTCCAGATCGGCCATCACGTTGCGGATCGTCGCGGGCGAAAGCTCCAGCCCGGAGATCTTCGACAGCGCGCGCGAGCCGACCGGCTGCCCCTCGGCGATGTAGCGTTCGATCAGCGCCTTCAGCAGCAGGCGCGCGCGTTCGTCCAGCACGTCTTGCATCCTCGGTCGGGCGCGGTCCGTCTTCGGTCTGCCGCTTGCCCGTGCACGCTAGCTTACTGATTCTCTTGCTACAGTGCGCGTCCATGGCGCAGCCCTTCAGTCACGTGGCAATCTTCGGCAAACCGAGAGCCGAGGGCATCGGCCCCGTGCTGCTCGACATCGCCCAGGCCGTCGAGGCCGCCGGCCTGCGGGCACTGTTCGACGCCGCCACCTGCGCCGGCCTCGGCGCGGATGGCAGGCGCTTCACGGGCCACACGCTGGCCGAGATCGGCGCGCAGGCCGACGTGGCGATCGTCCTCGGCGGCGACGGCACGATGCTGGGCGTGGCGCGCGAGCTGGCGCCGTTCGGCATCCCGCTGATCGGCATCAACCACGGCCGGCTCGGCTTCATCACCGACATCGGACGCGAGCAGATGCGCGAGGTGCTCGCGCAGATGCTGGCCGGTCGCTACAGCACCGACCGCCGCAGCATGCTGGAGGGCGAAGTATGGCGGTCCGGCGCCGTTTCGTACCGAGCGGTCGCGCTCAACGACGTGGTCGTCGCACGCGGCGTGACCGGCGGCATGGTCGAGTTCACCGTTCGCGTGGACGGTGTGACGATGTACAACCAGCGCGCCGACGGCGTGATCCTGGCCACGCCGACCGGATCGACCGCCTACGCGCTGTCGGCGAGCGGGCCGATCCTGCATCCGTCCCTGGCCGGCTTCGTACTGGTGCCGGTCGCGCCGCAGACGCTGTCGAACCGCCCGATCGCGCTGCCCGACACCTGCGTCATCGAGATCGAAATCACGGACGTGCGCGAAGCTTCGGCGCACTTCGACATGCAGGCGTTCTCGGCGCTCGCCCCCGGCGACGTGGTGCGCGTGCGTCGCAGCGAGCTGGTCACGACGCTGCTGCATCCAGTCGACTACAACTACTTCGCGATGCTGCGCCAGAAGCTGCATTGGAACGTGATGCCGTCGGAGCCGCACGGGCGCGCCTAACGCTTGCGGCACCGCTCGCCGGTGCGCACTCCGGCCGGTGAAAGGGGCCCGCTTCAGAAAGGGGCCCGCTTCATCCAGGCAAACCGGGTCGCGTGACAATGTCGCCGCGCGGCGCCGTCTCACCCGTGCGAGCGCGGCGCCTTACATTCGGAGCAACGCAAGCACTGCGAACGTTGCCAGTCGCCGCGACTGCGCACCCGGGTTCAAGGCCGGGACGCGGAGTGACGGGACGCATCGGCGCGGACTGCCCGCGGCGCCCGCTTGGCTTGCCCGCCGATCGCCGCAGGCATCCCGTAGATCGGTCACTCACGATAAGCTTTCGATCGCATGTTGTTGTCACTGAGCATTCGCAATTTCGTGATCGTCGACGAGCTCGCGCTCGAGTTCGGACCCGGGTTCACGGTACTGACGGGCGAAACCGGTGCGGGCAAGTCGATCCTGATCGACGCGCTTCTGCTCGCGCTCGGCGAACGAGCCGACGCCGACGTCGTGCGCGAAGGTGCGCCGCGCGCCGACATCGCCGCCGAGTTCCGCGTCTCGCCCGACATCGCAGCGTGGCTGGCCGCAAACGATCTGGCTGGCGAAGACGACACGTTGCTCGTACGCCGAACGGTCGACGCCGGCGGGCGCAGCAAGGCCTTCGTCAACGGCACGCCGGCCACGCTCGCGCAGCTGCGCGAGCTGGGCGAACGCCTCGTCGACGTGCACGGCCAGCACGCGCACCAGTCGTTGCTGAAGCCGGCGGCGCAGCTCGCGCTGCTCGACGAACACGGCGGCCATACGGCGCTGGCGCGCGAGGTCGCCGCCGCGTTCGCGACGCACCGCGCTGCGGTCAAGGCGCGCGCGGACGCCGAAGCGATGGCCGCCAGCGCGGCCGCCGAGCAGGACCGGCTGCGCTGGATCGTCGACGAGCTGGGCGAACTGGCGCCCGCCGACGGCGAGTGGGAGCAGGTCGAGGCCGAGCACAAGCGCCTGTCGCACGCGGCCAGCCTGCTCGAAGGCGCACAGGCGGCGGTCGATGCGCTGTCCGAAGCCGACGACTCCGCGTCGACGCGCATCGACGCCGTCGCGGCTCGCCTGGGCCAACTTGCGCAATACGACGAGCGGCTCAGGCCCATGCTCGAAGCGCTCGAGGCCGCGCGCATCCAACTCGACGAGGCGACCTCCGCGCTGCACCGTTATCTCGCCCGGACCGATCTGGACGGAGCGCGGCTCGCCGACGTCGAGGCGCGCGTGTCGGCGCTGCATTCGGCCGCACGCAAGTTTCGCTGCGCGCCCGGCGAACTGCCGTCGCTGCTGCGCACCGCGCGCGAGAAGCTCGCCGCGCTGTCAGCGGCAACCGACCTCGATTCACTGCGCCGACGCGAGGCCGAAACGCTGGCCGACTACCTCGTGGTGGCGAAACGGCTGACGGCCAGCCGCAAAGCGGCAGCCCGGCGCATGGGCGCCGAAGTCACGCGCGCGATGCAGGACCTGTCGATGGCGGGCGGCCGCTTCGAGGTCGCGTTGCTGGAAGCGGAACCGGCCGCCAGCGGGCTGGAACGCGCCGAGTTCCTGGTCGCGGGTCACGCCGGGGTGGCGCCGAAGCCGCTCGCGAAGGTCGCCTCCGGCGGCGAGCTGGCGCGCGTGAGCCTCGCCATTTCGGTGATCGCGGCGACCGCCACGCCCGTGGCGACGCTGATCTTCGACGAAGTCGACGCCGGCATCGGCGGCGCGGTCGCCGAGACCGTCGGACGGCTGCTCAAGCAGCTCGGCCAGATGCGGCAGGTGCTGTGCGTGACGCACCTGCCGCAGGTGGCCGCACGCGGCGACCAGCACCTGGTCGTGGCCAAAGTCGCCGACGGCGAAGGTCGGCCCGTATCGCGCATCGCCGCGCTCGACCGCAAGACGCGCGTCGACGAGCTGGCCCGCATGCTCGGCGGCATCGAGATCACCGAGACCACCCGCAAGCACGCACGCGAGATGCTCGCCGGGTGACGCTAGCCCGAAGCTCCGGGATTCCGGACCAAAGCGAGCGCAGCGCGCGACCCATGGCGCGGATCGCGACAGGCCGAGTGCCGGCTCTCGAAGCTACTTGGGCCGGTGAGGGCAGTCCGGCTTGATGCAGTCGCCGTACAGCGCGAGCGCGTGGTCGTGCAGGCGAAAGCCGCGTTCGGCGGCGATCCGCTGCTGGCGCTTTTCGATTTCGGCGTCGACGAATTCCTCGACCCGACCGCACGTCAGGCACACGAGGTGATCGTGATGCGCCCCCTCGTTCAGCTCGAACACGGCACGACCCGCCTCGAAGTGGCTGCGCGCCAGCAACCCCGCCTGCTCGAACTGCGTCAGCACGCGGTAGACCGTCGCCAGTCCCACGTCCAGATGTTCGGCCAGCAGCGCCTTGTACACGTCCTCGGCGCTCATGTGGCGCGCGCTGCCCTGCTGGGCGTTGCGCTGGAAGATCTCCAGGATCTTCAGCCGCGGCAGCGTGGCCTTCAGCCCCGAACTCTTCAGTCCGAGCGGCTTGACTCCTTGGGGCGGAACGCCACGGCTGGGCATGACGAAAACTTCGTTTGGGCGGCAAGCGGTGTCAGTGCGTCGGTATCATAGCGCCCGCCTTTCATCGACCCGGTTACGCGATGCTGTCCACACCGTTTGCGCGCGCGCTGCTGGCCGCTGCCGCGCTGCTCGTCCTTGCCGGCTGCGAATCGGTTCGCACCTGGACGCCGAGCCTGCTCAGACCGTACCGGCCCGACGTTCAGCAAGGCAACGTCGTCACCAAGGAGATGGTCGATCAGCTGCGCCCGGGCATGTCGCGCGATCAGGTGCGCTTCCTGCTGGGCACGCCGCTGCTGACCAGCGTGTTCCATCAGGATCGCTGGGACTACGTGTACCGGCTGGCGCGCGGCTCAGGCGAGGTACAGGCGCGCAAGCTGGTCGTGTTCTTCAAGGACAACCGGCTCGAACGCTTCGAGTCCGACGAGATGCCACCCGAGGCGCTCGCCGACAACCTGATCCTCGGCCGCAAACCGAAGGCTGCGCCCAAACCGCCGCCGAAAGAACCGGAGGCGCCGATCAACCTGCCTGCGAAGTGAACGATGACGGTCACCGTGGCCATCGCCGGCAGCAGCGGACGCATGGGGCGCATGCTGATCGAGGCGGCGCTCGCCGCGGACGACGTTCGCGTCGGCGCCGCGTTCGAGCGCGCCGGCAGCTCCGACCTCGGCCGCGACTGCGCCGAGTTCCTCGGCCGTGCCACCGGTGTGGCGATCACCGACGATCTGGCGCGCGTGCGCGCCGCGCAGGTGCTGATCGACTTCACGCGGCCGGAGGGCACACTCGAGCACCTGCAACACTGCGTGGCGCACGGGGTCGCGATGGTGATCGGCACGACAGGGTTCGACACCGCCGGCAAGGCGGCGATACGCGCCGCGGCGGAGAAGATCCCGATCGTGTTTGCGCCGAACATGAGCGTCGGCGTCAACGCGACGCTCAAGTTGCTGGAAGTCGCGGCGAAGATTCTTTCCTCCGGCTACGACATCGAGATCGTCGAGGCGCATCACCGGCACAAGGTCGACGCGCCGAGCGGCACCGCGCTGGCGATGGGCGAGACGATCGCGCGCGCGCTCGGCGTCGAGCTCGACGCCGTCGCCGTGTACGCGCGCCACGGCATTACCGGCGAGCGCAAGGCGGGTACGATCGGCTTCTCGGCGATCCGCGGCGGCGACATCGTCGGCGACCACACGGTGCTGTTCGCGGGGCTTGGCGAACGCATCGAAATCACGCACCGGTCCGCCAGCCGCATGACCTACGCGCTCGGCGCGCTGCGCGCGGCGCGTTTCCTCGCCGGCAAGTCGAAGGGGCTGTTCGACATGCACGACGTGCTCGGTCTGCGTTGATGGACATCGAAACCCCGCTCGGTGTCGCGCACTTCTGGTCGCAGGCCGACGGCGTGATCCGCGCCACCGCGTACGTCCTGCTGTTCATGTCGGTGGCGAGCTGGTTCCTGATCCTGTGGAAGAGCTGGTCGTGGTGGCGGACGCGGCGCGCGTCGCGCCAGCTCGAGCAGTTCTGGTCCGCCAGGTCGATCGACGAGGCGATCGCGCTGATCCGCCCGCTCGACAGCGAAGGGGTGTTCGTGCCGATCGCCGCCGGCGGTGCGGCCGCCGCGCAGGCGCCGGTCGCCGAGGAAAGCCTCGCCGCGCGCGTCGACCGCTCCGAGCTGATCACGCGCGCGCTGCGTCAGCGCATCAACGAAGCGGCCGCACGTCTCGAAGCGGGGCTCACTTTCCTCGCATCGGTGGGCAGCACTGCGCCGTTCGTGGGGCTGTTCGGCACGGTCTGGGGCATCTACCACGCGCTGCTGTCGATCGCCGCGACCGGCACGATCTCGATCGACAAGGTCGCCGGCCCGGTCGGCGAGGCGCTGATCATGACCGCGTTCGGGCTCGCCGTGGCGATTCCCGCCGTGCTCGCGTACAACGCATTCACGCGCGTCAACCGCGTCGTGCTCGCGCAGCTCGACGGCTTCGCGCACGACCTGCACTCTTTCCTGACGCTGGGCACGCGGCCGGAGGGCGGGTTGACATGAAGCGCTGGCGGCCGTCGTCGGCGACCCCGACGGAGCCTGCGGCCTGTCGCTCGTTGCGCCGAGCCGCGCCGATGAATCGCGTGCGGCGAGGCGCGGGCGGGCGCGGCAAGCGCCGCAGCGGGCTTGATCGAACGGCGCCGGAGTGTTGGCAACGATGAGTTTCGGCGGCTTCGAGCGCGGCACCGCGCCGTCGCAACCGATGGCGGAGATCAACGTCACGCCGCTGGTGGACGTGATGTTGGTGCTGCTGGTGATCTTCATCATCACCGCGCCGCTGTTGTCGTACGCGATCAAGCTCGACCTGCCGGACGCCAGGGCGCCAGCCGCGAACGCGACGTTCGACGCGATCAAGCTTTCGATCGACGCCGACGGCCGCGTGTTCTGGAACGACGAGCCGCTCGGTACGGACGAGCTCGCGCCAAGGCTCGCCATTGCAGCGCGCGCATCGCCGCAGCCCGAACTGCACCTGCGCGCCGACAAGGGCACGCGCTACGAACGCATCGCCGCGGTGATGTCCGCCGCGCAGGAAGCGGGGCTTGCGCGAATCGGCTTCGTCACCGAGCCGCCGTCGGCCGCGCCCGCCACCGGGTCGGCCGCGCCGACGTCGAGGAAGTAGCCCGGCAAAGTCCGCGAACAGAGGGAGCGACCCGTTTCTTTTGCGATCGCCCGGACACCGGGGCGCGGAGCAAGCCGTTGCGAGGCCATCAGAAAGTCCGTGCAAGCGCTGCGCTTCCTCGTCTCAGAAGGTAATGAATCTTTCTGCTGCGCGGCCCGCTGGCGTCGTTGCGCGGTGCTCGGGCCTCGC
>JBBIQI010000126.1:0-9825 GCA_037442465.1 Burkholderiales bacterium
CGATCGCCGCGAGGAACGCCTCGCCGTAACGGCCGCGCGCGGTGTCGGCGAGCGGCTCGTGCGCGTCCTGCACCAGCCGCCCGACCGAAGGCGCCGGCGCGCGCCCGGTCATCGCGAAGTGCACGACCGCCGCCAGCGCGTACAGGTCGGTCCACGGCCCCTGCTTCATGCCGGGGATCTCGTCGTACTGCTCGATCGGCGCGAAACCCGGTTTCAGGATCACCGTCAGCGCCTGCGTCTGCTCGCCGATCACGCGGCGCGCCGCGCCGAAGTCGAGCAGCACGGGCTTCGGATCCGGGCGATCGCCACCGACGAGCAGGATGTTGTCGGGCGAGATGTCGCGATGCAGGCAGTCGGCGCCGTGCAGCAGCTCCAGCGCGTCGAGTAAGGGCACCAGCAGCTTGCGCAGCCACGCCTCGTCGGGCGGCGCGCCGCGCGCCTTCAACGCCTGCTTGAGCGTGCTGCCTTCGTACAGCGGCATCGCCATGTAGGCGGTGCCGTTGGCGGCCCAGAAGCGGAACACCTTGACCAGCGCCGGATGGTCGAACTGCGCGAGCAGGCGCGCCTCGTTGATGAAGCTCTTCAAGCCGACCTCGAAGGTCGGGCGGTGCTGCTCGGACTTGATCGTCACGCTGAAGTCCGGCAGGCGCGACGCGAGCGCGGCCGGCATGTATTCCTTCAACGCGACTTCGCGCTTCAACGAGTGATCGATCGCGCGGTAGACGATGCCGAAGCCGCCTTCGCCGATCACGCCCGCGATCTCGAACTCCGCCAGGCGCGTGCCGACCGGCAGCACGTTGCTGCTGCCGGCCATCGGTCGCGCGGGCGGATCCGTCGCCGGCTGCGTGGCCAGCACCGTGCTGTCCG
The DNA here is from genome assembly GCA_037442465.1 of Burkholderiales bacterium. Classification (GTDB taxonomy): domain Bacteria; phylum Pseudomonadota; class Gammaproteobacteria; order Burkholderiales; family Burkholderiaceae_F; genus DSNY01. The sequence continues at coordinate 868 of JBBIQI010000126.1, forward strand.
GATCGGCCGCAGCCGCGGCGGGCTGAGTCGGAGGCGAGGGCATGGACGGGCGGGCGCTTCGGCGGGTTCGGCGCAGTCTATCCGCGGCGCAGCGCGGCCGCGAGCGCGAAAAGCGGCGCGTAAAATGCCGTCTTCTCGACGGAGACCGCCATGAACGCGCCGCACGTCTCGCCGCAGCTCAAGGCCCAGTTCAAGTGGGACGACCCATTGCTGCTCGATTCGCAGCTGTCCGACGAAGAGCGCATGGTGCGCGATGCGGCGGCGCGCTATGCGCAGGACAAACTCGCCCCGCGCATCCTGGAGGCGTTTCGCCTCGAAAAGACCGACCCGGCGATCTTCCGCGAGATGGGCGCGCTCGGCCTGCTCGGGCCCACGATCCCGGCCGAATACGGCGGCCCGGGACTGAACTACGTCGCCTACGGGTTGATCGCGCGCGAGATCGAGCGCGTCGACTCCGGCTACCGCTCGATGATGAGCGTGCAGTCTTCGCTCGTGATGGTGCCGATCTACGAGTTCGGCTCGGAAGCGCAGCGCAGAAAATACCTGCCAAAGCTCGCCAGCGGCGAGTGGATCGGCTGCTTCGGACTGACCGAGCCGAATCACGGCTCCGACCCCGGCAGCATGCAGGCGCGCGCGCGCAAGGTCGACGGCGGCTACAAGCTCGCCGGCACCAAGATGTGGATCAGCAACTCGCCGATCGCCGACGTGTTCGTCGTGTGGGCGAAGAACGACGCCGGCAAGATCCGCGGTTTCATCCTCGAGAAGGGCATGAAGGGGCTGTCGGCACCGGCGATCCACGGCAAGGTCGGGCTGCGCGCGTCGATCACCGGCGAGATCGTGATGGATGACGTGTTCGTTCCCGCCGACCACGAACTGCCCAACGTCGAGGGGCTGAGGGGTCCGTTCACGTGCCTGAACTCGGCGCGCTACGGCATCGCGTGGGGCGCGCTCGGCGCGGCCGAGGACTGCTGGTTCCGCGCGCGCCAGTACGTGCTCGACCGCAAGCAGTTCGGCCGCCCGCTCGCGGCGAACCAGTTGATCCAGAAGAAGCTCGCCGACATGCAGACCGAGATCACGCTCGGCCTGCAGGGCTGCCTGCGGCTCGGCCGAATGAAGGACGAGGGCACGGCGGCGGTCGAGATCACCAGCATCATGAAGCGCAACTCCTGCGGCAAGGCGCTGGAGATCGCGCGCATGGCGCGCGACATGCTGGGCGGCAACGGCATCTCCGACGAGTTTGGCGTCGCGCGCCACCTGGTCAACCTCGAGGTCGTCAACACTTACGAGGGCACGCACGACATCCACGCGCTGATCCTCGGGCGCGCGCAGACGGGAATCCAGGCGTTCAATTAAGCGACTGAGAGGCGACGGCGGGTTGCCCGGACCTGACCGCCAGGCGCTCGCGCCTTCGGCTCCGACCGAGCGTCGCAGTCACTGACTGGTCAGGTAATAGTCGATCAAACGCGATGCCAGCGCGTCGAGGGCAGGATTCTGCACGTTGCCGTACCAGTCGAACGCGTTCGATGCAACGAGCACGGCGAAGCCGCGCTCCGGCGCGACCCATACCACGGTGTTGAATCCGATGTAGGCGCCGCTGTGTGAAAGCACACGTCCTCCGGCCCAGTCGCGCGTGCCGACGAACCAGCCCAGGGCGTATTGCCACGAACCGCCCGGGACGAGCACTTGCGGCGTGGTCAGCCTGCGGCCGCTCGATGCGCTGATCACCGTCGAGGCGCCGGCGTCGGCCAGCATCAGTTCGCGCACGATGCGCGCCCAGTCGCTCATCGACATGTAGGCGCCGCCCGGCGCGTTGTACAGAGGTGAGACGCCGCACGGCTGACATACCGACCACGCGCCGTTTTCCAGTATGTGCCCGACCGGCTGGTCGCTGCCGCCGAGCGCTGCGGCACTGCCCCAGCCGGCGCTCGACACCGCAAGCGGAGCGAAGATCCGGTCTCGCATCAGGTCCTCGAAGTTGCCTGCCCAGGCGCGCTCGACCATCGCGGCAGCGATCATGTACCCAAGATTGCTGTACGAAAACGTGCCGTTGGCCGCGACCGGCGCTTGCGCCAGTCCCCATGCGGCGGCCGCGTTGCGGCCGTCCTTTGGGCTGGGCCATGTCGCCCCCCAGATCGAATACGGCGGGTCGCGCGGCAGTCCGGCGGTGTGCGATAAGAATTGTTCGAGCGTCACGCCTCGATACTCGGCGCGCATCGACGCGGAGAGCTCGGGAAAGGACTGCTCGGCGGTCGTTGTCCAGGCGATCCTGCCGGCATCGACGGAGATCGCCGCCAGCGCGGCCACGACGGCCTTCAACGTCGAACCGATGCTGTACTTGTCGTCGACGGTGACCGCAGCGTTATCACCGAGCCGGCGCGTGCCGCTGGCGCCGATCGAATGCAACCCGCTCGTGGTCACGACGGCGCCGACAAGCGCGGGAACACCGTGCTGGGCACGCACCGATTCGACGATGGCGCTGATGTCCTTCGGACCCGCGGGCGCTGACGGCGGCGCTGGCGCCGAAGGCGGCGTCGGTGCCGGTGCGTTCGATGCGCCGCCGCCGCACGAGGACAGTACAAGCGCGACGAACGCTCCCAGCGCAGCTTTCAGCGCTGCGCCCACGAGTTGACAATGCGGCCTCTTCATGTGCATCGGATCCCATCCTCGCTCGACGGAACACCAAAGCGGGCGACCGGCGCACTACGCGCGCCGATTGCCCGACATCCTGCGCGCTGCTCAAACGTGAAAGCGGACGATGATGTTTACGAACTCGAAGTCGTCGTAGTCGGTGTTCGCGGCATTGCGTGCCGATCTGAGCACGACGGTGTTGGTGCCGGCGACAAAGAACGAGACGGTGTCGACCGTCGCGATGACAGCACCGAACGAACCATCGGCGGGCGAAACCGGCAACACGCCGACCGACTTGCCGTTCACTTCGATCGTGTTGGCCAGTTGCGAACCCTTGACCAACAGGGTGATCGTCGCGCGCCCGTACGCGAGCGATCCGGGGTTGACCGTAAAGCTCTTCGCGAAGGTGGTCCCCTGTGCGCCGAGCTGGAACTGCGAATTGATGTCGCCGCCGTAGTTGTCGTCGCCCAGGTGGTGCACGATCGGCTCGACCTCGACGACCGTGTAAATGTCGCCAGGCTCCTTGAGGACGGCGTCCGTACCGGCGGCGATATAGGTCGTCGCACCCTTGGCGGTGCCGAACGCAACCGGCACGTAAGACGTCGCGCCGGACTTCGAAATGGCGTAGGCGAACGTCGGCGGCAGCGTCGCGACCGGTGTCTTCAGCACGTAGTTGCCATTGCCGTCAGTGAGCTGGGAGTAGACAAATCCATTGTTGACGATCGAAACCGTCGCCCCCGGGATCGGGCGCTGCAGGTTATCGATGACGGAGCCGTACAGCGTGACGTTGTTCTGGTCGCAATCGTGGCCCGGACGGTTGCCGGAGACGCCGCACAGCTCAAGCCTTGCGCGCGGCTCATTCGGCATGCCGGTCAAGTGCACGAAGACCCGATAGTTGGACGAAGTCGCGGGGTCGTACAGGCTTTGCGATGCGCCGGGCGCAGAACTGCAATAGGTGTCGGATGCGCTGACACACGAGCCGTTGGGCAGCAGCGTGTAGAGCTTCGTGCAGAACCGGCCATGGGTCGTGACATTCTTGTAGCTGATCGTCGCGGGAGCGCTGTAGCCGATGATTTCGACGATCCGGTCACCAGCCCCGAGATCAAACGGTCCGCCGGTGCTATTCAGCGCCACTGCCGCTTGCGCGGTGCAGTTCGCCGCGCCGGTGGCACCGGGGGTGCCGCCGGAGTTACCGCCCGTACCTCCTCCGCAAGCTGCAAGCAACGCTGCAGCGACGATGGCCGATTTGCGTCGTGCTCGGTCGAATGTGATCAGCATTGACTCTCCTGTCGGTTCAAAGCGTTCTTGTATCTGGGGCTCCTGAGGCCGGCGCGGATGATGGTGGGGCGCAAATCGCCTCACAAATCTCCAGAAATGGGTACTCGACGCGCCGTCGCAGGTTGCGCACGCCGAAGGCCACGGCACCGGTAGGCACAGCCACTTGTACGACGGACGGGCGGCCACTTCGCGCGCTGCCAGCCCCGCGACGAGAAACCGCGCCGTTTTTCGCGAGCCAGCCGTATCGCCTGCGCGACGCAGAACGTGGCCCCCGCGCGGGCCGCGCCGGTCTGCGTGCCTACCGGCGCTCGCCGCACAGGTGCATCAGCCTGAAGCGCCGAAGCGGACGGCGCGTCGCCGAGCTGTCGAAAGCGTCCGTCAACCCGCGTGCACATGGTTCCCTCCAGCCTGACCAACTGCATCGGCTAGGTGGTTCGGCAGTGCCGGTCAGTGCTGGATGCCCAGGACTGGGTACAAGTCCTCAGGTAGGACGTGCGCACGGCGCGGTACGTTGGTTATGCTCCGACGGCTTCTGCCTATTGCCGATGGACGACCCCATTCCTTCTCCGCTGTCGGTCGCGATCGTCGAGGACGACGACGACACCCGCGCGCGGCTCGCACAGTCTGTGTGGGGGCATCCCGGGCTGCGCCTCGCCGGCCAGTACAGCAACGGATGCGAGGCGATTGCAGGGCTGGCCGAATCGCCGCCGGACGTGCTGCTCGTCGACCTTCAGCTGGCCGACATCTCGGGGCTGGAAGTCATCCGAACAGTCTCGGCGCGCTACCCGAACTGCGACGTCCTGGTTATAAGTGTCTTCGGCGACGAAGAGCACGTCATGGCGGCGCTCGAGGCCGGAGCGCGCGGCTATCTGCTGAAGGGCACGCTGACGCGCGACATCGCGCTGGACATCCAGGAGCTGCGCAACGGCGGCTCGCCGCTTTCGCCGATCATCGCGCGTCAAGTGCTGAAGCGGCTATGCCCGGAGCCCGCGCCCCGAGAGAGCGCTACGGACGATGCGTTGACACCCCGCGAGACGGAAATCCTGCGGCTGATTGCGCGCGGGTTCTCGTACGCCGAGACGGCCGAAGTGCTGAACATCTCGGGCGGCACGGTGCACACGCACCTGAAGCGCATCTATCGCAAGCTCGCGGTGCATTCAAAGACCGAGGCGGTCTTCGAAGCCGACCAGCGAAGGCTTCTCTGACGCGTGGTCGGCGTGCTGGGGAGAATGCTGCGCGCCGCCTGGGTGCTGCTCGCGATTGCACCGCTCGCGCTGGCGACCACGAACGTACCGGACGCATTGCGGGCGGCCGAAGTCACAATCCTTGAGCGCGCCGACGCGGTGGCGAGCCCAGCCCAGCAGCCGCCGACCGACGATGCGTCCTGGCGAGCGGTTGCGCTGCCCGATAACTGGTATCGGAGCCGGCCCAAGTTCGAAGGTCAGCTCTGGTATCGGATGCGCTTCGTCGTACCGGAGGGGCCGATCCGCACGTAAGCCCTCTACGTCCCTCGCCTGAGCGCCGAGCAACTGCGCTTCTTTGTCAATGGGCTGCCGCTCGCCCTGTCGCAGGCCTACGGTGACCCACGCTTGACTGATCTGCATCGCCCCCTGGTGTTCACGGTGCCGCCGGTGATGTTGCGGCCGGGTGCGAACCTGATTCACGTTCAGGTCACGGGGCGGGCGAAGCTCAGCGACGGTCTGACGCGGCTCGTCATCGGTCCCGGTATTGCCGTCCGACAACAGCACTACGAGCCGCGTTACGAATGGCAAGTAACGTCGGTTGCCGTCTTCACCGGCGCACTGCTCGTCTCAGGGTTGGTCGCACTGTTCTTCTGGCGCGGCGAAGGCCGTGATCCCGTGTTGTTCTGGTTCGGTGTCACGGCGCTGTGCTGGAGCTTCTCGGCGCTACTGCTGCTATGGCCGCCCTCGGCGTCGGCCGAACCGCTGCGCGAGGTGCTGGCGTTTGCGAGGCGCCATTCGTATGCGACGCCGCTGCTGATCCTGTGCCTGCGCGTCGCAGGACGCGGCAGACGCGACCTCGAGATCGGGCTATGGTCGCTGTTCGCGGTCGGCTGCGCGGCGGCCGCGGTGGACGGCATCGCCCACGGCGCAGGGATCGGCGGTGCGGTCTCGGTCGTCTACCTGGGACTGACCGTCGGATGCCTCGCGTGGCTGCTGCAGCTGCGCCGCCGCAACGCCGACTGCCCCTGTGTCCTCTTGTCGCTGGCGCTCATCACGCTCGTGCTGTTATCGGGTCACGACTGGGCGCGCTGGATCGGTTACGCCGATTTCGACGACATGCTGCTCGCGCCCTTCGCGACCCCATTCTTGATCCTGGCGCTCGGCGCGAACGTCGTGCGACGTCACGTCGAGGCGCGCCGAGCGATCGAACTTTCCAATAGCGAACTCGAGCGGCGGGTCGCCGAGAAGGCGCAGGAGATCGAGCAGACGTGGCGCCGGATCGAACAGGCCCAGCGCGAGCAGGCCGTGCTGCGCGAGCGGCAGCGGATCATGGCGGACATGCACGACGGCCTCGGCTCTGGTCTCGTCAGCTTGGCGAGCGTGGTGCAGTTGCGCACCATCGACTTCAGTGAGGTCGAGCGGCGGCTGGATGATCTGCTGACGGAGCTGCGGGCAACCATCGATTCGCTCGAACCCATCGAAGGCGATCTCGGTGTCGTGCTAGGCAACATCCGCTACCGAATGCGCAGCGCGATCGAAGCCTCGGGAGCACACCTTGTCTGGAAGGTGCAGCCGCTGCCGCCGCTCGACGACCTCACGCCGGACCGGGTGCTCGCGATCCAGCGCATTGTCCTTGAAGCGCTGACCAATGCGTTGCGTCACGCAGGCGCAAGTACAGTGACGGTGTCGGCGCATGCAGATGAATCGCGGCAGCAGATCGTCGTCGTGGTCGCCGACAACGGGAACGGTTTCAATCCGAACCGGCCTGAGCACGGGCGTGGCCTGCGCAGCATGCGCGAGCGCGCGGCGAAACTGGGCGCAACGATCGAGATTGTGTCGAAGCCGGCCAACGGCACCGAAGTGACGTTGCGGCTTGGCTGTCGAACGACTGGAGCCGATGGGGTGGTTTTGCACGGTGCGGGCCGCGCGTAGCACCGAGCGCACGGCAGCCTTCCTCCCTGACTAGCATTCCCGGCCAACCGCCGGATGTGAGTGACCGCGCCGGCGTCCCCGCGGTGGAGGCGCTCAGGTCTTCGCCAACCCGAGCCGCTGCATCAGCGCGCGTTCCTTCGCAAACGTCTGGCGCGCGTATTCGGCGTAGTCCGCGCTGGACTGGTACCAAGGGTCCTGGTCGTAGCGTTCGAGCGCGGCGAGGTGCTTCGGATCCTCGAGGCCCTTTTTGAACGCGTCGTGCAGGATCCTGACGATCGCCGGGTCCACGCCCTTCGACGTGCCGAGTCCGTACGGCGAGTTCGACACGATGCCGTAGCCGAGTTCCTTCAGCGTCGGCACGTCGGGCCAGCGCTTGGTCCTGCGCTCGCCCCACGTGACGAGCAGTCGCAGCTTGCCCGCTTCGACGTGCGGCGCGAATCCGGTGGCGTCGGCCGCGGCCATGACCTGCCCGCCGAGGATCGCGGTCATCAGATCGGCGCTGCCCTTGTACGGGATGTGGTTGAACTTGACGTTCTGCGCGAGCGCCAGCTCTTCCATCGTCAGGTGCGGGCTGGTGCCGGTGCCGGTCGAACCGTAGTCGAGCTTGCCGGGATTGGCGCGCGCCCATTCGACGAGGTCTTTGAACGTCTTGAACGGCGAGTTGGCGGGAACGACCACGCCGAAGGTGTAGCCGGTGATGCCGATGATGTAGGTGACGTCCGCGAGCGGATCCCAGGCCACCTTCTGCGTGTGCGGAATGCGGAACGCGCCGAGCGGAATCTGCGAAACCGTATGGCCGTCGGGCTGCGCGGATTTCAACGCGACGATACCCAGCGTGCCGCCGGCACCGGGGCGGTTCTCGACGACGATCGGCTGCGGCAGGTGTTTCGCGGTCGCCTCCGCGAGCGCGCGCATCGTCACGTCGGTCGATCCGCCCGCGGGCCATGGACAGATCAGCGTGATCGGCCGCGTCGGAAAATTCTGCGCGCGCAGCGGCACGGCGACGCTCGCGGCGACGGCCGCACCGGCCGCCTGGATCAGGGTTCGGCGTTTCATCGATTCTCCTCCTTCTGTCCGCGCCTTCCCCACGGCCGGGGAAAGGCAGCGCTTGTCAAACGTTCGTCACTGCGGCCGACGGCGCACGCGCGACGGCCGTCTCGCCGCCGGTCGCAAACCGCGCGAGCGCCGTATCGGCGTCGCCCAGTTCCAGCTCGATCGCGAGCAGCCGCTTTACGTAGTGCGATACCGCGTACTCGTCGGTCATGCCGATGCCGCCGTGCAACTGGATCGCCTGCTGGCCGATCGCGCGGAACGCGCGGTGCGCCATCACCTGCGCGGCATCGAGCACGCGCGCGCCGTCCGCGCCGTCGGCCTTCATCGCCGCCGCGAGCGCGAGCGACTGCGACTGCTCGTACAGGATCAGCAGATCGGCCATGCGGTGCGCGAGCGCCTGGAAGCGGCCGATCGGCTGACCGAACTGCTTGCGCGTGCGCAGGTATTCGGCGGTCAGATCGAGCACGGCCTTGGCCAGCCCCACACCCTCGGCAATGCGGCCGATGCGCGCGGCCGCCTGCCCGGCTTCCCACGCGGCGCGCGCCGCTTCGCCTTCGGCCAGCACGATCGCCGACGATTCCGGGCACTGTACTTCGGCGGCCGGCGTGCCGTCGAACTGCCGCCACGCGCGGCGCGAGTAGTTCGACGCCAGCGCAAGCAGCAGGCGATCGTCCAGCAGCCACAGGAACGCGTGCGCATGCGCGGCGTGCGGCGCCTTCCCGATCAGCAACCCGTTGTCGCGGCGCGCTGCACCGACCGGTACGGTGATCTTCTGCCCGCTGGCCAGCGCCGCAAGCGCGGCGTCGCGCGTGGTGGACGCCGGCGCGAACGCCAGCGTGCGCGCGGCGGCGAGCGCGCAGTCGACGAACGGCTCGAGCAGCCA
>JBBIQI010000127.1:0-9775 GCA_037442465.1 Burkholderiales bacterium
GCGCGGCGGGCGCCAGATCGTCGCGCCGCCGCTGCAGCCGCTCGAACGTGGTCTGCGCCTCGGCGCGGATCTGCCGCGCCCACGCCGCCAGATCGTCGCGCGTCGCCGGTTCGGGCGCGAAGGCCGCATCGGTGCCGGCGGCGAATGCGCGATGCAGCTCGGCGACGCGCCTTCCGAGCGTCTGCGCCAGCGCCGCGTAGTCGCCGAACGTTTCGTCGGCGGCGCCGGCCTCGATGCGGCGCGCGACGTAATCGACGGTGAACGACCAGCCGTCGCCCTGGTTCTCGACGTACGCCTGCAGCAGCGCCAGGCTGCTGGCCACGCCGTCGGCGTCGACGTACTCGACGCTGCCGGCGAGCGGCACGCAGTGCTCGAAGCCGGCCACGTCGGTCAGAAAGCGGCCGACCTCCAGTTCGGGGTTCAGCCCCGTGCGCACGCGGCGATACGTCTTCAGGAAAAGCTGCCGGCCGAGCTGCATCACCGTATTGCTGCTCGATCCCGGCGGGCGCGCAACCGGCTGGCGCGATTCGGGCGTGCCGGCAAGGCGCGCGAAAGCGCGCGTGGGCCTGAACACCAGCTTGCCCTGTGCCGCGGGCAGTTCGGTGCCGGCGCCGATCGCCTCGACCAGCGCCGCGCAGAACTCGGGGTCGTGCGTGGCGTCGGCGAGCACGCCGACCTGCGCCTGCTGGCGCACCTTGGCGATGGTCGCCGGCGCCAGCGCGCGGCTGCGTTCTTCATCGCCCTCCCACGCGAGCGCAAACGGCAGGAAATACTGCGCGGATTCCCCTGCCGCGGCTTCGACGCTGGCGAGCGCGAGCAGCCAGCTTTGCCTGCCGTGCTTCAGCAGCGCGTGATCGGCGAGCGCGACACGCCGGATCGCCTCGCCCTTGGCGGCGTACCAGCGCTCGCGCGCGACGAAGCGCGGCAGCACTTCGGTCTCGAACTGCTTGCGCAGCTTCTCCGCCATGCCGATGCGCCACGGCACCACGCGGTCGCGGAACAAGCTGGACCAGCCGTCGAACAGCACCAGCACCTGCAGGTCCTCCGGCGCCAGCCGCTCGCTGTGCCAATCGGGCACCGGCACGTCGGTCGCGAGCCGAAACCAGAAGAAGCCGTGCGACGGCAGCGTCAGCAGATAAGGCAGTTCGCCGATCGGCGGAAACGCGGTGCGGCCGAGCAGCTCGACCGGCACGCGGCCACGGTACTGCGCCAGCTCCAGCTCGACCGGCTGCGCCGAGCGCGCGAGGTTGGCCACGCACAGGATCACCTCGTCGCCGTATTCGCGCACGAACGCCAGCACCTTGCGGTTGCCCGGATGCAGGAAGCGCAGCTTGCCGCGGCCGAACGCGCGGTAGCCGCGCCGCACCACGATCAGACGCCGCATCCAATTCAGCAGCGACGACGGATCGCGGCTCTGCGCCTCGACGTTCACCGCTTCGAACCCGTACACCGGATCCATGATCGGCGGCAGATAAAGCCGCTGCGGGTCGGCGCGCGAAAAACCGCCGTTGCGATCGCTGGTCCACTGCATCGGCGTGCGCACGCCGTCGCGGTCGCCGAGAAAGATGTTGTCGCCCATGCCGATCTCGTCGCCGTAGTACACGATCGGCGAGCCGGGCATCGACAGCAGCAGGCTGTTCATCAGCTTGATGCGGTCCAGATCGTTTTCCATCAGCGGCGCCAGGCGCCGGCGGATGCCGAGGTTGATGCGCGCGCGTTTGTCGGCCGCGTACATGTTGTACATGTAGTCGCGCTCGCGGCTGGTCACCATCTCCAGCGTCAGCTCGTCGTGGTTGCGCAGGAAAATGGCCCACTGACACAGGTCCGGAATCTCCGGCGTCTGCGCCATGATCTCGACGATCGGATGGCGGTCTTCCATCGCCAGCGCCATGTACATGCGCGGCATCAGCGGGAAGTGATACGCCATGTGGCATTCGTCGCCGTTGCCGAAGTATTCGGCCACGTCTTCCGGCCACTGGTTGGCCTCCGCCAGCAGCACACGCCCGCTGTAGCGCGCGTCGAGCGCGGCGCGGATCTTGCGGATGACCGCGTGCGTCTCCGGCAGGTTCTCGTTGTTGGTGCCCTCGCGCTCGACCAGATATGGGATCGCGTCGAGGCGGAAGCCGTCGACCCCCATGTCGAGCCAGAAGCGCATCGTGCGCAGCACCGCCTTCAGCACCTGCGGGTTGTCGAAGTTCAGGTCCGGCTGGTGGTGGAAGAAGCGGTGCCAGTAGTACTGCTGCGCCACCTCGTCCCAGGTCCAGTTCGACTTCTCGCTGTCGGTGAAGATGATGCGTGTGCCGGCGTACTTGTTCGGGTCGTCGCTCCAGACGTAGAAGTTGCGCTTCGGCGAACCTTTCGGCGCGCGCCGCGCGGCCTGGAACCACGGGTGCTGGTCCGAGGTGTGGTTGACGACCAGTTCGGTGATCACGCGCAGCCCGCGCTTGTGCGCCTCGCGCACGAAGCGGCGGAAGTCCTCGCGCGTACCGTACGCGGGGTGCACGTTGTGATAGTCGGCGACGTCGTAGCCGTCGTCGCGAAACGGCGACGGGTAGAACGGCAGCAGCCAGATCGTGTTGACTCCGAGGTCGTGCAGGTAGTCGAGCTTGCCGGTCAGCCCCGGAAAGTCGCCGATGCCGTCGTCGTTGGCGTCGAAGAACGCCTTGACGTGCAATTCGTAGATGATCGCGTCCTTGTACCAGAGCGCGTCGTCCGCGGCTTTCTGCGCGGCGGCGGCGCGCGCGGCGCGCGGTGCGGCGGTGGCCGAGATATCCATCTACATGAAGTAGTCGAAGTCCTGCTCGCGGTGCACGCGCCGCTGCAGCCTGAACACGTGCACCGGGCAGCGCTGCGGATCGAGGCTGACGAAGTTGCGCGCGCCGTGCCAAAGATACCGCGCACCGGTGAGCAGATCATGCATCTGGTACGGCTGGCCGTCGGCCAGGCCGAATGCGGCCGGGTCGAGCGTCAGCCAGCCGGACTGCACGTGGTGCGGATCGAGGTTGACCGCGCACACGATCACGTTCGACAGATCGGGCGTGGCCTTCGCGTACGCGATCATCTGCTCGTTGTCGATCGGCAGGAACGCGAGCGAATCGTCGCGCTGCAGCGCCCGGTTGGCGCGCCGGATGCGGTTCAGGGCCGCGATGAACGGCGCCAGCGAATCGGGCCGCTCGCGATTCCAGTGCCGCAGTTGGTACTTCTCCGAGTCCAGATACTCCTCCGAGCCCGGCTCGCGCGGCGTCTGTTCCATCAGCTCGTACGCCGGTCCGTAAATGCCGTAGCTGGCCGCCAGCGTGGCCGCCAGCGCCACTCGCGCCATGAACGTGCCGCGCGTGCCGAACTGCAGCGCTTCGGTCAGGATGTCGGGCGTGTTCGGCCACACGTTGGGGCGGAAGTAGTCGCGCCCCGGCCCGTGCGCGAGTTCGGTGAAGTACTCGGTCAGCTCGCGCTTGGTGTTGCGCCACGCGAAGTAGGTGTAGCTCTGCGTGAAGCCGAGCTTGGCGAGCCGGTGCATCACCTTCGGCCGCGTGAACGCCTCGGAAAGAAAGATCAGGTCCGGGTGCTGCGCCTGCAGCCGGTCGATCACCCATTCCCAGAACGCGAACGCCTTGGTGTGCGGGTTGTCGACGCGGAAGATTCTGACGCCCTGTTCGATCCAGAACTCGAATACCTGCGCCAGCGCGAGCCACAGCTCGCGCCAGTGCGCGCTTTCGAAATCGAAAGGATAGATGTCCTGGTACTTCTTCGGCGGGTTCTCGGCGTACTGCACGCTGCCGTCGGGCCGGCGCCGGAACCACTCCGGGTGTTCGCACACCCACGGATGGTCGGGCGCGCATTGAAACGCGATGTCGAGCGCGATCTCGAGGTCGTGTTCGCGCGCGCGCGCCAGCAGCCGGCGAAAATCCGCCAGCGTCCCCAGTTGCGGATGCACCGCCACGTGCCCGCCCTCGGCGGCGCCGATCGCCCACGGGCTGCCGACATCGTCCGGCCCGGCCGCGAGCGCGTTGTTCCTGCCCTTGCGCTGCAGCCGGCCGATCGGGTGGATCGGCGGCAGATACAGCACGTCGAAGCCCATGCCCGCCACGTACGGCAGCAGCCGCTCGCAGTCGGCGAACGTGCCGTGGCGGCCGGGCTCGCTCGCGGCCGAGCGCGGAAACATCTCGTACCAGGCCGAAAAACGCGCCCGCTCGCGATCGACCGCGAGCGGCAGCTCGCGCGGATACCAGTACGCGAACTGTAGGTCGGGATGACGCGCGGCCAGCGCGGCCAGCGCCGGGTCGAGCGCGATTCGCTTGCCCGCCTCGACGTCGCCCGCACCCTTTGCCGCGTGCGCCAGCTCATCGGCCCAGCGCTGCAGCCGCTCGCGCTCGGCGGCATCGCTCGCGCGGCCGGCGGCGCCGGCGACGAGTTGCGCGCCGCTGCGCAATGCCAGCCGGATGTCGTCGGCATCGACGCGGCGCGCCAGATCGTGTTGCCAGGACAGCAAATGGTCGACCCACGCGCACACCGTGTAGCGGTAGCGGCCGATCGCTTCGAGCGCGAAGCTGCCGCGCCAACGATCGTTGCCGACGTGCGTCATCGGCGCCGCCTGCCAGTGCGTGCTGCCGTCGCGCCGCCACAGCAACGCGCAGGCGATCGCATCGTGGCCGTCGGCGAAACAATCGGCTTCGACCACGAAGGTGTCGCCGACCGTGCGCTTGACGGCAAAGCGGCCGTCGTCGATTTCCGGCGCGACGTTTTCGACGACCGCGCGGATGCGGCCGTCGCGCTGACCGATCGGCTGCGGTTCTTCAGCCATGCGGCGGCTCCCGCTTCAACACCAGCACCGCCAGCGGCGGCAAAGTGAGCGTCAGCGAAAACGGCCGCCCGTGCGCGGAAACCGGCCCGGCTTCGACGCCGCCGAAGTTGCCGCTGCCGCTGCCGCCGTAGTCGCGCGCGTCGCTGTTCAGCAGCTCGACCCAGCGGCCGCCGGCCGGCACGCCCACCGCGTAGTTGTGTCGCGCCACCGGCGTGAAGTTGCACACGACCGCGACGGTCGAGCCGTCGGCCGCGCGGCGCAGGAAACTCAGCACGCTGGCGGCGCGGTCCTCGCAGTCGATCCATTCGAAGCCGCGCGCGTCGAAGTCGATCTGGTGCAGCGCCGGCTCTTCGCGATAAACGCGGTTCAGATCGCGCATCCAGCGCTGCACGCCGGCGTGTTCGGGATGCGCGAGCACGAACCATTCGAGCGCGGCGTCGTGGTTCCACTCGGGGCGCTGGCCGAACTCGCCGCCCATGAACAGCAGCTTCTTGCCCGGATGCGTCCACATGTAGCCGAGCAGCAGCCGCAGATTGGCGAACTGCTGCCACGCGTCGCCCGGCATGCGGCCGATCAGAGAACCCTTGCCGTACACGACCTCGTCGTGCGACAACGGCAGCACGAAGTTTTCGCTGAACGCGTACAGCAGCGAGAAGGTCAGCTTGTCGTGGTGGTCGCGGCGGAACAGCGGATCCTGCTGCATGTACTTCAGCGTGTCGTGCATCCAGCCCATGTTCCACTTCAGCCCGAAGCCCAGCCCGCCCAGATACACCGGCCGCGACACCATCGGCCACGCGGTCGATTCCTCGGCGATCAACTGCACGTCCGGGTAGTCGCGGTACGCGGACTCGTTGAGCAGGCGCAGGAACTCGATCGCCTCCAGGTTCTCGCGCCCGCCGTGGCGGTTCGGGATCCACTCGCCTTCGCGGCGCGCGTAATCCAGATAAAGCATCGACGCCACCGCGTCGACGCGCAGCCCGTCGACGTGATACTCGTCGAGCCAGAACAGCGCGCTCGACAGCAGAAACGCGCGCACCTCGTGGCGGCCGTAGTTGAAGATCGACGAGTTCCACTCCGGGTGAAATCCCTGGCGCGGGTCGGCGTGCTCGTACAGATAGGTGCCGTCGAAGCGCGCCAGCCCGTGCGCGTCGGCCGGAAAGTGCGACGGCACCCAGTCGAGGATCACGCCGATGCCCGCCCGATGCAGCACGTCGACGAAGTACTTGAAGTCCTGCGGCGTGCCGTAGCGCGCGGTCGGCGCGAAGTAGCCGGTGCACTGATAGCCCCACGAGCCGTAAAACGGATGCTCCATCACCGGCAGCAGCTCGACGTGCGTGAAACCCGTCTCGCGCGCGTAATCGGCAAGCTGCTGCGCGAGCTCGCGATACCCGAGCCAGTTCCCGTCTCGATCGCGCCGCCAAGAACCGAGGTGTACCTCGTAGATCGCCAGCGGCGCGTCGAGCGCGTTGCGGCGGGATCGCTCGGCCATCCAGGCGCCGTCGCCCCACGCGTAATCCAGCGACCAGGCGCGCGACGCGGTGCCGGGCGGCGTTTCGGCGAAAAACGCGAACGGGTCGGCCTTGTCGAGCGCTTCGCCCGCGCGCGTGACGATCCGGTACTTGTACGCCTGCCCCGGCAACACGCCGTCGACGTGCCCTTCCCACACGCCGCAGCCGTCATGGCGCGGGCTCAGCGGATCGGCATCGGGATTCCAGCCGTTGAATTCGCCGATCACCGCCACGCGCTCGGCGTTCGGCGCCCACACGCCGAAGTGCGCGCCGCGCGCCTGCAGATGGCAGCCGAGCTTGCGGTACAGCCGCGAATGCGTTCCTTCGCGCAGCAGATACACGTCGTGGCTGGTCAGCGACCGGCGCGTCGAACTACGCTGCACTTCGTGGCTTTGCATCGAATCGCGAACGTTCATCTGTTCCACGCCACCGCCGCGTCGCGCCTGTCGTGGAATCCGCACCCAACCTTAGCCCGCGTCGCGTGTCGGCCGCATCGGGTAATGCGCTTATGGCATCACCGATACGCGAATCATCGCCGCTCGATCGCAGCGCTGCAAACCCACAACGCCGCGCCGAAGTCGAAGGTCGACCGACTGAAGGTGACCCAATCGCGTGACACCGCCACCTTGCGAGTGCGTTTCGCCCTCGCGGACGCTGGATCGGTCATCTCGGGCAGCGCGAGGGATCCCGGCGTTGCGAGTCGCCGAGATTCCTCGCTTTCGGCTCGGAATGACGTGCGGTGGTTGGCTCCGAAAGATGAACCTGAATCCGGCAGTCCACCGATGCAGTCTCGCGCAAGTGCATTGGTCGGCCGGCTCTTGCGGCTTCGACTGCGCTCACCCAGTGGGTGAAGCCACGATCGAGCGGGTCATCTCGCGCTGACGCAGGGCGCAGCCGGGAATGCCGCGCGGGCAACGACCCACGCGCCGACGGGACGACCCCGAGCACTGACGCTGCCGCCCGCAGCGCTGACGTTGTCATCCCGAGCGAAGCCGAGGGATCTCGGCGCGGCGAGCGGGTGAGATTCCTCGCCGTCGGCTCGGAATGACGAGGGACTGCGGCTCGGAACGACGAGCGACTGCGGCTCGCAGTGACGAAGGACTTCGGCTCGGAGTCACCAACGACTTCGGCTCGGATTGCCCAGAGGGGGCGCAGCGACCGGACGAAGAGTGGCGAACTGCCCGATCTGGGATGAAGGATGGCTGGCTCGGACTGGCGACCAGTCGTGGATGCGGACGCCGCACGGCTGGCACGTGTGAAGATGACTAACGCTCTTGAATCACGCCTCGCCCGTGCGGCGCGACACCCACAGTGCGCCGGGAAAGCCCGGCCACGCGGCAGCCAGCGCCAGCGTCGCGCCCAACTCGCCCGCCGCACCGCTCAGGTGTTCGACCATCGGCGGCAGCGCACCAAGCGGCGATAGATCGACGGTCGTGTCGGCCCACACCGCGGTGCCGAGCGGCAGTTCGCCCGGCGCCGCGCCAAGGCCGGCGAACAGCCGGCCGGCGATCACGATCGCGCACTCGCTGCCGTGCCGGCGCGCGAACGCCACCACATGCTGCGCGCGGGCGCCGCCGACCGGCAGCGGCACGTACTCGCCGCGTTCGAACAGCGCGCGCCGCTCGCGCCGCAGGTTGAGCGCGCGCCACGTGACCCAGAACTTGGCCAGCCCGTCGGTGAACAGTTCCTGCAGCGGGCGCGGATCGCCGTCGAGCCGCGCGGCCAGCGCCGCCAGCCGCGCCAGACCGGCGCGTAACGCCGCGAAGTCCACCGGCGCGCGGTTGTCGGGATCGACCAGCCGCAGCGTCAGCGTCTCGTTGCCTTGATACAGATCGGGCACGCCGGGCGAGGTGAATTTGAGCAGCGCCATGGACACGCTGTTTAACTGGCCGAACCACGCCAGCGGCGCGGCCGCCGCCCGCAGCTCGTCGAGAAACAGGTTGCCGTGCGCGCGCGCCAGCGCGCCGGCGACGAACTCCTGCAGCGCCGCTTCGTACTCGGGTTTCGGATGGATCCAGCTCGTGCGAAGCTTGGCTTCGCGCGCGCCTTTCAGCCACGCCGCCGCCACGCGCTCGCGCCAGGCTGCGAGTGCGGCGTCGTCCAGTTCGCCCGGCGGCAGCGTGCCGGCGAGCAACTGGTAAAGCGCATATTCGTCGTTCGCCGACGGCGCGCGCGCACCGTCGACCGTACGCCGAAAGCGTCGATTCAGACGGCTGAAGCGCCGCACCGCCAGGCGCCAGGCGGCCGGCAGCTCGGAGATCACGTTCAGCCGGTTGCGCACGTCTTCCGAGCGCTTCGAATCGTGCGTGCTGGTCGCCAGCATCGTGTGCGGCCAGCGCGCGGCGCGGTCGCGGCTGGCGGCGTGCCAGGCCGCCACGCGAATGCCGAGCGTTTCCGGATCGGCGCCGACGTCGTTGGCCGACAGCAGGCGGTTGAAGCGATAAAACGCGGTGTCTTCGATGCCTTTGGCCGCCACCGGCGCGGTGAACTGCTGGAAGCGCCGCGCGAACGCCAGCGCGTCGGCGGCCAGCCCGTCCGCAGCCTGCCCGAGCAATGCGGCGCGCACGAAGTCGAAGATGCTCGGGTCGGCGGCGCGGCTGCGCGCGCGCGCCTGCCCGACCGCCCACTCGATGTAGCGGCGGTCGGACGGCGCGGGTCGATCGACGATATAGGTCCGGTACACCGGGAACGAAGCCGCCACGGCGGCGAGCGCCTGCCGCAGCGCCTGCTGCGTGAAGTCGCGCGTGCGCGTATCGGCGCGCGCCAGCCGCAACAGGCGGTTGGCGAGCACGGTGAGCTCGCCGGCGAGCGCGCCGGCCATCACTTCGTGCCGGCTCGCGTACGCCACCTCGGCCCAGTCGAGCGCCTCGGCGCCGACGAACGCGCGCCAGGCCCGATCGACGCGCTTGCGCTGGGCGCCGTCGACGAACAGTCCGTTGACGAGCGCGGCGAACCGATATCCGGTCGTGCCATACACCAGCCAGTCGGCCGGCAGCTCCTCGTGCGCGGCGAGGACCTTTTCGGCCACCACGTACAGCGGCGGCGACCGTTCACCGAGCCGCGCATCGATGCGGCTGTCCGCCAGGCGCGCGGCGCGCAGATGTCCGCGCTGCAGCCGCTCGAAGTACCGGCGCGGATCGAGCAGCCCGTCCGGGTGATCGACGCGCAGTCCGTCGATCGCGCCGGCCGCGGTCCACGCCAGCAGCCGCGCATGCGTGGCGTCGAACACCGCTTCGTCCTCCATGCGGAGCGCCGCCAGATCGTTGACGTCGAAGAAGCGCCGGTAGTTGATTTCGTCGGCGGCGACGCGCCACGAGGCGAGCCGATACGCCTGCCGCGCGAGCAGCGCGTGCAGGGCGTCGGCGCCGTTGTGCGCGCGGCAGGCGGCTTCGAGCGCCGCTTGCAGCCAGCGATGGCGCACGACCAGTTGCGCCAGCCGCCGCTGCAGGCGCGGCACGTCGGCGCG
>JBBIQI010000128.1:0-9763 GCA_037442465.1 Burkholderiales bacterium
GCGGCGTGCTCGCGCATGCTGTCGACGTTGTCCAGCATCCAGCGCGCGACCACGCCGGCCGACCCCAGCGGGCTCGCCGCGGGCACGCGCGGCGCCTGCATGTGGAAGGCGGCGATCGCGGCGGCGAGCCGGTCGATGCAGGCCTCATCCAGGCGGAGCGCACGCGCGCGCGCGTCGAGAGTATCCGCGGCGGCGAAGCGGCGCATCCGTACCGCCCAGTCGATCGGCTCGCCCGTGCCGCCCAGCCGCGGCGCCTGCACGCTACCGGTGATCGGCACGACGTCCAGGTACAGCTGCGGCGCCGTGCGGCGATTCAGCCGCAGCTCCTGCTCGCAGAACCGCCTGCGCGCCGCGAGCGTCGTGAAGTCGAGGAAGCCCAGGTCGACCGGCTTCTTCAGCTTGTAGGCATGCTCGCCCGCGAGCAGCACGGTCGAGATGTGCGTCTCGATCGTCTCGACCGCAGCGCCGCCCAATTGCGCACGCAGCGCGGCGACGAGCTGCGCATGCCGCTGCATCGGTTCGAGCGTGTCGATGGCCATGGCGCGGCGGCGGCAGTCGAACGTTCCCGCAGGCGATCGCAGCGTGCGACGCCTCAGCCGGCGCGACGGTCGAGCGCGTCGAGTATGCGCGCCAGCTCGACGAGGTTGTCGGCGTCGATCAGCCCGACGAGTCGCCCGTCGTCGAGCACCGGCACCAGGTGCTCGTCACCGTCGCTCAGCGCGCGCCACACGTCGTCGAGCGAGTCGCGCAGCGCGGCGCGGGCGAACGCCGGTCTCATCGCCTCGGCCACCGCGGCCGTCGCGCCGCGCCGGCGCAGCGCCTCCAGCAGCGCGCGCTGCGTCAACAGGCCGACCAGGCGCCCGTCGTCCAACACCGGGAAGTCCTTCTGCGTGCCGGTCAGCGTCAGCTCGACCGCGCGCGCCAGCGGCTCGTCGGGTGCGAGCACGCGAAAGTCGCGGATCAGGGCGTCGGCGAGCGGCACCCGCCCCAACGCCGCGCGCAGTTGCGCGTCGGCCGCTTCCAGCGCGGCACCGAACCAGACGAACACGGCGATCAGCACCAGCAGCGGATTGAAGAACACGCCGACCACCGCGAACACGGCCGCGATCGCCTGGCCGATACGCGCGGCGGCGGTCGTCGCGCGCAACTGCCCCAGCCGCAGGGCCAACGCCGCCCGCAACATGCGGCCGCCGTCCATCGGAAAAGCCGGGATCAGGTTGAACAGCGCCAACGCCAGATTCACCGCGAACAGGCTCTGCAGCAGCGACGCCTCGCCGTGCGGCAGCGCCATCAGCGGCTCGTCCGCCGCCGACAATGCCGCCGCCAGCGCGAGCGCGATCGCCAGGTTGACCGCCGGGCCGGCGGCCGCGATCGCGATCTCGGCGCGCGGCGAGCTCGGCATGCGCTGCAGCCGCGCCACCCCGCCGATCGGCAGCAGCGTGATGTCGCGCGTGCGCACGCCGTAGCGGCGGGCGACGAACGCGTGCCCCAGCTCGTGCAGGACGACGCAGACGAACACGACAACGACGAACCCCACGCCGCCGAGCGTGCCCGCGAGCGTGCGCGTCTGCGCCGCCGACACGAGCGCGAACCACGCCAGCAGCAGCAGGAAGGTGACGTGGATGCGGATGTCGATGCCGGCCACGCGCGCGATCGTCCACGCCATGCCCAGCGCGCCCGCGCCGCGGGCGTTCGAATTCATGCGCATGCCTGGCCCGCTGCGCGCTCGACCTCGACCAGGCAATCGTAGAAGGTCGGCGCGCGTCCGAGGTCGGTCAGCGCCGGACTCGTGACTTCGTTCGCGTTGCGGCCGTCGGCTGTCAGCTTCTTCCACCAGATCGACAGCGCAACGACCACGCCCGGCCGCGCGCGGTCGGTCACCCGCGCCGCGAGCTCGAACGATCCGCGGTCGTTGAACACGCGCACGCGCTCGCCGTCGCGGATGCCGCGCGCGGCGGCGTCGTGCGGATGGATCTCCAGCGACGGCTCGCCTTCGGCGTCGCGCAGGCTCTTGACGTTGACGAAGGTCGAGTTCAGGAAGTTGCGCGCCGGCGGCGAGATGAGCGCCAGCGGAAAACGCGCGGCGAGCTGCGGGTTGCTGGTCGGCCCTTCGTACGGCGCCACGTAGTCGGGCAGCGGATCGAGACCCTGCGCCGCGAGCCGCTGCGAGTAGAACTCGCACTTGCCCGACGGCGTGGCGAAGCCGCCGTCGGCAAACGGCGCGTAAGGCGCCGGCAGGTCGAGCCGTTGCCAGCCCTGCGCCTTCGCGATGCGCCAGTCGTAGTTCGCGGTCGCGCCCTGCTTGCGGAACGCGCGCGCGGCGATGTCTTCGTCGCTCTCGCGGAAGCAGTCTTCCGTGAAACCCATGCGCGCGGCAAGCCGGCGAAAGATCTCGCTGTTGGGCAGCGCCTCGCCGAGCGGCTCGATCGCCGGGTTGTTGGCCACTACATACAGGTGCCCGTACGGCTTGACGACATCCAGATGTTCGAGCTGCGTGGTCGCCGGCAGCACGTAGTCGGCGTAGTCGACCGTATCGGTCAGGAACTGCTCGAGCACGACCGTGAACAGGTCTTCGCGCGCGAAGCCCTGAGCGACCTTGCGTGCGTCCGGCGCAACCGCCACCGGGTTGCTGTTGTACACGACGAGTGCCTCGATCGGCGGCTGCGCGTGCAGCAGATCGTCGCCGATCGTGCTCATGTTGATCGTGCGCGGCCTGCGTCCGGCGAGCAGGTCGGGGCGATACAGGTGCTCTGCATCGAGGTCGAACAGCCCGCTGGTCGACAGCAGCAGCCCGCCGGCGGGGTCGCGCCAGTGCCCGGCGAGCGCGGGCAGGCAGGCGACCGCGCGCACGGCATTGCCGCCGCCGCGGCAGCGCTGCATCCCGTAGTTCAGACGAATGGCGGCCGGGCGCAGGTGCCAGTAGTCATGCGCGAGCGATTCGACCTCGCCGGCCGTGATGCCGCAGATCGCGGCGACGCGCCCCGGGTCGTACGCGCGCACGCGCTCGGCAAACGCTTCGAATCCGAGCGTGTGGCGCGCCACGTAATCGCGGTCGATCCAGCCCTCGCGGATCAGCACGTGCGCCAGCCCCAGCGCAAGCGCGCCGTCGGTGCCGGGCAGCGGCGCGATGTGCCGGTGACACTTGTCCGCGGTCAGCGAGCGGTACGGGTCGATCGCGACGAGCCTGGCACCGCGTCGCTTGGCCTGCTGCGCGCGACTCCACAGGTGCAGGTTCGACGCGATCGGGTTGCCGCCCCAGAAGACGATCAGCTTGCTGTGCTCGAACTGCTCGACATCGGTGCCGGCGCGCACGCCGAGCGTGGCGTGCAGCCCTTCGCCGCCGGCGGTCGCGCAGATCGTGCGGTCCAGAAAGCTCGCGCCGAGCTTGTGGAACAAGCGGCTCGCCATCGCCTCGCCCTGCACCAGCCCCATCGTGCCAGCGTAGCTGTAGGGCACGATGCGCTGCGGATCGACCCCGGCGATGGCCTGCAGGCGCGCGGCGATATCGGCGAGCGCCTCGTCCCAGCGCACGCGCACGAAGCGCCCTTCGCCCTTGCGGCCGACGCGCTTGAGCGGATGCAGCACGCGTTCCGGGTGATAAGTGCGTTCCAGATACCGGCTGACCTTCGTGCACAGGCTGCCGGCGGTGGGCGGATGCGCGGGATCGCCGGCGATCTTGACCGCGACGCGCTTGCCGTCGCGCTTCTCGACGGTGACCAGCATCGCGCAGGTATCGGGGCAGTCGTGCGGGCACGCGGCGCGCACGACCTCGACGTCGGAACCGGTGGGAGGCATGCGGCAATGCTAGCCCGGATGGTCGGCGCCGTCGCTCCGGCAAGCGGCGGGGCGTGCGCGCCGCCGGCGGTCGCGGCGGCTCGCCACCCTCGCGGGGAGGCGCTCCGTCTAAAGCCGCGGCAGCGGCGCTTCGATCAGCCGCGCGAAGAACTGCTCGCAGGCGGCGACCTGCGCGTAGCTGATGTACTCGTTCGGCTTGTGCGCCTGTTCGATCGAGCCGGGGCCGAGCACGACGGTCGGGATGCCGGCGTTCATGAAGATGCTCGCTTCGGTGGCGAAGCTGACCGCACCGGCGCCCAGGTGCGCGGTGCGCGCCAGTTGCTGCGCGAACCGCACGACCGGCGCATCCGGCGCGATGCCGAACGCGGGCAGGTTCAGCCCCTGTTCGAATGCGATGTCGGCGTCGTCCGCGACGCGCCGCATCTCGGGCAGCAGCTCGCGCTTGGCGTAGCCGACGATCTCGTCGACCAGCGGATCGGTCGGCGTGGCCGGGATGTTGCGCAGCTCGAAGGTGAACTCGCAGTCGCGCGGCACGACGTTGGTCGCGATGCCGCCCGCGATGGTACCGGTCTGCAGCGTCGTATACGGCACGCCGAAACGCGCATCGCGCGGCTCCTCGCGGCTCATGCGGTCGGCCACGGCGCGGATGTACGCGATCAGCCGCGCGGCGAATTCGATCGCGTTGACCCCTGTCGGTGTCAGCGCCGAATGCGCCTCGCGCCCGCGCACGCGGCAGCAGAAGTCGCGCTTGCCCTTGTGGGCGACGATCGCCTGCATGTCCGTGGGCTCGCCGATGATGCAGCCGGCCGGCCGGATGCCGCGTTCGGCCAGATCGGCCACCAGCCCGCGCACGCCGACGAAGGTCGTTTCCTCGTCGTAAGTGAGCGCCAGATGGATCGGCGTGCGCTCGTGCGCGGCGAGGAACTGCGGTGCATACGCCAGCGCGATCGCGATGAAGCCCTTCATGTCGGCGCTGCCGCGGCCGTGGATGCGGCCGTCGCGGTGCGCGGCGCGGAACGGATCGCTTGCCCAGTCCTGGCCGTCAACCGGCACGGTGTCGGTGTGCCCCGACAGCACGAGCCCGCCCGATCGCATCGCCGCCTCGTCGCCGAGCGAGCAGAACAGATTCGCCTTGTTCTCGCGGCGGTCGTAGACGAGCTGCGGGCGGACGCCAAGCCCCGCTAGGTAGTCGCGCGCGAACTCGATCAGGCCCAGGTTCGAGTCGCGGCTGACGGTCGGAAACGCGATCAGCCGGTCGATCATTTCGAGCGCGGCGGCCGTCGGCGCGGCCACGGTGGGTTCGTGCGGCTTGTTCATGACTTCGGACCCCTGCGTGGGATGGCCCGGGCATTGTAGGGGCCTGCGCGAGCCGATGCGTGACACCAGTGCGGTGGCCCGGGGCCTTGAAGCCGTCGGCGGCGACCACTATCTGAAGCGCGACGGCGCCGGGCGCGCCGTCGGACTGTGCAACGTGACAAGGAGGGCAGCGAACATGTTTCCATCGTTCTTTGCGCCGGCCGGCGATCTGTTCGCCGAACTCGATCGCCTGAGCCGCGAGATGCAGCAGTTGTTCGACGGCATGCCCGTCAATATCCGCGCCGGCCGCCGCGGCGGTTTTCCGGCGCTGAACATCGGACACACGCCATCGTCGGTCGAGATCTACGCTTTCGCTCCCGGCGTCGATCCGCAGCGCGTCAAGGTCGAGATCCACAAGGGTGTGCTGACGATCGAGGGCGAACGCGCCTCGGACCTGCCGCCGGCGGGCGACAAGGTCCGCGTGTACGCGAACGAGCGGATCGCCGGCAGCTTCAAGCGGGTGATCAGCCTGCCGGATGACGTCGATGCCGCGCAGGTCGACGCGACCTATCGCGACGGGCTACTGCACATTTCGATCAAACGCCGCGCCGACGCGCAACCGCGGCGCATCGCGATCAACTGACGAGGAGGCGAACGATGACGGAAACGAGGAGCAATGCGCCGGCCGAAGTGCGGCGCGACGAACCCGTGCTGCTGCCGCCGGTGGACATCGTCGAAGACGATGCCGGCATCACCGTGTACGCGGACCTGCCGGGCGTGCCGAAAGACAAGCTTGCGGTGCGCGCCGACAGCGAGTCGCTGACGATCGAGGGCGAAATCAGCCTCGGCGTGCCCGAGAAGATGGAGGCGGTGGTGGCCGAGATCCAGGCGCCGCGCTACCGGCGCAGCTTTGCGCTGAGCCGCGAACTGGACACCGAAAAGAGCGAGGCAGTCTTCAAGGACGGCGTGCTCAAGCTGCACATCCCGAAGGTCGAGCAGGCCAAGCCGCGCCGCATCGAGGTCAAGGTCGCCTGAGCAGCCGGTGGCGGAGGAAGCCATGAGCAATCCCATCGACGCCCTGAAACGCACCTTTGCCGACGCCTGGGAATCGGTCGAGAGCGGCTGGCAGCGCGTGCGCGCGCAGGCCGCCGATGCGCTGACGCGCTTTCGCGGCGGTTCGCGCCAGGTGCAGCCGGCGCGTGCCGAAGGCGAGCCGCCGCCACCGGGCTGGGCGCTGCTGGCGAGCGACGTGATCGAGGACGATCGGCGCGTCGTCGTCCGCGTCGAAGTCCCCGGCATGAGCCGCGAGGACCTCGACCTGCAGGTCATCGGCGATGCGCTCGTAGTCAGCGGCGAGAAGCGCTACGAGTCCGACGACATCCACGGCCAGTGGCGCGTGCGCCAGTGCGCGTTCGGCGCATTCCGTCGCGTGATTCCGCTGCCGGTGCCGGTGCGCGCCGACGAGGCGCGGGCGACCTGCCGCGACGGCGTGCTGCGGGTGGAGCTGCCCAAGCGCGAGCCCGGCGCGCCGCGCGCTTTTCGCCTGCTGGTGAAGTGAGAAGGCGTGAGGACGTGGTCGCGAGCGCGCCGCGTCGCATAAGAGCAATCGCACCGTCTGTGGGGGCCGGCCGCCGCGCGCGCCGGCGGCCGCGTCAGTGCGCGACCGGCCGGCTGAAGTGCCCGTGCTTGGCGTCGCGCATGAGCGCGTTGAACTGCTCGCCCGACATGCGCAGCAGCGCTTCGTGGTCGCCGGCTTCGATGTAGATCTCGGCGTTTTCGTCGAGATCGTCGTCGACCACCGTCTCCACACCCCACGCCATGCCGAGCGCGGGCACGGCACCGACTTCGCAGTCGGAAAACAGCTCCGCGATGCGCGGCTCGTCCGCCAGATGCAGGTCGTGCCGGCCGAGCAAACGCGCGACCTCGCCGATGCGCACGCGCGAATCCGCCGGCACGACCGCCATCACGCAGCCGGCGTCGTCCTCCAGGATCACCGACTTCGCAAGCTGATGCTCCGGCACGTGCGCCAGGCGCGCCGTCTGCGCGCTGGTGCTGCTGTGGGCGTGGGTGCAGACCTCGTAGCGGGCGCCGCACCGTTCGAGGTAACGGGTGAGACTCGGAGCGATCGACATGGCTGCCTCCTGCGATGGTTGAGCCAAGCGCCGGCGCAGCGCGTCGGACGCGCCGGCGCCGCCTGACGGAGTTTGCGCCGGTCGGCGACGACGCGCCAGGTCCGTGGCGCGCCGTGGCTTTCCCCTACGCGCCGCGTAGCCTTGGCGCCGGGTCCGCCGGCCGGCGCCGCGATTTGCGTAAGCTGCGACCTGCCCCATCCGCCTCGTCCCGCCGATGAACCTGCTCGAACCCATCGTCCGCTTTCGTTCCGAAATCCAGGCAATCCGCCGCGATATCCACGCGCACCCGGAGTTGCGCTTCGAGGAAAAGCGCACCGCCGATCTGGTCGCGGCCAAGCTCGCCGAATGGGGCATCGAGGTCCACCGCGGGCTCGGCGGCACCGGCGTGGTCGGCGTGATACGCAACGGCACCTCGCCCCGCGGGATCGGGCTGCGCGCCGACATGGACGCGCTGCCGATTGCGGAAGCCAACCAGTTCGCGCACCGCTCGGTGTATCCGAACAAGATGCATGCATGCGGGCACGACGGCCACACGGCGATGCTGCTCGGCGCGGCCAGGTATCTGGCGCAGACGCGGCCGTTCGACGGCACCGTCGTGCTGATCTTCCAGCCCGCCGAAGAAGGCGGCGCCGGCGCACAGCGCATGATCGACGACGGGCTGTTCGAGAAGTTTCCGTGCGACGCGGTGTTCGGCATGCACAACTGGCCGGGGCTCAAAGTCGGCGAGTTCGGCGTCACGCCCGGGCCGATGATGGCCTCGAGCAACGAGTTCGAGATCCGGATCATCGGCCGCGGCACGCACGCGGCGCTGCCGCACCTGGGTGTGGATCCGGTGTTCGTCGCGGTGCAGATCGCGCAGGGGCTGCAGGGCATCGTCACGCGCGCCAAGAAGCCGATCGACGCCGCGGTGCTGTCGATCACGATGATCCACGCCGGCGACGCGACCAACGTGGTGCCGGACGTCGCGACGATCGCCGGCACCGTGCGCACCTTCAGCGACGCCGTCACCGCGCTCATCGAGGAGCGCATGAAGCGCATCGCGCAACTGACCGCCGAGGCGCACGGCGCCGAAGCGCACGTCGAGTTCAAGTGGAACTACCCGCCGACGGTCAACCATCCGGCCGAAGCCGAGTTCGCCGCGAGCGTGATGGACGACATCGTGGGTGCGGCCAACGTCAAGCGCAACTACGAGCCGACGTTGGGGTCGGAGGACTTCGCCTACATGCTGAAGGTCAAGCGCGGAGCGTACGTGTTCATCGGCAACGGCGACGGTTCGCACCGCGCCGCCGGCCACGGGCTCGGTCCGTGCACGCTGCACAATGCGTCGTACGACTTCAACGACGAGCTGCTGCCGCTGGGCGCCACCTTCTGGGTGCGGCTGGTCGAGAAGTTCCTGGCGGCTTCTTGAGGATGCTCCAACCTCGTGACACTCCCACCTTGCGAGTTCGCTGCGCGCTGGCTGTCGCCCGTTCCGTCATCCCGAGCGCAGCGAGGGATCTCGGCACTGCGAGCAGGGCAGATTTCTCGCCCTTGGCTCGGAATGACGGGGCCCGAAGCATGCGCACGCGAGGCGGTTGGCGCGCGTCCCGACGATAAGAAACGATCAATGGAACGCGTGCCCGCCACGCCCGCGCCGATCGCGCCGCGCGGACCGTGCGCTTGACGGCCATCAATTCGCGCTGGCGCGCGCGGCCTAAGGTGGATTCAGCGTTCCGACCGACGGCGAGGTAGTTTGCGCCTTCGCTCGACCGGAACCGCCGGAGGCCAATCATGGACAAGTCATCGATTCTTACGCGCGGTCTCGCGGCCGCGAGCCTCGCCGCGCTCGCCGCTTGCGCGTCGCCACCCACCCAGGAGCAGACCGGGATGATCGTCGGCGGCGTGATCGGCGGCGTACTCGGCTCGCAGGTCGGCGGCGGCCACGGCCGCACGACGGCGACGATCATCGGCACCCTCGTCGGTGCGGCGATCGGCGGTGCAGTCGGCCGCTCGATGGACGAGCAGGACCGCATCAAGACCGCGCACACGCTCGAGACGGTGCGCACCGGCGTGCCGTCGCAGTGGCGCAACCCCGATACCGGCAACGTCTACACCGTGACGCCGACGCGCACGATCGAAAGCGCGCAGGGGCCGTGCCGCGAGTACACGATCGATGCGGTGATCGGCGGCAAGAAGGAGCAGGTGGTCGGCACCGCGTGCCGTCAGCCGGACGGCAGCTGGCGCGTCGTCAACTGACGCCGACACCGCGCGCGCAGGGGCGCTTGACAGGTGTCAATGCGCGGCGAATTGCATCGCCTACCGTCAAGTTGCGCGCGCGGCCCTGCTCGCGCGGCGCGTGTGGTTTGCATCCTCACCGGCACTGCCCGATGCGACCTGCCGTCATCCGCAAGAACCTCGCCGCGCTGCGGCCGCCGCCGCATCTGGCGGACCTGCAACGCGCGCGCGCCGAGTTCACATGGGCGCAGGCGCGCGCCGCGCTCGACGGTCTGCCGGGCGGCGCGCTGAACATCGCGCACGAAGCGGTCGAGCGCCACGCGCGC
>JBBIQI010000129.1:0-9665 GCA_037442465.1 Burkholderiales bacterium
CGGATCGACGGCCGCGCGCGCGTTGATCGCGTCGCTGTACGAACGCCGCGGCTTTGCGCCGCTGTGGGCGGAACCGGCGCGCATGGCTTCCCTCGCCGCCGCGATCGCTGCCAGCGCGACGCACGGCCTCGACCCGGACGACTATCACGCCGCGCGGCTGGCGGCGCCGCCCGCGCCGGCAGCCGACGAAGCCGAGCGCGTTCGCGCCTTCGCGCAGCGCGACCTTCTCGCCACCGACGCCTTCGTGCGGCTCGCGTACCACCTGTACTTCGGCAAGGCCGATCCGCGTGCGATCACGCGCGGCTGGAACTTCGCGCGCACGCTCGATGGCGTCGACCCCGTCGCCGTATTGAGCGGGCTGCTCGCCGCACCCGATGCGACCGCCGCGCTCGAGCAGCTGGCGCCGCGGCTGCGCGTGTATCGGGATCTGCGCGCTGCGCTCGCACAACTGCGCGCGGTCGAGCACGGCGGCGGCTGGCCTGCGGTGGCGCCCGGGCCGAAGCTCGAAGTCGGCGCGACGGGACCGCGCGTGGCGCAACTGCGCGCGCGGCTGCGCGCCGGCGGCGACCTCGCCGTAGACGACGCGGGCGACGTCTTCGATGCCGCACTCGAGGCCGCCGTGCGACGCTTCCAGTCGCGCCATGGGCTCGAGGCCGACGGCGTTGTCGGCCGCGCCACGATCGCCGCGCTGAACGTCGGCGTGGGCGAACGAGTTGCGCAGGTGCGTGCCAATCTCGAACGCCTGCGCTGGGTCGCGCGCGACCTGACCGGCGACTACCTGCTGGTCGACATCGCCGGTTTCACGGCGCAGTTCTGGCTTGCCGGCGCACCCGTGTGGTCGGCGCGCGTGGTCGTCGGCCGGCCTTATCGCAGGACGCCGGAGTTGCGCTCGCGAATGAGCTACCTCGTGCTCAATCCGGAGTGGAACGTGCCGCCGACGATCCTGCGCGAGGACGTGCTGCCGAGGGTGCTGGCGGATCCGGCATATCTCGACCGCCACGCGATGCGCGTGGTCGATGCCGCGGGCCGCCGGGTCGATCCGGCGGCGATCGACTGGGCGTCGTATCGCGCGAACCCGCGCGCGTTCCCGTACCAGATCGTGCAGGCGCCGGGCGGGGACAATCCGCTGGGCGCGATCAAGTTCATGTTCCCGAACGAACACTCGGTGTACCTGCACGACACGCCGGCGCGCGAGCTGTTCGAGCGAACCACCCGCGCGTTCAGTTCGGGCTGCATCCGCGTGGAGCGGCCGCTGGAGCTGGCGCGGTTGCTGCTGGACGACCCGCTGCACTGGTCCGACGAAAAAATGCGCGAGGCGATCGCCAGCGGTCGGACGCAGACCTTGCCGGTCCGGCACACGGTGCCCGTGATGCTGCTGTACTTCACCGCGACGGTCGACGCCGACGGCACGCTGCACTTCCGTGCCGACCTGTACGGGCGCGACAAGCCGATTCTGGCCGCACTGGCCGCACCCTTCCGCTTCGCGCCGCTCGATCCCGGACCGCGCGGCCGCACCGACGGGTAGACCGGTCGCAGTGTCGAAAGACTCGATAAATGCCGCGCCTTCCCGCTTATTCTTCGGCGTGCGTCGGCCGGCAGCCGATGCTGTAATCGACCGAACTTGCGCGCCGCGCGCTTCGCCGTCAGGGCGAACGACCGCGCCGCGCCTGTCGCCGGAGGCGAACTGACATGCCCGTGGTCGCAGTCGTCAATCGCAAGGGAGGCAGCGGCAAGAGCACGCTGGCGACGCATCTGGCGGCCTACCTGGAACGCCGCGGCACGCCGGTGCTGCTCGGCGACGTCGACCGTCAGCTTTCGACGCACGCCTGGCTGCGCCGCCGCAACGAACGGCGGCGTTCGGCGATCGTCGGCTGGAAGGTCGATCCGAAGAACGTCGTGCGCCCGCCCGCAGGCATCGCGCACGTCGTACTCGACACGCCGGGCGGGCTGCGCGGCTTCGATCTGGCGCGCGTCGTGATGTACGCGGACGCGATCGTGATGCCGGTGTGCAACTCCGCTTTCGACCGCGAATCGGCCGCGGAGTGTTACGCCGAGCTGCTGACGCTGCCGCGCGTGGCGAGCGGCCGCTGCAAGGTCGCCGCGGTCGGCATGCGGCTCGACGCACGCACCAAAGCGGGCGAAACGATTCGGCTGTGGGCACAGTCGCACAACATCGCCTTCATCGGCGCGCTGCGCGAGACGCAGACCTATGTGCGCTGCGTCGATCAGGGCCTGAGCGTGTTCGACCTGCCGCCGTCGAAAGTCGAAGCGGATCTGGCGCAGTGGCAGCCGATCCTGGAGTGGCTGGGTCCCGTGCTCGATTCCTCCACGCGCGCTGCCACACCCGAAAGGCCGGCCGTCGCGGCTCGCGCCGAGGCGCCGATGCCGCTTGCGCGCGACGCGACGGAAAAAGCGCCGCGCACGGCGCGCGCTCCGCACGGCGGCCCGGTGCTGATCCGCCTCGACGGCTCGTCGAATAAGCCGACGGTGGCCGCGCGCATCGGGCGGTTCATCGACGCGCTGTCGATTCCGCGCTTCCTGCAGCGCAACTTATAGCGCCGTCTCACACCGCCGCGGCCTGCACGAGCACGCTCCCCGAACGCCCGGGCACGCGGCCGTCGACGACGCGATGCCGCGGCAGCGCGGCCGGATCGAGCCCGCGCGCGAAATCGGACAGCGAGACGAGTTCGTAGCCCTGCGCGCGCCAGCCGGCCAGCAGGCGGTCGAACACCGGCGCGAGCTTCATCCCTTCGAGCTCGGCGTGCAGCGTGTAGACATGGCCGGCCGGCGCGGGATGCGCGGTGAGATCCAGCAGTCGCTCGGCGACGTTCGACGCGTCGCAGCCTGCGCGGCCGATCAACTCGTCGAGCGTCGGCAACGTCGTCGGCAGTTGCGGGCAGCGCAGCGTCTGACCGTCGACGACCGGCACGAAGGGATGCGTGCCGCGGGCATCGGACGCCAGCGCGAATCCCAGCGAGTCGAGCAGGCGAAGCGCGTACGCGTTCATCTGCCAGCCGGCGGCACCGTGCACGCGCGGTGCCTGCCCGAAAACGTCGCCGAAGCGCGCGACCGCGAGCCGCAGTTGCCGCTCGGTCCAGGCCGCACCCGCGCGCGCGACGAAATCCTGCCAGGCCACGTGGTCCCAGCAATGGATACCTACATCGAAGCCGGCGTCGCGCACCGCGCGCATCGGGCCCGCGCAGCGCCGCCCGATGTCCGGGCCCGGCAGCAGCGTGCCGTACAGCAGCGTCCTGACTCCATAGTGCGAGGCGACCGACGTGCGCCTGACCTTGGCGAAGAAGCCCGGACGGAAAACGCGCCGGATCGCGCGCCCGGTGTGGTCGGGACCGAGGCTGAACAGAAAGGTCGCGCCGGCGCCGTGCTCTTGCAGCAGTTCGACCAGCCGCGGCACGCCTTCGCGCGTGCCGCGATACGTGTCCACGTCGACCTTCAGTGCGAGACGCAGCGCGCGATTCGACATCGCGCCGCTATTCGACCAGCGTGCGGGCGTCGGCGACGTGCGTTCGGTACGCGTCGAAGATGCGCGCGAGCGCATCTTCCATCGCCACCTGCGGCGCCCAGCCCAGATCGCGCTTCGTGTTGTCGATCTTCGGCACGCGATTGTTTACGTCTTGGTAGCCGGCGCCGTAGTACGCGCCGGCGGTCGTCTCGACGAGCGTGACCTGCGCGGCGCGGTCGCGGTATTCGGGGATGCGCCGGGCGATGTCAAGCATCATCGTCGCCAGCTCGCGCACCGAGTAATTGTTCGCCGGGTTGCCGATGTTGTAGATCTTGCCGGTCGCCACCCCGCCCGGGTTGGCGATGATTCTCATCAGCGCACCGATGCCGTCGTCGACGTAGGTGAAGGTGCGTTTCTGCGCGCCGCCGTCGACCAGCTTGATCGGCTCGCCGCGCACGATGTGGCCGAGGAATTGCGTGACGACACGCGAGCTGCCCTCCTTGGGCGCGTAAATCGAGTCGAGCCCCGGCCCGATCCAGTTGAACGGGCGAAACAGCGTGTAGTCGAGCCCCTGCTCCATGCCGTAGGCGTGGATCACCCGGTCCATCAGCTGCTTCGCGCACGCGTAGATCCAGCGCGGCTTGCCGATCGGGCCGAGCACCAGCTCCGAGTTTTCCGCGTCGAACTCGGCGTCGCGGCACATGCCGTAGACCTCGGAGGTCGACGGAAACACGACGCGCTTGCGGTACCGCACGCAGGCGCGGACGATCGGCAAGTTGGCCTCGAAGTCCAGTTCGAACACGCGCAGCGGTTCGCGCACGTAGGTCGCCGGCGTGGCGATCGCCACCAGCGGCAGCACGACGTCGCATTTCTTCACGTGGTACTCGATCCACTCGCGGTTGATCGTGATGTCGCCTTCGAAGAAGGTGAAGCGCGGATTGCCGCGCAGGTCGGCGATGCGGTCGTCCTGCATGTCCATGCCGAATACGTGCCAGTCGGTGTCGCGCAGGATGCGGTGCGAAAGGTGGTGGCCGATGAAGCCGTTGACACCGAGGATCAGGATCTTCTTCATGGGGCGTTCATCCGATGGAGATCTTGTCGGGTCCGAACCTCGCGCCGAACGCCGCGGCATCGACCGGCACGCCGTCGATCTCGAGCCGCAGCACCTGCAGCACGCCGCGGCCGCAGTCCGCCAGCAGGCGTCCGCGCTCGACGTACATGCCCGGCGCCGGCGAGCGCGGCGCGACCTGTGCGAGCACGCGCGTGCGCAGAATCCGCGCGGGACGGCCGGCTACCGTGGTGAAGGCGCCGGGATAAGGGGGCGCGACACCGCGCACGAGGTTGTGGATCGCGTGCGCGTCCTGCGACCAGTCGATGCGGCCGTCTTCGGGCCGACGGCCGCCGAAATACGAGCCCGCCTTCAGGTCCTGTTCGCGGTGTTCGGCGGTGCCCGCGACCAACCGCGGCAGCACGCGGTCGAGCGCGATCTCGGCGGCGACGGTGACTTTCGCGAAGACTTCTGCCGCGGTGTCGTCGGGCAGGATCGGCACCGCTTCTTGCGCCACGATCGCGCCGGCATCGGGTTTGGCGACCATCCGGTGCAGCGTGGCGCCGGTTTCGCGTTCGCCGCGGATCACCGCCCAGTTCACCGGCACGCGACCGCGGTACTTGGGCAGCAGCGAGCCGTGCATGTTGTACGCACCGCGCGCGGCGGCGGCGAGCAGCGGTTCGCCGAGCAGCTGCCGGTAGTAAAACGAGAACAGGAAGTCGGGCGCGAGCGCGCGGACACGGGCGACGAAGTCCGGTGCGTTCGGATCCGGCGGGGCGACGACGTCCAATTCGCACTCGCGCGCGACGGCGGCCACGCTGTCGAACCAGATCGCCTCGTCGGGCCGGTCCTCGTGCGTGACGACGAGCCGCACGTCAACCTCGTGCGCGAGCAGCACGCGCAAGCAGCGCACGCCGACGTTGTGATACGCGAAGACCACCGCACGAGGGCGGCGCGGCGCGGCGTTCATGCGTCGTTGCGGGCACGCGCTTCGTCGCGCGGCCGCTCGGCGGCCACAGGAGGTTCGGCCGGGACGGGCTCGGCGTCGCTCTCCAACACCGCCTGCACCATGTAGCGCGGCCGCTCGCGAACCTGCTGGTAGATGCGGCCGACGTACTCACCGAGCAGCCCGATACCGAACAACGCGATGCCCAGCAGCAGGAACGCGATCGAAAACAGCGTGAACACGCCTTCGCCCTCCGGCCCGTACAGCACGCGGCGCGCCGCCAGCAACGCGAAGAAGAAGAGCGAGACCAGCGACACCAGCGTGCCGAGCAGCGAGTAGACCTGCAGCGGCATGATGGTGAAGCCGGTCACCAGGTCGAAGTTCAGCCGGATCAGCCGGTACAGCGAATACTTCGACTGGCCGGCGGCCCGCTCCTCGTGCGCGACCTCGACCTCGGTGGGGTGCGCGGCAAACGTATAGGCGAGCGCCGGGATGTAGGTGCTGATCTCGCGCGAAGCGACGAGCGCACGCACGATGTCGCGGCTGTACGCGCGCATCATGCAGCCCTGGTCGGTCATGCGGATAAGCGTGGTTCGCTCGCGCAACTTGTTCATCATGCGCGATGCCGCGCGCCGCCACAGCCGGTCGCGCCGCAGCCGGCGGATCGTGCCGACGTAGTCGTGTCCGGCGTCCATCGCCGCGAGCAGTTTGCCGATCTCCTCCGGCGGGTTCTGCAAGTCTGCGTCCAGCGTGACGATGCGCTCGCCGCGGCAGCGCTCGAACCCGGCCATGATCGCCATGTGCTGGCCGTAGTTGCGGTTAAACAGCACCACCCGCGTCACGTCGGGCCGGCGCTGGAACTGCTCGCGCAGCAGCGCAGCCGAGCGGTCGGCGCTGCCGTCGTTGACGAAGATCACCTCGTAGGGCACGCCGAGCGCGTCGAGCGCCGGATACAGCCGCGCGAACAGTTGCGGGAGCACCGCCTCCTCGTTGTACACGGGGATCACCACCGACACCTGGGGGGCGCGGCTCATCGCGCCTCCTGCGCCAGCACGTCGGCCATCGCCGCGCAGACGCGCTCGACATCGGTCTCGCGCATGTCGGCGAACAGCGGCAGCGTCACCGTTTCGCGACCGATGCGTTCGGCGTTGGGAAACTGCCCGGGGCGATAGCCGAGTCGGCGCCCGAGCGTGGTCAGATGCGCCGCCTCGTACGAGATGCCGACGCCGATGCCGCGCGCGTGCATCGCATCGATGAAGCGCTTGCGCGTGATGCGCAGGCGATCGAGCGGCAGCAGCACGCAGAACATGTTCCACGAACAGCCGTTGTCGGCGAGCGGCGGTGGCAGCA
Organism: Burkholderiales bacterium; assembly: GCA_037442465.1. GTDB lineage: Bacteria > Pseudomonadota > Gammaproteobacteria > Burkholderiales > Burkholderiaceae_F > DSNY01. The sequence continues at coordinate 6,805 of JBBIQI010000129.1, forward strand.
GGCACGCCGGCTCGGTGCGCAAGTGCGCGAAGTAATGCGCGACCAGTCGGCGCCGCCTGGCGAGAAATTCGTCGAGCCGGGCAAGCTGCGCGAGCCCCAGGCTGGCGTTGACGTCCGGCAGGTTGAACTTGCCGCCCGCTTCCTCGACGTCGCGCGTGCCGTCGGGCAGCCGCACGATGCCGTGGAAGCGCATCGTCTCGACGCGCGCGGCTTCCGCCTCGTCGTTGACGACGAGGGCGCCGCCCTCGATCGACGTGATGTTCTTGTTCGGATGGAAGCTGAACGCCGCCAGATCGCCGAAGCTGCCGACCGGCCGGCCGCGCCAGCGCGAACCGATGGCAAGTGCCGCGTCCTCGAGCACGCGCAGCCCGCGCGCGCGCGCCAGCGCGTACAGCGCGTCCATGTCGACCAGCGTGCCGGGAAAGTGCGTCGGTACGATCGCTTTGGTGCGCGGCGTGATCGCCGCCTCGACCTGCGCCAGGTGGATGTTGCGCGTGACCAGCTCGCAATCGACGAAAACGGGCTTCGCGCCGGCCCGCACGATCGTGTTGACCGCGGCGAAGAACGTCTGCGCCGAGGTGATGACTTCGTCGCCGGGACCGACCCCGGCCAGCCGCAGTCCGATTTCGAGCGCGGCGGTGGCCGAGGTCATCACCCGCACCGGGCGCCCCCCATGGTAGTCCGACAGCGCACGCTCGAAAGCGACGACGTTGGGGCCGCTGGCGATCCACTTCGAACGCAGCACGGCGGCGACACCCGCGATCATCGCCTCGTCGATCGTCGGCCGCGCGAACGGCAGGTAGGCCTCGCTCATGCGCTCCTCACCAGCAGCCAGACACCCACCGCGATGCAGCCGATGCCAAGCCAGCGTTGCACCGTCACCGCCTCGCCGAACAGATACCAGGCGGCCAGCGCGTTGACGACGTAGCCGATCGACAGCAGCGGATACGCCACGCTGACTTCGACGCGCGACAGCGCGCCGATCCAGACGCCGACGCTGACGACGTAGCAGGCGATGCCGGCGAGGATATGAGGGTTGGACGCCACCGCGCAGGTCGTCGCAAACCAGTGCTCGCGCGTCAGCGTCAGCACGCCCAGCGCGTTGGTCCCCGCCTTCAGCAGCAGTTGCGCGGCCGCGTTCAGCAGCACGCCCGTGAGGAGCAGCGCGAACGCGGTGGCGTTCATGGCTTGCGGAACACCACGCGCCGCGTGTCCTCGGCGATCACTGCGAGCGGCAGCCCGGACGCCTGAACGCGCGGAAAGTTCTCGCGCGAGGTGATCGCCAGCGCCTCCCGGTCGGCGGCCCAGCGGCGCGCGAATTCATCGAAAGTCGGCACGAACCGGTACGGCTCCTGCGCGATGCCGAACTCGAGTTCGTTCTTGTGCTCCACGAGTGTCACGGTGCGCCCGAGGTAGAAGTTCAGCGTGTGATCGTAGAAGCTCACGCTGTAAAAAGGTATGTCCGGACGCACGTGCGGCCGGATTCGCTGCGCGATCGCAGCCGCCGATTGTGCCGGCGCGAACGCGTCGTGGCCGGTCACCACGCCTTGCATGCAGATCAGGCCCGCCAGACCGGCTGCCGCGAGCGCCGCGTCGCGCCGCCCGCGCGCATCGAGCCACAACGCGGCAAGCAGGCCGGCTGCCAGCAGCAGCATCGAGCCGGCGACCCACGGTGCGAATGCCGCGTACAGTTCGGCCGGGATCTCGCGCGATTGCAGCCGTGTGAGCCAAGGGGTCGCCGCCGCCGCCACGAGCGCGCCGACGACGACCGGGGCGAGCGCCCGACGCAGCGCGCGCACCGAGCACTGCGCCAGTGCGAGCGCGAGCAGTACCGCGAACGCCGGCACCACCGGCAGCACGTACGAAGCGAGTTTCGACGACGATGCGGAGAAGAACACGACGATCACGACGACCCACAGCCACAGCACGCGCGCGGGCTGAAACCGCAGGCCCGCGTCGCGCCGCGCGCCGAGCGCCAGCGCCTGCGGCGCAAGCAGCGTCCACGGCAGCAGTCCACCGGCAAGCACCGGGATGAAGTACCACCACGGCTGGTAGCGCCCGTGCACGCGCGTGAGGAACCGTTCGACGTGTTCGTGCCAGAAAAAGTAGCGCGGGAACTCCGGATTCGCGAGCGACACCGCGACGAACCATGGCGCGGCGATGGCCAGCAACAGCGCCAGCCCCTTGCCGAGATGCAGCCGCCCCCACGGCGCGAAATCGCGCTGCCACAGCGAGTACAGAACGAGCACCGCCCCCGGCAGCACGAGCGCCGGCAGCCCCTTGGACAGCACGCCCAGCGCCATGCCGGCCCACGCGACGAGCATCCAGCGGCGTGTCTGCTGCGCCGTCGCCCCATCGCGCTGTGCGAGAAGAAAGCCGCCGAGCGTCACCGTCATGAAGCACGCGAGCCCCATGTCCAGCGTCAGTCCGTGCGCCAGCACGACGACCAGCGCGCTGCTGCCGAGCACGATGCCGGCGACGACGCCCCGATCTGTCCCGAACAGCCGCGCGGCGAAGTACGCGGTGAACAACACCGTCGCCAGCCCGGTCAGCGCGTTCCACAGGCGCGCGGTCCACTCGTCGATGCCGAACGCCCGGTACAACGCGGCGGTTACCCAGTACTGCAGCGGCGGCTTGTAGAAGTACTTGATGTCGTTTAGCCGCGGCGTGATCCAGTCGCCGCTCGCCGCCATCTCGCGCGCGATCTCCGCATAGCGGCCCTCGTCGCTCTTGATCAGCCGGCGCGCGTCGAGGTTGGCGAACCACACGACGAGCGCGAGCAGCACGATGCCCGCGCGCAGCGGCAGCGCGAGCGAACGGCGTGCGGTCAGGGTCGGTCCGGATACGCTCATCGTTGCCGC
>JBBIQI010000130.1:0-9591 GCA_037442465.1 Burkholderiales bacterium
CGCTCATGCACCGCTCAACGGTTCAGGGGCGAGGTTCGTTCACACGTTCTGAGTCCTCCGATGCGCCTGGCGCTCACTACCGGCGAACCCGCGGGGATCGGGCCGGAAATCGCGGTAGCGGCGCTCGATGCGCTGCCGGCGGGCGTCGAATGCGCGCTGATCGGCGATCGCTCGCTCTTCGCGCAGGCGCGGCTGCCGAGCACCGTGTCGATCGAGCACGTCGCGCTCGCCGCGCCCGTCGTTGCCGGCCGACTTGACGTGCGCAACGCACGCTACGTGCTCGCCACCCTCGACCGCGCGATCGCCGGCGCCCGGCGGGGCGAGTTCGATGCGATCGTCACAGCGCCCGTGCACAAGGGCGTGCTCAACGACGCCGGCATCCGCTTCACCGGGCACACCGAGTACTTCGCGGAAAAGACCGGCACCCGGCACGTGGTGATGCTGCTGGTCGGCGGCGAAGCCGAGCACCCGCTGCGGGTGGCGTTGGCGACCACGCATCTGCCGCTCGCGCAGGTCCCGCAGGCGATCACGATCGAGAGCCTCATCGCCGCGCTCGAAGTGCTGCACGCGGATCTGGTCGCAAAGTTTGGCATTGCGGCACCGCGCATCGGCGTGTGCGGCCTGAATCCGCACGCGGGCGAAGGCGGCCATCTGGGCCGCGAGGAGATCGATGTCATCGCGCCCGCACTCGAGCGACTGCGCGCACGCGGCATGGCGCTGGACGGTCCGCTGCCGGCCGACACGGTCTTCGTTCCGGCCAACGCGCGCCGCTACGACGCGATCTTGGCGATGTACCACGACCAGGGGCTCGCGCCGCTGAAGTACGCGAGCTTCGGTCATGGCGTCAACGTCACGCTCGGACTGCCGTTCGTGCGCACGTCGGTCGATCACGGCACCGCGCTCGATCTGGCCGGCAGCGGCCGCGCCGATGCCGGCAGCCTGCGCGCGGCGCTCGCGCTGGCGGTCGAACTGGCGCAGCGGCGCGCCGGCGCGCGCCGAACGGACGCGCAGGACACGACACCGGGCGGCTGCATCGATGCAGGGTCACCGCGCGCGTAAACGCTTCAGCCAGAACTTCCTGCACGACGCCCATTACGTCGAGCGCATCGTCGCGGCGATCGCGCCCGCGCCTGGCGAGCGCATCGTCGAGATCGGCCCCGGGCTCGGCGCGCTGACCGCGCCGCTGGTCGCGCGCGCGGGACACGTGACCTGCGTGGAGATCGACCGCGACCTGGCTGCGCGGCTGCGCGCGCGCTTCACGGCGCAGCAGCTCACGCTGATCGAAGCCGACGCGTTGGAACTGGACTGGCGTGCGCTGGCCGACGCGGATGCGCGGCCGCTGAAGGTGGTCGGCAATCTGCCGTACCACATCTCCACGCCGCTGCTGTTCGCGCTCGTGCCGATCGCCGATCGCGTGAGCGCGCAGGTCTTCATGCTGCAGAAAGAGGTGGTCGACCGCATCGTCGCCGCGCCCGGCAGCAGCGACTACGGGCGCCTGTCGGTGATGCTGCAGCGGCGCTACCGCGTCGCGCGGTTGTTCGTCGTTCCTGCGGGCGCGTTTTCCCCTGCCCCCAAGGTGCAGTCGGCGATCGTGCGGATGCAGCCGCTCCCGCAGTATGAGCTGCCGCCGGTCGACGCGGACGTCTTTGCCCAAATCGTCGCCGCCGCGTTCGGCCGGCGGCGCAAGACGCTGCGCAACGCGCTCGCCGAACTGCTACCGGAGGAGGCGATCCGCGCGGCGGGCGTGGATCCCGGCGCGCGCGCCGAAACGCTGGGCGTGGCGGCGTTCGTCGCACTCACGCGCGCCCGCGCCGACTGCTTGCGCTGATCGATGGCGTCCGGCCGGCGGTTTGCGGATCGCCTCAGCGGCCGGTCTGGATCAGCTCGATCTTGTAGCCGTCGGGATCCTGCACGAAGGCGATCACCGTCGTGCCGCCCTTGACCGGTCCGGGTTCGCGCGTGACGGTGCCGCCGGCGGCGCGGATCTTCTCGCACGCCGCATACGCGTCGTCGACCGCGATCGCGATGTGGCCGAAGCCGTTGCCCAGCTCGTAGCGATCGACACCGTAGTTGTAGGTCAGCTCGAGCACGGCGCCCGCCGACTCGTCGGCGTAGCCGACGAACGCAAGGGTGTATTTCTGCTCGGGCCGGTCGGTCGTGCGCAGCACGCGCATGCCCATGACCTTCGTGTAGAAGTCGATCGACCGCTGCAGGTCGCCGACGCGCAGCATCGTGTGCAGGATTCTCATCGGAGGTGTAGACGCAGTGGTTAAGGTCGCTGCGCGAGCATGCGCCCGGTGTGCGCGGTTGGCAAATCGCGCGTGCGCACCGGATTAGCGCGGCGGCGCGCCGGCACGCGCGGGCTCCACGCCGGCGTGCTGCGGTAGCCCGTCGCAGATCGTGTCCCATTCGGCGCGGTCGGCGGCGAAGATGTGGGCGGTCGGGCGCGCATCGATCGGCGCATCGAGCAGCCCGATGCGTATGCGCAGCACGTCCGGCGCCGAGTCGCGCCGGCTGTAGACCGGCGAGCCGCAACGGCCGCAGAAGGCGCGCCGCTTGCCGGGGGACGATCCGTATTCGACGATCGCCTCGTTGCCGGCGAGCAGCCTGAAGTCGGCCGCGTGCACCGGTGCGTTGGCGCCGAAGGCCGACCCTTGGACTTTGCGGCACTGGCGGCAGTGGCACAGGACGATCGGCCCGAGCGCGCCCGCGAGCTCGTACTTCACCGTGCCGCACAGGCAGGAGCCGTGCAGCGGTCGCTGGCCCGGTGCGCCTGCCAATGTCACACGGGCAGCGTCGCCATGTCGACGCCCTTGATCTCGTCGCGCGCCGCCTCGAAACCGGGCAGCAGTTGCGCGACCGCGCTCCAGAAGCGCGGGCTGTGGTTCATTTCCTTCAGGTGCGCCAGTTCGTGCGCGACGACGTAGTCGATGACCGGCAGCGTGAAGTGCACGAGCCGCCAGTTCAGCCGGATGCGCCCGTCGTGCGTGCACGAGCCCCATTGCGAGCGTGCCGACGACAACGACCACGCAGCGGGTTTCGCGTCCACGCGCGCGGCGAGCAGCGCGAGCCGTTCGCCGAGCACGCGCCTGGCTTCGGACTGCAGCCACGCCTGTACGGCGTCCTTGACCTGCGGCTCGGCCGCCTCTGGCGGCAAGGCGATGTGCAGTTCGCGGCCGTGGTCGGTGTCGACGAGCCGCGTGCCGGCCGATTCGGCGCGCAGTCGCAGCACGAGAGGGCGGCCGAGATACGGCAGCGCCGCCCCGTCGGCGAAGCGCACCTCGGGCAGTCTGCGCTTGGCGCGCCATTCGCGCCACTCGGCGAGCTTGGCGCGGATCCAGCGCTCCTTTTCGACGATCGCCGCCTCGATCTCGGCGAGCCGCACCCAGCGAGGCGCGCTGACCGTGAGCCCGCCGTCGTCGATCTGGAAGCCGATCGTGCGGCGCCTGGCGCGGCGCAGCCGGTAGCCGATCGGCTGTCCGCCCACCAGCAGTTGTCGCGTGCGTGGTGCCGGTTCGGCGGGCGATGGTTCGGGCGGGAGCGCGGACGCGGGCGCCGCGCTCGGGAAGTCGAACGCCAGACTGAGTTGTTGCGCCGTGCTGGTCAGGGCTTTCTTCAAGCGCCTAGCGATCGATCTGTGCCGTCTTGCCGCTCGGATTCGTTCGCGGACGCCGCGTCGCGCTCGTTGCCGCGCGCCGCCGGAACATACGGTCCGCTATAGCGATGCGGCGCCAGGCGCCGCATCTCGTTTTCGATCCAGGATTCTACAAGCGCGGCAAGCTCGTCGGCGCTCTTGCCTGCGGGATCGATCGGCGGACCGATCGAGACAGTGATTTCGCCCGCGCGCTTGATCAGCGGACCGCGTGGCCAGCACTCGCCGGAGTTCAGCGCGATCGGGACGACCGGCGTGCCGGTGCGCACGGCCAGCCGCGCGCCGCCCGTCTTGTAGCGCTTGGTCGAGCCGGGCGGCGTACGCGTGCCTTCGGGAAAGATCACGATCCACCAGCCGTCGCGCAGCAGCGCGGTGCCCTGACGGACCACCTGCTCGAACGCGTCCTGCCCGCGCGAGCGGTCGATGTTGATCATGCCGAGCGAGGCGATACCCCAGCCGAAGAACGGAATCCAGTGCAGCTCGCGTTTGTAGACGAACGACAGTCGGCGCGGCAGGAAACTCGGCAGCCAGAACGTCTCCCAGGTCGACTGATGCTTCGGCAGCACGATCGCGGCGCCGTCGGGCAGGTTTTCCCAGCCTTCGACGCGCCAGCGCACGCCGCAAATGGCGCGCGCGGCGCTAATCGCCAGCCGCGTCCACATCGCCGCGAGCTTGTAACGCGTGGCCGGCGGCGTGACCCAGGAGGCGAGCACGACGAACGACCATGGTGCGACGGTGATCGTCATCACGAGCAGGTAGACGATCGCGCGCAGTCGGCTCATCGGTGTGCGCGCACGGCTGCGTTAACCCGCCGCCAGCAGCGAAAGGTCCGCCACCCGATTCATCGTCGCGCGCAGCGCGGCGAGCAGCGCCAGCCGGTTGGCGCGGATGCGCGCATCCTCGACGTTGACCATCACGTCGTCGAAGAACGCGTCCACCGGTACCTTCAGCGGCGCGAGCGACTTGAGCATGCCCGTGTAGTCGCCCTGCGCGAAACGCTGCTCGGCGAGCGGCCGCACCTGCTCGAACGCGGCCGCGAGCTGCTTCTCCGCGGGTTCGAACAGCAGCGACGGGTCGAATTCGCCGGACACCGCGCCCGCCTTCTTCAGGATGTTGCCGATGCGCTTGTTGGCGGCCGTCAGGCTTTCCGCTTCGGGCATCTGCATGAAGGCGCGCACCGCCGCAAGCTGGGACGGCACGCGGTCGATGCGCGTGGGCGCGAGCGAAACGACCGCCTCGACTTCGTTGGCAGTGAACCCCTGCTCGCGCAGCAGGCCGCGCAGGCGGTCGTACACGAACGCGGCCACCTCGGCGTTCGCGCTCGTATACGCCTCGACCGCACCGAACGCCGCCTCCGCGATCGCCAGCAGCCGATCGAGCCCGATCGCAAGGCGCTTTTCCATCAGCATGCGCAGCACGCCGATCGCGTGCCGCCGCAGCGCGAACGGGTCTTTGTCGCCGGTCGGCTTCTCGCCGATGCCGAAGAGCCCGACGATCGTCTCGAGCTTGTCCGCGAGCGCCACACAGACGCCGACCGGCGACGCCGGCAACGCATCGTCGGCAAAGCGCGGGCGATAGTGCTCTTCGATCGCGTCGGCGACATCGGGCGCTTCATCGTCGTGCTGCGCGTAGTAGCGACCCATGATGCCCTGCAGCTCGGGGAACTCGCCCACCATCAGCGTGCGCAGATCGGCCTTGGCCAGGCGCGCGGCGCGCTCGACGTGCGTCTCGTCGACGTCGAGCGCCTTGGCGATCTCGACTGCGATGCCGGTGATGCGCTCGACGCGCTCAAGCTGCGATCCCAGCTTGTTGTGATACACGACGCTCGCCAGCCCCGGGATGCGCGATTCGAGCGAAACCTTGCGATCCTGGTCGTAGAAGAACTTCGCATCCGCCAGCCGCGCGCGCACGACGCGCGCGTTGCCGGCGACGATCGCCGACGCATCGTCGGTTTCGAGATTGGACACGAGCAGAAAGCGGTTCAGCAGCCTGCCGCCGGCGTCCATCAGCGCGAAGTACTTCTGGTTCTGCTGCATCGTCAGGATCAGGCACTCCTGCGGCACGGCCAGGAACTCGGCCTCGAAGCCCGACTCGTAGACGACCGGCCATTCGACCAGCGCGGTGACCTCGTCGAGCAGCGCCTCCGGCATCACCGGTTGCGCGCCGAGCTTTGCCGCGGCGGCGGTAATGCGCTCGACGATGCGCGCGCGGCGCGCCTCGAACGAGGCGATCACGCGCCCTTCACGCTCGAGCTGATCGGCGTACGTGTCGGCCGAGTGCACGGCGATCTCGCCCTGCGACAGGAAGCGATGGCCGAAGGTCTTCGTGCCGCCGATCAGACCCAGCGCCTGCACCGGCAACGGCTGATGCCCGTGCAGCGCGACCAGCCGATGCGCGGGCCGCACGAACTGCACGGTTCTGCCGTCGGCGAGCTGGTAGCTCATCGTCTTCGGGATCGGCAGCTTCGTGATCGTCTCGTCGAGCGTGGCCTGCAGCGCCGCGATCAGTGGCTGCCCGGCCGCCACGCTCTTCAGGAACACCGACTCGGCCTTGCCGTCGTTTTCCACGACCAGCGCATCCGGGCCTTCGTGCGTGCCGATCGCGAGCTTGGCGAGGTGCCCGCGGCCGAGCGACTCGAGCTTCTTCAGAAAAGCGGCGGTCCAGTTCTTCGCCTTGTCCTGCGCGACCGCGAGCGGCATCAGTTTCTGCTTGATCGGCCGGTCGGCCGACTTCGCCGCGACCTGCGTGATGTGCACGCCGAGCCGGCGCGGCGAAGCGAACACCGTGACGCGGCTGTCGGGTGCGAGAAACTGGCGGCTGCGCAAGCCTTGCTCGATGCCGGCGGCAAACGCTTGCGCGAGCGATTTCAGCGCCTTCGGCGGCAGCTCTTCGGTATTCAGTTCGATCAGCAGATTGGCAGGGTGTGCCACTTCGATGAGCCTTGATTAACCACCGAGACACGCAAAGCGCAGAAACCTGACTTGCATTTCTCTGTGTTCTCCGTGTCTCGGTGTGGAAAACGCTCTCACGCCGCGGCCTTGCGGTCGGCGTCGGCGAGCATCGGGAAGCCGAGCCGCTCGCGCGACTCGAAGTAGCTCTGCGCGACCGCGCGGGCGAGCGTGCGGATGCGGCCGATGTAGGCGGCGCGCTCGGTCACGCTGATGGCGCCGCGCGCGTCCAGCAGGTTGAACGTGTGGCCAGCCTTCAGCACCATCTCGTAGGCGGGCAGCGCCAGCTGCGCGTCCATCAGCCGCCTCGCCTCGGCCTCGAACAGGTTGAACTGCCCCAGCAGCACCTGCGCGTCGCTCGCTTCGAAGTTGTACTTGCTCTGCTCGACCTCGTTCTGGTGGAACACGTCGCCGTAGCGCAGCACCTTCTCGACGCCGCGGTCGCGCCACCGCGTGTAGACGAGGTCGAACACGTTGTCGACGTCCTGCAGGTACATTGTCAGGCGCTCGAGTCCGTACGTGATCTCGCCGGTGATCGGCTTGCATTCGAGGCCGCCGACCTGCTGGAAATACGTGAACTGCGTGATCTCCATTCCGTTCATCCAGACTTCCCAACCCAGCCCCCAAGCGCCGAGCGTCGGGTTCTCCCAGTTGTCCTCGACGAAACGGATATCGTTCCTACGCGTGTCGATGCCGAGCGCGGCGAGCGAACCGAGGTACAGGTCGATGATCTCCGGCGGCGAAGGCTTCAGCACGACCTGATATTGGTGATGCTGGTGCAGGCGGTTCGGGTTCTCGCCGTAGCGCGCGTCCTTGGGCCGGCGCGAAGGCTGCACGTACGCGGCGCGCCACGGCTCGGGCCCGATCGCGCGCAGGAAGGTCGCCGTGTGCGAGGTGCCGGCGCCGACTTCGAGGTCGATCGGCTGCAGCAGCGCGCAGCCCTGCTGGTTCCAGTAGGTCTGCAGACGGAGGATGGCTTCCTGGAAGGTGATCATCGCGACCCGGCTCGCTACGAACGGCAGGGCGCGATTCTACGGGCTGCGCCGCGCACGCCCGGCGGCGAACGCGCCGAGCAATAGCACGCCGATCGCCGCGAGCGCCGGCCAATCGCCGAAGCGCACGTACGGCGTGGTGCCGATGTGGCCGCGCACCTCGCCGTCGAGCGTGCCCTCGGTGTTGAACGCAAGCTGCGCGACGACGCGGCCGCGCGCGTCGACGATCGCGGTCGCCCCGGTGTTGGTCGCGCGCAGCATCGGCCGGCCGGTTTCGAGTGCGCGCAGCCGCGCGATCTGCAGATGTTGCGCGAGCGCGAGCGAATCGTCGAACCAGGCCAGGTTCGACAGATTCAGCAGCAGGGTCGGCGCGCTGGCCGGCTCGTTCCAGGCGTCGATGATTTCGGCACCGAACAGGTCCTCGTAGCAGATGTTCACGGCGATGCGCTGGCCGGCGAGCGCCAGCGGCGGCTGGTACCTCGCCCCGCGCTCCTGATCGCCGATGGGAATCGCCATCAGATCGACGAACCAGCGGAAGCCGAACGGAATGAATTCGCCGAACGGCACGAGGTGTCGCTTGCTGTAGCGCTGCGGCTTGCCGCCGGGCGCGAGTCCGATCGCGCTGTTGTAGTAGCGGCCGGGTGGATCCTCGACGAACACGCCGAAGACGAGCGCGCTTGCGTGCGAGTGCGCGAAATCGAGCAGATCGCGGGTGACGTCATCGGGCAGATACGCGAGCGGCAGCGGAAACACCGACTCCGGCAGCACCACGAGATCCGCACGCTCGCCGGCGCGCATCAGTTTCATGTACGTGTCGTGCGCGCGCTGCAGACCTTCGGGACCGAACTTGAGGTTCTGCGGGATGTTGCCCTGGACCAGCCGCACGCGGATCGGCGTACCCTCGGCGCGCGTCCACTCGATGCGTCGCAGCGCCTCGCCGCCGCCGAGCGCAGCGGCGAGCAGCGCGATCGCGGTGGCCACGGCCGGGCGCGATCGGTACCGCAACACAGCCACGAGCGCGCCGGCCATCAGTGCGGCGAACAACGTCAGGCCGTAGACGCCGGCCAACGGCGCGTACCCGGCGAGCGGCGTGTCGGTGTGCGCATAACCGCTCGCGAGCCACGGAAAGCCGGTGAAGACCACACCGCGCAGCCATTCGGCGGCGGCCCAGCACGCCGGCAGCGCCAGCAGCGCACGCAACGGCGAGGCCGGACCGAAACGCACGGCCGCCCACAGCGCCAGCGCCGGGTACAGCGCCAGCAGCGCCGCGAACGCAAGCGTGGCGAGTGCGGCGAGCCAGGCCCACAGGCCGCCGTACACGTGCATGCTGATGTAAACCCACGACACGCCGACGCCGAACCAGCCGAGCCCGAACGCAAACCCCGTCAAGGCCGCTGATCGCGCGCTGCGCGCGCCGTCGACCAGCGCGAACAGCGCCGCGAGCGCGAGCACTTGCAGCCAGCCCTGGTTCCACGGCGCGAACGACAGCGCATGCGCCGCGCCGAGTAGTGCGGCGGCGATCGCTTGCAGGGGAAACGACAGGACGAGAACGGGCACGCGGGGCGCCGGCGGGGCGAAGTCGGCGTGCAGTCTAACCGCGCACTGCACCGGTTCCGGCGCCGCGCCGACGATCGCGCATTACGAATCCTCGTGACGCGCGCCGGCCGCCCCGCGTCCGCATCTTCCGCTCGTCGTCAAACGGAGCGAATCACCCTGAATCCGGCAGCCTACCGATGTAGTCTTGCGCACGTGCGTTGTTCGGCCGGCCATTGCGGCTTCGACTGCGCTCACCCAGCGGGCGAAGCCGCGAACGAGCGGGTCATCTCGCGCCGGCGCAGGGCACAGCCCGGAAGGCCGCGCGGGCGACGACCCATGCGCCGACGACGCGATGACCCATGCGCCGACGCTGCCGCCCGCAGCGCCGACGATGCCATCCCGAGCGCAGCGCCGATGTTGTCATCCCGAGCGCAGCGCCGATGCTGTCATCCCGAGCGCAGCG
>JBBIQI010000131.1:0-9578 GCA_037442465.1 Burkholderiales bacterium
AGCGCGAGACAACCTGGCGAATCGTGCCTTCACCCTCTGGGTGAGCGCAGTCCAAGCCGCACACGCCGGTCGCACAACGCACTTGCGCGAAACTGCATGGGCGAACTGCCGGATTCAGGATGATTGCTTGACCGCGTGACACCACCGGCGTGCGAGTTTTTTCGGCTCCGAGCGCACCGGTTCCGTCATCCGGAGCGCACGCGAGGGATCTCGGGCTTTCGGTCAGCTTCTGAGTCTTTCGCACGGAGAACACGGAGGACGGGGCTTGCGGTTTCGAGTCTCTCCGCCTGCTCTCCGTGTTCTCCGTGTTTGATGAGGGTCGCGGAAAGTCGGCGCTGGCGGATCAGGCGGGCTGCAAGCAAGCGAGCCCGTGTTTGCGGACGGCCGAGATCCCTCGCTGCACTCGGGATGACAACCTCGGCGCTGCGGACCGCACCATCGGCGCTCGGGGCAGTCGCGTCGGCGTATCGGTCGTCGCCGGCGCGGCAGTCCGGGCTTGCGCCTTGCGCCGGCACAAGCGAATCGGGCCGATCGCGGCTTCAGCCGCTGGGTGAGCGCAGTCGAAGCCGCAAAGGCCGGTCGCACGACGCACTTGCGCCATACAGTATCGGTGGACTGAAGGCTCGAAGGTAACTCGGCCCCCGCGTCGCGCTCCGGCCGCGTACGCATCTACCACCCGCTGCCGCCGCCCCCGCCGCCACCGCCGCCGCTCGATCCACCGCCACCGGACCCCGAGTCGGAGCCCGGCGGCGATGCGGCCGCGCTGGCGGTCGTGCCGAGCTCACCGAGGCTGCCCGCGAGCGAGCCGACATCGGCGAACGAATCGGTGCTGCTGCCGATGTAGTAGTGCGACACCGCCTGCGCCACCGCGGCGGCGCCGAGCAAGGCAGCGAAGCGGTCGGCCCAGGTCTTCTCGACCCCCAGCGCGAGCGCGTACGGCAGCTTGGCCGCGAACTCCTCGGGCGTGAGCCGCGGGCTCTGCAGCCGCGCGAGGTTGTCGCCCTCGGCCACGCCGAGATATAGCCGCAGCCCGTCGATGTGATCCTTGAGCTTGCGCCCCTCGCGCGTGTAGGCGGGCAGCAGGTGGGCGAACAGCAGCAGGGATGCGGCCAGCACGAGCGCGGTCGCGATCACGACCGGCGCGGACGAGTCCAGCGCGATCGCACCCACCACGGTCGCCACGGCGCCGAGCCCCGCCAGCACCAGCGGCGTGCGATTGCGCCGGAACAGCACGTCGGCGTAGTGATGCTCGAGCGCGTCGCCGAGGGCCTTCTGCGCGGCGGCAACCGCAGGGTCGTACTGCTTTTGCAGAAGCGCGACATCGGCGCCGGCGAACAGCGCGTCCGCCATCGCCTTCTCGCCGGTGCCGAAGGCGACGTCGCGGCCGGTGCGTTCGAGCGTGAAGGACCCGCCGTTCTGATGGATCTTCAGATAGCCGCGCGCGCCGAGCCCGAGCAGCGCGGCGGCGAAGCAGCGGCTGTCGAACGCCATGCGATCAACGAAACGCACGGCCGCCGCGCTCGTCGATGCCGGTGGCTCGTAGCGCGGAAAGCGCGGCCCGGGCTTCGGATCGCGGCCGACGCGGTCCCAGCGCCAGTACAGGAAGGCCCACACCGCCAGCACGCCGGCCAAAGCGACGCCGGCCCCGACGTTGTCCTGCACGAACCAGCGCGCGCGCTCGAGCGCGGTCGGCGTCGCGACCACACCCTTGGGAAACGTCAGCACGATGGTCAGGCCGTGCTGCGGCGGCAGCCGGCGCGTCGTCTCGTACTCGGCGCCGCCATCGAACAAGCGTGCGTCGTAGTCGCCGCCGCGCGCGCCGAACGGACCCGTGTATGCCTCCGCGGACAACTGCGCGGCCGGCACCGGTTGCGGCAGCGTCACGCGCGCACGCGCGCGGTCGATCGCGAAGGTCCAGCCGTTGCCGGTCACGTTCCAGTACAGCTCGTCGTGCGCGGCGAAGAAGCCGAGCTGGCGCGCGGTGCGGTACTCGATCTCGTAGCGGTGCTCGCCGCGGTCGAGCAGCACGTCGGCACGGCCGATGCGGATGCGCACGCCGTTGGACAGGGATTCGAGCGCGTACGGCTCGGGTACGCCATTGCGGCGGACCGCGACCACTTCGAACGGCACACGCACCGCGTTGCCGCTGCGGTCCCGGTACGCGGTCGGAAAGTCGCGCAGGATGCCGCGCTTGATGCTCGCGCCTTCGGCGCGCACGACGATCGTCTCGGTCACCGCGAGCGCGCCGTCGCGCGCGATCGCGATGTCGGCGGCGAAGTCGGAGATCTTCTCCTCGCCCGCGGCAGCCAAGCAGGCGAGCGCGAACAGCGCGCCAAGAATCCGTCGCAGCGTGGGTCGCATCAGAACCGCACCTCGACGGCGCCGCGATCTTCGGTGTCGAAGAAAGCCGCCGGCTTGAATGCGAACAGTCGGGCCACGATCAGGTCGGGAAAGGTCTGCAGCCTTGTCACGTACTGCTTGACCGCGCCGTTGTAGAAGCGGCGCGCGAACTGCAAGTGATCTTCGATCTCGACCAACTTGTCCGCCAGATCACGGAAGTTGGCGTCGGCCTTCAGTTGCGGATAGTTTTCCTGCAGCAGCAGCAGGCGGGCCAGCGCGCCGCCGAGCTGCGCCTCGGTCTGCAGGCGCTCGGCCTGCGTGCCGCGGGCGCGGTCGTGCGCCGCGTGCTGCGCGGCCTGCGCGCGCAGCGCCAAGACGGCTTCGAGCGCGGCGCGCTCGTAGGCGGGGTAGGCGCGCACGACCTCGACCAGCCGCGGCACCAGATCGGCACGGCGCTTCAGTTGCACGTCGATGTCGGCGTAACCCTGCGCGACCAGGTTGCGGTCGGCGATCAGCCGGTTGAAGATCCAGACGCCGTAGGCCACCAGCGCCGCAGGCAGCAGCCACCACCAGACCACGGTCTTCCTCCCCGTTCCTGCGCGCGGCATCGTACGCAGGCGGCGGCTGCGGCACAATCCGGGAGTCCCAACCAACGACCGCCCCCCTGCCCCTGTGTGGGCCTGCGGCCCATTCCGCGCTGCGCACGAGACCGCCACTGCGTGGCGTCCTGCGCCCGCCGGGCTGGTCCCGCAAGGGGAGAGAGGAACGACCGATGAAACCGATCGAGTTCTATTTCGACTTCTCCTCGCCGTACGCCTACCTCGCCTCCGAGCAGATCGAGCCACTCGCCGCGAAGTACGGCCGCACGGTCGCGTTCAAGCCGATCCTGCTCGGCGCGATCTTCAAGGTCACCGGCGGCGCGCCGCTGACCGAAACCTTCCCGGCGAAGGCGAACTACTCGAAGCACGACTTCGAGCGCAGCGCGCGCTTCGCCGGTGTCAAGTTCAAGTACCCGAGCCAGTTCCCGATCGCCACCGTCGCGGCGGCGCGCGCGGTGCTGTGGCTGCAGTCGCAGGGCTCGGCCAAGGCACCGCTGTTCGTGCACAAGGTCTTCCGCGCGTACTTCGTCGAGGACCGCAACATCAACGATCCGGCGGTGCTCGCCGCGATCGCCGACGAGCTGGGTATCGACAAGGACGCGCTCGAGGCCGGTGCGCAGGAGCCCGCAATCAAGGATAAGCTCAAGGCACTCGTCGACGAGGCGATCGCGCGCGGCGTTTTCGGCGCGCCGACGATTTTCGTCGACGGCGAAATGTTCTGGGGCAACGACCGCCTGCCGCAGATCGAGCGCTGGCTGGCGTACGGGCCGTTCTGAGGCCACGGCGACCGCATCCGACGCCTTGAACGCGCTGCCGTACCTGTACCTGGCGATCGCCATCGTCGCGGAGGTGATCGGCACCTCCGCGCTGAAGGCGGCGGCAGGCTTCACGCGGCCGCTGCCGTCGCTGGTGGTGGCCGTCGGCTATGCCGCAGCCTTCTACTTCCTGTCGCTGGCCTTGAAGTCGATACCGGTCGGCGTGGCCTACGCGATCTGGTCGGGGGTCGGCGTGGCGCTGATCACGCTGATCGGATGGCTCGTGTTCAGGCAGCGTCTCGACGCGGCGGCGCTGGCCGGCATCGCGCTGATCGTCGCCGGCGTGGTGGTGATCCAGGTGTTTTCCCGTGCGCAGGCGTGAGCGAACTCGCGATCGACCGACACCCGCGCGATCCCAGGAGTGATGCAAATGTCCGACGACGGAAACGCCGCGCACCGGGTCCGGCTCGGCGAAGTCTTCGACGTCGCGCCCGGCGCGCACGAGCCGATCGCCGATCTGGCCGCGGCCGCCGGGGCGCAACTGCACCCGCGGCCGCGCGTGCAACGCCGCTGGGCGGCCTGGCTGGCGCTGTTTGCCGCGATCGCCGCCGGCGCCGGCGGCACCGCGGCACTGTCCGCCAGCGACGGCCTGCAGCGCCTCGGTGCCGTGCTCGCGATGACGGCCTGCTATCTGGTCTGCTTCGTCGCGCTGACGCGGGCGCTCAAAGTCATCCCGATCGGCACCGCCTACGCGGTCTGGTCCGGTCTGGGCATTACGCTGGTCACGGCGATCGGCTGGGGCGCCTTCGGGCAGCATCTGAATGCGGGTCAGCTCGTCGGCGTGGCACTCATCCTCGCGGGCGTCGTCCTGATCCAGCGGTGGTCCCGCGCCGTCGTCGCCGGCGAAGGCGGTGGACCATGAGGACCCAATTCGCGCACCTGGCGCCGTTTCGCGTCTACGGCGCCGCGGCCAGCGGCAACTGCCACAAGGTGAAGCTCGCGCTCGAACTGCTGCGCATCCCGTACCGTTGGCACGAAGTCGACATCATGAAGGGCGCGACGCGCACGCCGGAATTCCTGGCGATGAATCCGAACGGCAAGGTGCCGCTGCTGCAGATCGACGATCACACGTGGCTCGCGGAGTCGAATGCGATCCTGTGCTACCTGGCGGACGGCACCGAGCTGTGGCCGGGCGACCGGCTGGCGCGCGCGCAGGCGTTGCAGTGGATGTTCTTCGAGCAGTACAGCCACGAGCCGTACATCGCGGTCGCGCGCTTCATTCGCCTGTTCCTGAAGAAGCCCGACGATCCGCGCCTGCCCGAACTGGACAAGCGCGGCGAACGCGCGCTCGGCGTGATGGAAGGCCACCTCGCGCGCAACGACTTCTTCGTCGCCGGCCGGCTGACGATCGCCGACCTCGCGTTATTCGCGTACACGCACTGCGCCGAAGACGCCGGCTTCGATCTGGCGAAGTACCCCGCGGTGCGCGCGTGGATCGACCGCTGCCTGGCGCAGCCGGGCGTGACCGCGATGCCCGCGCCTTGAACGCAGGGCGATCGAAAAGGGCCTGCACTTAACTCCGAACGTGTCGCACGGATGGCGGCGCGCGTCGCTCAACAGTGAGGCGCCGGAGAGGCGAATCGCTCTCTCGATGTCTCGGTGGTCCGATCGGCACCCTTCGAAGTCCGATCAATTCGCCACGGAGACACGGAGAGCACGGAGAAAAGCTTCAAGATCTGCTTCGTGTTGAAGAACCCCGTCCCCGCTGTCGCGACCCGCGAATCCGCCGGCAACGAATGTCGAGGAGTCTATGACTGAAGACGCACCGCATGTCTGCGCAGCGCCCCGCCGCGGACGACTTGGCTCTACCATTCGCCCTGCTTGACGCAAACGTCAACTCGCACCGGCCGCACTCCGATGACCGTCCTCGACAGCAAGCTGAACACCCGTTCGCCCGAATTCCGCGCCGCCGCCGAGGCGATGAGCGGGCTGGTCGCCGACCTGAAGGACAAGATCGCGAAGATCGGCGCCGGCGGCGGCGAGGACGCGCGCGCCAAGCATCTGGCGCGCGGCAAGCTGCTGCCGCGCGATCGCGTGACCTTGCTGCTCGATCCGGGCACGCCGTTTCTGGAGCTATCGCAACTGGCCGCTTTCGGCATGTACAACGACGAAGCGCCGAGCGCCGGGATCATTACCGGTGTGGGGCGTGTGTCGGGGCGCGAGTGCGTGATCGTGTGCAACGACGCCACCGTCAAGGGCGGCACCTACTTCCCGATGACGGTCAAGAAGCATTTGCGCGCGCAGGAGATCGCGCGCGAAAACCGCCTGCCCTGCATTTACCTGGTCGACTCGGGCGGCGCCAACCTGCCGAACCAGGACGAGGTGTTCCCCGACCGCGAGCACTTCGGCCGCATCTTCTACAACCAGGCCACGCTGTCGGCCGCGGGCATTCCGCAGATCGCGGTCGTGATGGGATCGTGCACCGCAGGCGGCGCGTACGTGCCGGCGATGAGCGACGAGTCGATCATCGTGAAGAACCAGGGCACGATCTTTCTCGGCGGCCCGCCGCTGGTGAAGGCCGCGATCGGCGAGGTGGTCAGCGCCGAGGAACTGGGCGGCGGCGACGTGCACACGCGGCTTTCGGGCGTGGCTGATCACCTCGCGGCCAACGACGCGCACGCGCTCGCGCTCGCGCGCCGGATCGTCGCGACGACCAACTACGTCAAGCCGACACCGCTGCAACTGCGCGAGCCGCGCGCGCCGAAGTACGACCCGGCCGAGCTGTACGGAATCATCCCGACCGACGTGCGCAAGCCCTACGACGTGCACGAGGTGATCGCGCGCATCGTCGACGCGTCCGAGTTCGACGAGTGGAAGGCGAGATACGGCACCACGCTCGTCACCGGCTTCGCTTGGATCCACGGCATCCCCGTCGGCATCGTCGCCAACAACGGGATCTTGTTCTCCGAAAGCGCGCAGAAGGGCGCTCACTTCATCGAGCTGTGCTGCCAGCGCAAGGTGCCCCTGATCTTCCTGCAGAACATCACCGGCTTCATGGTCGGCAAGAAGTACGAGAACGAAGGCATCGCGCGCCATGGCGCCAAGATGGTGACCGCGGTGGCGTGCGCGCAGGTGCCCAAGTTCACGGTCATCATTGGCGGGTCATTCGGTGCCGGTAACTACGGCATGTGCGGGCGCGCGTATTCGCCGCGCTTCCTGTGGATGTGGCCGAACGCGCGCATCTCCGTGATGGGCGGCGAGCAGGCTGCCAGCGTGCTCGCGACCGTTCGGCGCGACGCCATCGAGGCCAAAGGCGGCACCTGGAGCACCGAGGAGGAGGCGAAGTTCAAGGCGCCGATCCTCGCGCAGTACGAGCACCAGGGCCACCCGTACTATGCCAGCGCGCGGCTGTGGGACGACGGCGTGATCGACCCGCTCGACACGCGGATGACGCTCGCGCTCGGACTGTCGGCGGCGCTGAACGCGCCGATTGCCGACACCAGGTTCGGCGTGTTCAGGATGTAATGAGCGGCGTGATCGACCTCGTCCATACGACCCCCGAGCACGCCGAACTGCGTCGCCAGGTCGCGCGCTTCGTCGAGCGCGAGGTCGAGCCGAACGCCGCGGCGTGGGACGAAGCCGGTTTCGTTCCGCGCGAGGTGCTGCGCAGCATGGGCGCGCTCGGCTGGCTGGGGCTCACGGTGCCGGCGGCCGACGGCGGCGCGGGGGCGGATTGCGTGACCAACGTGGTGTTCCAGGAGGCCCTTGCGCGCTGCACGTCGGGCGGCTTCGTCGTCACCGTGCTCGTGCACACCGACATGGCGGGCCCGCACCTCGTGCACGCCGGCAGCGAAGCGCAGAAGCGCCGCTGGCTGCCGGGCATGCTGTCGGGCGAGCTGATCACCGCGATCGCGGTGACCGAAGCCGACGCCGGCTCCGACGTTGCGGCGATCCGCACGCGCGCGGTGCGCGAAGGCGATCATTACGTGCTCGACGGCGCGAAGATGTTCATCACCAACGGCGTGCACGCGGGCCTGGTGTTCGTCGCCGCACGGACCGATCCGCACGCGAAAGCCTCGCGCGGCATCTCGATCTTCGCGGTCGAGCGCGGCACGCCGGGATTCCGGGTCGGCCGCGCACTGAAAAAGCAGGGTTGGCTCGCCTCCGACACCGCGGAGCTGGTGTTCGAGAACTGCCGTGTCCCCGCGGCGAATCTTCTCGGCGAGGAAAACGCCGGTTTCTACGCGATCATGCGCAACTTTCAGGCCGAGCGCATCGCGCTGGCGGCGATGGCGGTCGGGCACTGCCAGACCGCTCTCGATCTGACGTTGCGCTACGTGCAGACGCGCAAGGCCTTCGGCGCACCGCTGTGGGACAAGCAGGCGATCCGCCAGCGGCTCGCGCTGCTGGCGGCGCAGACCGCGGCGGCGCGCACGTTCCTGTATCACTGCGCGTGGCTGATGGACCAGGGCCGCGACGCGGTGCGCGAGGTGTCGATGCTGAAAGCCCTGACCGGCGAACTCGTCAACGAAGTCGTGTATACGTGTCAGCAGTTCCACGGCGGCTTCGGCTGCATACGCGAAGCGGCGATCGAGCGGCTCGTGCGCGATGCGCGCATCCTCGCGATCGGCGGCGGCGCGACCGAAGTCATGCTCGAAGAAGTGGCCAAGCGGCTGGGCGATGCGGACTGAACGCCGGCCGGGATCAACAAGCAGAGGCAGTCATGGACTACGAAACGCTCGAACTCAGCATCAACCATCGTGTCGCGGTCGTCTGGCTCGCGCGCGAGAAGGTGCGCAACGCGTTTAACGAGACGATGATCGCGGAGCTCACGCACGTGTTCGGCACGCTCGGCGCCGATGCCGGCGTACGCGCGATCGTGCTCGCCGCGAAAGGCCCGGCGTTCTGCGCCGGCGCCGATCTGGACTGGATGCGGCGCATGGCCGGCTACTCGCACGAGGACAACCGGCGCGACGCGCTGGCGCTGGCCAACATGCTGCGCACGATCGATTCGTGCCCGAAACCGGTGGTCGCGCGCGTGCACGGCGACGCGTATGCCGGCGGCATGGGGCTGGTCGCGGTGGCCGACGTCGCGATCGCCGCGCTGCCCGCGAACTTCTGCCTGAGCGAAACCAAGCTCGGGTTGATCCCGGCGACGATCGGGCCGTACGTGATCCGCGCGATCGGCGCGCGCGCCGCGCGGCGCTACTTCCTGACCGCGGAACGCTTCGATTCGGGCGAGGCGTTCCGGCTGGGGTTGATCCACAACATCACCCCGCCCGAGCAGCTCGACGCGACGATCAACGAGCTGCTCGGCGCGCTGATGCATACCAGCATCCACGCGGTCGGCGCCGCCAAGCAGCTCGTGCGCGATCTTGCGGGCCGTCCGCTCGACGACGCGCTGGTGGCCGACACCGCCGAACGCATCGCCGCGATCCGCGCGTCCGACGACGGCCGCGAAGGCGTGCGCGCCTTCCTCGACAAGCGCAAGCCGCGCTGGCTCGCCGAGTACGAGGCCGAGATGGCGGCCGAGCAGGGCGACGACGAGGAAATGTGAGCGACGCCGAGACGCTGGCGATGCGCGCGGTCGAATCGCCCGCCCGCGCGGCGGCACGCGGCAGCGCACCGGCCGCGTTGCGCGCCGTCGCGCGCGAAGTGCTGCTGCTGACGCACACGATCGGCGTGGCCGGCTGGCAGGTCTGGCACGAGGGCGACGCGCGGGCGTTCGTGCTCGCCGCGATCGGCCGCTGTTTCGTCGAGCGCCGTGTGTCGTTTAACTTGCCGCTGCTGTGGCGCCTGCGCAAGCTGTGGCGCGAAGGGGCGGCCGCGCTCGACCCGGCGGCGCTGCGGCTGGCCCTGTGGCTGGACGAGCGCGTCGTGCTGC
>JBBIQI010000132.1:0-9506 GCA_037442465.1 Burkholderiales bacterium
GCCTCGTGGGCGAAGGCGTGCTCGACGAGGACGAGGACGACGCGCTGCTGGCGGTCTGGGAAAAACTCGGCCTGCTGTGCTCGGCCAACGAGCGCAGGGCCGACGAGGCCTCGCGTGACGTCGAAGCCTGGCTGAAGAGCTACTACATGCGCGAGCGCGTCGGCGAGGTGTTCAGTGGAACGATCAGCGCGGTCGTACCGTTCGGCATCTTCGTCGTGCTCGACGATCTTTTCGTCGAGGGACTCGTGCACGTTTCCGAGCTGGGCTCCGAGTACTTCACTTTCAACGAGCCGATGCACGAGCTGCGCGGCGAGCGTACGGGTCTACGCTACCGACTGTCGGATCGCGTCACGGTGCAGGTCGCGCGCGTCGACCTCGAGGCGCGACGCATCGACTTTCGTCTCGTGCGCGCGACCGATCGCAAGGCGCTGCTGGCCGCAGCACCCGCTGCGGCGAAACCGGGCAAGCCGGCGAAGCCGGGCGAAAGCCCCGAGCAGCGCAAGGCGCGCCGCGCGATCACCGCCGCACGCAAGCTGCGCGACGGCGACAAACGCGAGCGCGCCCGCACGGGCAAGCGCGGCGTCGGCGGGATGCGGATCGCCAGGACGCGCCGGCGCGGAGGTTAAGTGGGCAGCCGTCGCGTCGTCGCCGGCTTTCACGCGGTCAACGCGCGGCTGCGCCACGCGCCCGACTCGATCGATGTCTTGTACGTCGACGGCGAGCGAAGCGACGCGCGGATGAAAGACTTGCTCGCGCGCGCCGAACAGGCGCGCGTGCGCATCGTCGCCGTGGACGGACGGCGCTTGCACGGGCTGGCGGGCGACGTGGCTCATCAGGGCGTCGTCGCGCTGTGCGTGGAACGGGCGGCGGGCACGACGCTCGATGATGTCGTCGCCGGGGTGCGCCAGGACACGCTGCTGCTGCTGCTCGACGGCGTGACCGATCCGCGCAATCTCGGTGCCTGCCTGCGCGTGGCCGACGCCGCCGGCGTCGCCGCGGTGATCGTGCCGCGCGACCGCTCCGCGGCGCTGACCCCCGCGGTCGCGAAGGCCGCCGCCGGCGCGGCCGAGACGCTGCCGCTGATCTCGGTGACCAACCTGGCGCGCGCGATGGACGCGTTGAAGGAGGCCGGCGTGTGGATCGCCGGCGCCAGCGGCGAGGCGCCCACTTCGCTGTACGAGCTGAGCCTCGGCGGACCACTGGCATGGGTGCTCGGCGCCGAGGGTCAGGGGCTGCGGCGACTGACACGCGAGCGCTGCGACTGGCTGGCGCGCATTCCGCTCGCCGGTCACGTCGAGAGCCTCAACGTGTCGGTCGCCGCGGGTATCTGTCTGTTCGAAACCATTCGCCAGCGCCGGGCCGCGGTTCGCGCTTGAATTCGGCGAGCGGCGCGGGCACGATGACGCCATGCTGATGGGGCTTTTCGCGCTCGTCGTGCTGGCGCTGTTTGCGTGCATGCCGCTCGCTTGGCTGGCGCTCGGCGTGCCGTGGATGACGCTGGTGATCACCTTCGTGCTGATC
Source organism: Burkholderiales bacterium (assembly GCA_037442465.1). Lineage (GTDB taxonomy): Bacteria > Pseudomonadota > Gammaproteobacteria > Burkholderiales > Burkholderiaceae_F > DSNY01. The sequence continues at coordinate 1,522 of JBBIQI010000132.1, forward strand.
CCGTTGGCCGACGCCTGGGTCGGCCCCCGCGGCGCGCGGCGCTGCAGGCGCTGCCGGCGCCGGTCGCGCGCTGGATCCCGCGCACCCATCTGATCTGGCAGACGGTGCTGCTGTTCGAAGCCGTGCGGCTGGCGCCGACGCTTGGCCGGAGCGAGCTGATCGTCTTCGGGTTGGCGGTGGGCACGGTCACCGGCGGCATCGGCATCACGGTGGCGCACGAGCTGGGCCATCGGTCGGCGTGGCTCGACCGCGCGATCGCGAAGGCGCTGCTCGTGCCGGTGCTGTATGGGCATTTTTTCGTCGAGCACGTGCGGGGCCATCACGTGCGCGCGGCCACTCCCGCCGACCCCGCGACCGCACCGCGCGGCATGAACGTGTACCGCTTCATCCTGCGTTCCGTTGCGGGCGGCTTCGCGCACGCGTGCAGCCTCGAAGCAATGCGCCTTCGGCGCAGCGGACGATCTGCGTGGCATCCGACGAACTGGGTGCTGGGCGGCACGGCGATGTCCGGCGCGGTACTCGGCGCGGCGGCTTGGGCGGGCGGCGTGCCCGCCCTCGCGTTGATGGTCCTGCAGGCGGCGGCAGCGGTCGTGCTGCTCGAGATCGTCAACTACATCGAGCACTACGGCCTGCAGCGCCGCCGTTTCGGTACGCGCTACGAGCCGGTCCAGCCGCGCCACTCGTGGAACGCCGATTTCGCGGTCAGCAACTGGTTGTTGTTCAACCTGCAGTTGCACTCCGACCACCACGCACACATGCAGCGCCCGTGCGAGGCCCTGCGCACGATGCCCGAAGCGCCGCAGCTCCCGGCAGGCTACCCGGCGATGGTGGTCGCTGCGCTGATTCCGCCGCTGTGGTTCGCACTGATCGAACCGCGGCTGGCGCAGGCGCAGGCCGTCGCGCCATGAGCGCCGCGCACGACATCGCAGCGTGCGCGCGCCTCATCGCCGGTGTGCGCCGCTGCACGGTGCTGACCGGGGCCGGCATGTCGGCCGAAAGCGGTGTGCCGACCTTTCGCGACGCGCAGACCGGGCTGTGGTCGAGGTTCGATCCAGCGCAGCTCGCTTCGCCCGAAGGCTTCCGGGCCGATCCGCCGCTGGTGTGGCGCTGGTATGCATGGCGGCGCGCGCTGGTCGCGCGTGCCGAGCCGAATGCCGGTCATCGCGCACTGGCGCGCGCGAGCGGACGGTTCGAACGGCTGACCCTGGTTACGCAGAACGTCGACGGACTGCACGACCGCGCCGGCAGCCGCGACGTCATCGAACTGCACGGCAATATCCTGCGCACCCGGTGCCTGGCCGAATGCGGGGTCCGATACGAAGATCCGACCGCAGTTCCGGTGGGCGAGCCGCCGCGCTGCCCGTCGTGCGGCAGCTGGCTGCGGCCGGATGTCGTGTGGTTTGGCGAGATGTTGGATCCCGCGCTGTTGGCGCGGGCGCAGCAAGCGGCAGCGGACTGCGATTTGATGCTCGTCGTTGGCACGTCCGGACTCGTGTACCCGGCGGCCGGCCTGCCCGCGCTCGCGCGGGCGAGCGGCGCGCGCGTGATCGTCGTCAATCCAAACGAGACCGAACTCGACGATCTGGCCGACGTCGTGGTGAGGGCTGGGGCGGCGCAGGCACTGCCGGCGATGTTGTCAGAACGCGCGCCTTGAGGTCGCCACGCGGTTCGGGGCCGGCCGCGCCTTGAGCCGCACACTCGGCCGCGGGTATACTGCGCCCCTTTTGCCAGCCTTGCCGCACCCGAACGACGCTTGGGGCGGCTTCAATCCACAAGGAGTGTCAATGCGTCACTACGAAATCTGCTTCATCGTCCATCCGGACCAGAGCGAGCAGGTCCCGGCGATGATCGAGCGCTACAAGGCCTTGATCACCGGCCAGGGCGGCAAGGTCCATCGCATCGAGGACTGGGGTCGCCGCCAGCTCGCCTATCCGATCGAAAAACTGGTCAAGGCGCATTACGTGCTGATGAACATCGAGTGCGGCAAGGCCACGCTCGACGAACTGGAGCACGGCTTCCGCTACAACGACGCCGTGCTGCGCCATCTGACCGTCGGCATGAAGAAGGCCGAAACCGGGCCGTCGCCGATGATGAAGGTGGTCGAGAAGGAAGAGGCGAAGAAGGCGGCCGCCGAACAGGCGTCTGCCTGAACGAGCGGGACGGGGCCGCGTCGGACTTGAACCGCTTCCGCCTGCGCGCCGTGCTGGTCGAAAAGGCCGCACTGCGCTACACGCCGGCCGGGCTGCCGGTGCTCGAGGCGGGACTCCGGCATACCGGAACGGCGGTCGAGGCGGGGACCGAACGGGAACTGGCTTTCGACCTGACGGCGCTGGCGCTGGGCAGCGTGGGCGAGCAACTGAACCGCGAGCCGCTCGGCGCCGAAGTCGAACTGACCGGATTCTTGGCACCGCGCAGCCGGCGCTCCAGCCGTATCGTTCTGCACGTTACCGAATACACGCGAATCTCAGGAGTCTGAAATGGCATTCACACGAGGTAAACCCAAGGGCAAGGGTGGGCGCCGCGGCGGCCAACAGAACGCGCTGTTCAAGCGCAAGAAGTTCTGCCGCTTTACGGTCGAAGGCGTCGAGAGAATCGACTACAAGGACGTCGAGACGCTGCGGGATTTCATCAGCGACAACGGCAAGATCATGCCGGCTCGGCTGACCGGCACGAAGGCGCATTACCAGCGGCAGCTCGACACGGCGATCAAGCGCGCGCGCTTCCTGGCGCTGCTGCCTTACACCGACAATCACTGAGCGGGGCACGCCATGCAAGTCATCCTGCTGGAGAAGGTCGTCAACCTGGGCGGTCTCGGCGACGTGGTCAAGGTCAGGGAAGGCTACGCACGCAACTATCTGATTCCGCAAGGCAAGGCACGCCGCGCGACGGAAGCGGCGATCAAGGAGTTCGAGGCGCGCCGTGCCGAACTTGAGAAGGCGCAGTCCGACCGGCTCGCGGCCGCGCAGGCGGTGGGCGAGAAGCTCAACGGCCTGACGCTGACGATCCCGGCGAAGGCCGGCGTCGACGGGCGCCTGTTCGGTTCGGTGACCAACTACGACATCGCCGAAGCACTGGGCAAGCAGGGATTCCAGGTGGCGAAGGGTCAGATCCGCATGCCTCAGGGTCCGCTGAAGCTCGTCGGCGAGCACAAGGTGTCGGTCGCGCTGCACGCCGACGTCGTCGTCGAGATCGGTGTGACGGTCGTCGCCGAGCAGGCGTAGTCAGTCCGTGCGCCCGCCGGTGCACGAGCGCGTGCCGGCGCGCGTGATAGATTCGGTCGCACCCCTCGGAGCGACGATGAATACGCCTGTCGCGGACCCGCAGCTTGCCGCCGTCCGCACGCCGCCGCACTCGCTCGAAGCCGAGCAGTCCGTGCTCGGCGGGCTGCTGCTGGACAACGCGGCGTGGGACAGGATCGCGGACATGGTCTCCGCCGATGACTTCTATCGGCAGGATCACCGGCTGATCTTCCAACACATCAGCCGGCTGATCGACCAGGGCAAGCCGGCCGATGCGGTCACCGTCTACGAATCGCTGCAGAACGCCGGTCGCGCCGACGACGCCGGCGGGCTCGTCTATCTGAACGCGCTCGCGCAGAACACGCCGTCGGCGGCGAACATCCGGCGCTACGCGGAGATCGTGCGCGACCGCAGCGTGCTGCGGCAACTCGTCACGGTCGGCGACGAGATCGCTACCAGTGCGCTCAACCCGCAAGGGCGCGAGACCAAGACGATCCTCGACGAGGCCGAGTCGAAGGTCTTCAAGATCGCCGAAGAGGGCGCGCGCGGCAAGCAAGGCTTCATCGAAATCGAGCCTTTGCTGACCAAGGTGGTCGAGCGCATCCAGGAACTGTTCGAGCGTGCGCACCCGTCCGACGTGACCGGCGTGCCGACCGGCTTCACCGATCTGGACAGCAAGACCTCGGGGCTGCAGCCCGGCGACCTGATCATCATCGCGGGCCGGCCCTCGATGGGGAAGACCTCGCTGGCGCTGAACATCGGCGAGCACGTCGCGATCGACCAAGGCCTGCCGGTGGCGGTGTTCTCGATGGAGATGGGCGCCGCGCAGCTCGCGCTGCGCATGCTGAGTTCGGTCGGCCGACTCGACCAGCAGCGGCTGCGCACGGGCCGGCTCCTCGACGAGGACTGGCCCAAGCTCACCCGCGCGATCCAGAAGATGCACGAGGCGCCGCTGTACATCGACGAGACGCCGGCGCTGAATTCGCTCGAACTGCGCGCGCGCGCGCGGCGCCTGTACCGCACCTGCGGCCGGCTCGGCCTGGTGATCATCGACTATCTGCAGCTCATGTCGGCGACCAGCACCGGCGAGAACCGGGCGACCGAGATCTCGGAGATTTCGCGTTCGCTGAAGGCGCTGGCCAAGGAACTGGCGGTGCCGGTGATCGCGCTGTCGCAGTTGAACCGAACGGTCGAGCAACGCACCGACAAGCGACCGGTGATGTCGGATCTGCGCGAGTCGGGCGCGATCGAACAGGACGCCGACGTGATCCTGTTCATCTACCGTGACGAGGTCTACAACCCCGACAGCGCGGACAAGGGGATCGCCGAGATCATCATCGGCAAGCAGCGCAACGGTCCGATCGGCCGCGTCAACCTGCGCTTCGGCGGCGAATTCACCCGCTTCGACAATCTCGCGCAGGCCGGCCATGCCGGGGCGGCGCCGTTCTGACGGAAGCGCGCGAGTGCAGCTTGCACCGGAAAGCCGCGAGCCGCGCGGTCTGATGCGCCTGCTGCGGCGCGCACTGCGGCCACGCGGCGCACGCTTCTTCGTCCTGTTCAACCGGCATGCCGAACTGTGCGTCGCCGGGCTGCGCGCGCTGGTCGACCTGCTTGCGAACGTCAAGGACCCGGACGGCCGCGTGCGCGACATCGAGGCGATCGAAAAGCGCGGCGACGGCGTCGTCGACGAGGTGCGCACCGCGCTCGAGCACGCGTTGTTTCCGCCGTTTGCGCGCGTGCTCGTCTTCGAACTGGTCAACGGCATGGACGACGTGCTCGATCTGACCGAAGACGCCGCGCAGTCGCTCCATCTGTACCACATCACACACGTGACCGCCGACGCCGTCCGGCTGGCCGAGCTGGCGCTCGACAGCGCGCTGCGGCTGAAGAGCGCGATCGGCTCGCTCGAGCGAATGACGAGCGCGCGCGGAATCCTGGCGCTGTGTGCGGAGGTCGACGCGCTCGAGGCGCAGGCCGATCATGTGATGCGCGCAGCGATGTCGAAGCTGTTCCGCGAGGAGCCCGATGCGCGCCAACTCGTCAAATTCAAGGCGGTCTACGAGGTGCTGGAGTCGTTGACGGACAAGTGCAAGGACGTCGCGACGCAGATCGAGTCGATCGTGCTGAAGTACGGCTGAACCGGCACGATGACGACGCTGCTGTGGGTGTTGGCGATCGCGCTGATCGCGATCGGCATCGCGGGGACTGTGCTGCCGGCCTTGCCGGGCGTGGTGTTCGTCTTCGCCGGCATTGCGCTTGCCGCGTGGATCGACGAGTTTGCGCGGATCTCGGGCTGGACGGTCGGGGTGCTCGCGGCGCTGGCGGGCGTCGGATTCGTCGTCGACTACGCTGCCGGCGTGCTGTCGGCGCGGCGGGCCGGGGCGAGCAGACTGGGCTTGCTGGGTGCGGCGCTCGGCACCGTGGCCGGAGTCGTCACCGGGCTGTGGGGGCTCGTCTTCATGCCGCTGGTCGGTGCGGCGGTCGGCGAGTTCATCGCACAGCGCGACGCGCTGCGCGCGGGCCGCGTCGGTGCCGCCACCTGGATCGGCCTGCTCGCAGGCACCATCGCCAAGGTGGCGATCGTCTTCACGATGGTCGGAATCTTCGTCGCCGCACTGCTGATCTGACGACCGCGGCCGGCGTCACAGCACTTCGGCGGCGTGATCTGCGAGCCGCGACCGCTCGCCGCGCTGCAGGGTCACGTGACCCGAGTGCGGCCAGCCCTTGAAGCGATCGACCACGAAAGTCAACCCCGACGAGCCCTCGGTCAGATACGGCGTGTCGATCTGCGCGATGTTGCCGAGGCAGACCACCTTGGTACCCGGGCCGGCGCGCGTGATCAGCGTCTTCATCTGCTTGGGCGTCAGATTCTGGCACTCGTCGATGATCAGATACTTGTTGATGAACGTGCGACCGCGCATGAAATTCATCGACTTGATGCGGATGCGCGTGCGGATCAGATCGTTGGTCGCGGCGCGTCCCCATTCGCCGGCGGCATCGTCGCTCTTGTTGAGTACCTCGAGGTTGTCCTCCAGCGCGCCCATCCACGGCGCCATTTTTTCTTCTTCGGTGCCCGGCAGGAACCCGATGTCCTCGCCCACCGGAACCGTCGCCCGCGTGACGATGATTTCCGAGTAGCGTCGGGTTTCGAGCGTCTGCGCCAGTCCGGCGGCGAGCGCAAGCAGCGTCTTGCCGGTGCCAGCCTGGCCGATCAGCGTCACGAAGTCGCACTCCGGATCCATCAGCAGGTTCAGCGCGAAGCTCTGTTCGCGATTGCGTGCGGTGATGCCCCACACGGCGTTCTTCGCGTGCATGTAGTCGCGCAGCACGCGCAGCACCGCGGTCTTGCCGCGGATCTCCTTGACCTGCGCGTAGAAAGGCGTGCCGTCTTCGAGATAGACGAACTGGTTGACCAGTAAGTCGGCGACCACCGGACCGGCGATACGGTAGTAGGTATGACCGCCGTGCTGCCACGACTCCATCCCTTTGCCGTGCTTGTCCCAGAAGTTCGGCGGCAGCGCCAGCACGCCGGTGTACAGGATGTCGGTGTCCTCGAGGACCTTGTCGTTGTAATAGTCCTCAGCCGGCAGCCCGAGCGCGCGCGCCTTGACGCGCATGTTGATGTCCTTGGATACCAGCACGACGTCGCGCCCGGCGTGCATGTCCTTTAGTGCGCGCACCACACCGAGGATCTGGTTGTCGGCCTTGCCCGCGGGCAGGCTCGCCGGCAGCGGACCCGACACGGCCATCGTCTGGAAGAACAGCCGCCCGCCGGCGTCGGTGTTGCCGAGAGCGTTCAGCGGGATGCCGTCCTCGATCGGGGTCTTGCAAGCCGCCACCAGCGCATCGAGCGTGCGCGAGACCTGGCGGGCGCTGCGAGCGACCTCCGACATGCCCTTTTTATGGCCGTCGAGTTCCTCCAGCGTCATCATTGGCAAGAATACGTCGTGCTCCTCGAAGCGGAACAGGCAGGTCGGGTCGTGCATCAGCACGTTGGTGTCGAGCACGAACAGCCGCGGCGGCCCGCCCGCCGGCCGCGCGCGCTTGCCGTTTCCGCGCGGCTTGCTTTCGATCACCGCCAGCCGGGCGGCCGCCGGGCGCGGCGCTGGTGGCGCTTCCTGCGCGCGGCCGCGCGGGGCCGGATGCGTGGGCGCGGGCTTGGCCGTTTCGGTCGGCAAGGGAATCAGGATCGTGGCGGGACGGGTTGGTGCTTTCGGCAGTGGCATCGCGGTGGCGGCGGCAGCCGCGGAAGGAAGGTTTGATCGGTCGGTTACTTCAGCGCCTGCGCGGCGGCGAGCACCTCGTCGACATGGCCCGGGACCTTGACGCCGCGCCACTCGCGCCGCAGCCGACCCGTCGCATCGATCAGGAAGGTGCTGCGCTCGACGCCGCGCACCTGTCTGCCGTACATGTTCTTCATCCTGATCACGCCGAACAAGGCGCACAGTTTCTCGTCGGGGTCCGAGATCAGCTCGAACGGGAAACCCATCTTGCGCTTGAAGTTTTCGTGCGACTTCAGACTGTCGCGCGACACGCCGAGGACTTCAGCGCCGGCCTGCTTGAACCTCGCATAGTTGGCGGCGAAGTCCTGCCCCTCGGCCGTGCAGCCCGGCGTGTTGTCCTTCGGGTAGAAGTACAGCACGAGCGCGCGGCCGCCGAGCGAGGCGAGCGAAAAGGGGCCGCCGGTGGACTCGGCCGTGAAATCCGGGACCTTCTTGTCGAGTGCAACGGTCATGGAGCGCTCAG
>JBBIQI010000133.1:0-9496 GCA_037442465.1 Burkholderiales bacterium
CACCGAGACAGAACGCACGCAAACGGGGGCGACCTCGTGAAATATCCGGGCTAGGCGCACGCAGCCACAGGGCCGAGACATATCAACCGGATAGGCGAAGCCCGAGCACCGCGCAACCACGCCAGCGGACCGCGCCGCAGAACGGTTCACAGCTTCTGAGTGCTGCGCCGGCAGCGTCTGCGGCGCACGGTTGTGTGACGCTGGGGCGGTCGTTCCATGCGAGTCGGCCGTCTTCACGCGGGGCGCAGCCGTTGTCGGACGGCGCGCGGCTTCGCGCGCATCTGCCCCACGACGGCAGCGCTTTGTCGAGACGGGGCGGGCGACGACACGCAGCGGCGTCATCGCGCAGACGACCTATACGGTCCGCCTTGTTCGTCCGGCGCACTTGCGGGCGGCCGCGCGACGAAGCGGATGCGCCGTTCGGCCGGCAGCGGACAACCGCTGCAGCCGTCGCAGCCCGCCGCGCATCCGCTCCGCTTGCCGCGCGCCGCCGTCGTTGCAGCGGGCCGCAGGCGGACGAACGCGTAGCGCGCTGCGGCGGCGACCGCGAGCGCGATGGCCGCCGTCTCGAACAGTTCGTACGCGTTCATGTGAGTGCCGATGCAACGCGATAGGTGACGAAGGCCGCCGCATACGCGAGCAGCGTCAGATAGCCGGCGGCGACGGCCATCGTGCGCCACGAGTTGGTTTCGCGGCGGATCACCGCGAGCGTGGCGATGCACTGCGGCGCAAACACGTACCACGCGAGCAGCGCGAACGCGGTGGCCGGCGCCCACTGCGCGGCGATCACCGGCGCGAGCTGCACCGCGGCGTCCTCGCCGGCCGCCGACAGCGCGTACACGGTCGCGAGCGCACCGACCGCGACTTCGCGCGCCGCGAGCCCTGGCACCAGCGCAATGGCGATCTGCCAATTGAGACCGAGCGGAGCGAAGACGACCTCGAGCGCGCGGCCGATCTGTCCGGCGAAGCTGTAGTGGATCGCCGGCAGCGCGGCGTCCGCCGGCGGCGCAGGAAAACTCGCCAGCGCCCACAGCAGCACCGTCAGCGCGAGGATGATGGTGCCGACGCGGCGGATGAAAATGCGTGCGCGCTCGAGCAGTCCAAGCGCGAGATCGCGCGGGTTCGGCAGCCGGTACGAAGGCAGCTCCAGCAGCAGCGGATGTTCTCCGGTGCCGGGCGCGCAGCGCTTGATCGCGTACGCGACGGCCACCGCGCCGGCGATGCCGGCGGCGTACAGCGCAAAGAGCACCAGCCCCTGCAGGTTCAGAACGCCGACGACCTCGCGCGCCGGGATGAAGGCGCCGATCAGCAGCGCGTACACCGGCAGCCGCGCCGAGCAGATCATCAACGGCGCGACCAGGATCGTCACGAGCCGGTCGCGCGGATGCTGGATCGAGCGCGTGGCCATGATGCCCGGGACCGCGCACGCGAAGCTCGACAGCAGCGGAATAAACGAGCGGCCGGACAGTCCCGAGCCGACCATCAGCCGGTCGAGCAGGAAGGCCGCGCGCGGCAGATAGCCAGACTCCTCGAGCACGAGGATGAACAGGAACAGGATCAGCACCTGCGGCAGGAACGCGAGCACGCTGCCGGCGCCGCCGATCACGCCGTCGATCAACAGGCTCCTGAGCGGACCTGGCGGCAGGAGCGCGTGGACCCGCGCGCCGGCCGCCTGCGTCGCCGCTTCGATGCCGTCCTGCAGCGGCGCCGCCCAGGCGTAGACGGCCTGGAACATCAGGAACAGCAGCAAGGCGAGCAGCGCAAGCCCGGCGACCGGGTGCAGCACGACGCGGTCGACCGCGTCGTCGATCGCCGCGGTCGCGCGCGGCATCGTCACCGCCACCGCGAGCAGCCGCGCGGTTTCCGCATGCGCATCGGCGACCTCGCCGCGCGCGGGCGCGCGAATCGGCGCGCGGTCGAGCAGCTCGACCAACGCGTGCGCGCCGTCGCGCTCGACCGCGACGGTCGTGACGACCGGCGCGCCGAATTCGACGGCGAGCCGCTCGACGTCGATCGCGATGCCGCGCCGGCGTGCGGCGTCCATCATGTTCAGCACGAGCACCATCGGCCGCCCGAGCGCGCGCACCTCAAGCGCGAAGCGCAGATGCAGCCGCAGGTTGGTCGCGTCGGCCACGCACACGAGCACGTCGGGGCGCGGTTCGTCGGCGCGCTTGCCGAGGCAGACCGCGCGCGTCACCGCTTCGTCGGGGCTCTTGGGGTCGAGGCTGTAGGCGCCCGGCAGGTCGAGCACGCGGAACATGCGGCCCGACGGCGCGCGATACCGGCCCTCGCGCCGCTCGACGGTCACGCCCGGGTAGTTCGCGACCTTCTGCCGCGCGCCGGTCAGCCGGTTAAACAGCGCGGTCTTGCCGCAGTTGGGGTTGCCGACCAACGCGATGCGCAGTGCCGCGGCGTCGCTCATCGCTCAACTTCCGCGACCGCTTCGACCTGTACGCGCTGCGCCTCGGCGCGGCGCAGCGCGAAGCGCGTGAACCCGACCTGAACGACGATCGGTTCGCGACCGAACGGGCCGTGCGCGACGAGCCGCACCGCTTCACCGGGGACGAAGCCGAGTTCGCCGAGCCGGCGACCGATCGCATCGGCCGGCCCGCGCGCAACCACCGCGCACACGCGCGCGGCCTGCCCGCGGGGCAGGCGGTCCAAGGTCATAGGCGCTGTCCTTGCGGCTTGTGACATCGGTCAAGGCATGCGTGGCCGTTACGCTTGCAAATGATAAGCATTCTCATTAAAGTCGCCTTGACTCAAATCAGGGAAACGGCGGGACAGATCCCGCGCTTTCCGAGCCACAGGTCGACATGTACGTCTGCATCTGCCATGCGGTCACCGACCGCGAGATTCGCGCCGCCGTCGCACGCGGCGCAACGCGGCTCGAGGACCTGACGGTGGCGCTCGGCGTGGGCGCCGGCTGCGGCTGCTGCCGCGCGACGGCGAGCGCGCTGATCGAAGAACATCTCGCGCAGATCGAGGAGCCGGCGGCGAGTAGCATCGCCGCGTAACGTCCCGTCGGCGGAGGTTCAAGCATGCAAGGCGACAAGCAGGCGATCGCTCATCTGAACGCGCAACTGAAGAACGAGCTCACCGCGATCAACCAGTACTTCCTGCACGCGCGGATGCTCGACAACTGGGGCTTCGGGCGACTCGCCAAGCGCGAGTACGATGAATCCGTCGGCGAGATGAAGCACGCCGACCGGCTGGTCAAGCGCATCCTGATGCTCGAAGGGCTGCCGAACTTGCAGGACATCGGCAAGCTGGCGATCGGCCAGGACGTCGAGGAAGTATTGAAGGCCGATCTGGCGCTGGAGCGCGGTGCGCAGGGCGCGCTGAAGGCGGGCATCGCGTACTTCGAAGGCGCGCAGGATTACGTGTCGCGCGAAGTCTTCGTCGACATCCTCGACGACACCGAGGAACACATCGACTGGCTCGAAACGCAGCTCGAGTTGATCGGCAAGGTCGGACTGCAGAACTACCTGCAGTCGCAGATGGACGGCGCGTCGAGCTAACGGTAGACGAGCACCGGCACCTTCGCGTGCGTCAGCACCTTTTGCGTTTCGCTGCCGAGGATCACCGCCGATAAGCCCCGCCGGCCGTGCGAGGCCATGAAGATCAGGTCGCACTTGTGCCGGCGCGCGGCCTCCACGATCGCGTCGGCGGGATAGTCGCTGGTGACGTGCTCGCAGGCGCACGGCACGCCGGCCGCCCGCGCGGCCTGTTCGATGACGCCGAGGTATTTCGCCGCCGCGTGCTCGATCAGCTTGGCATGCTCGTCCGGCGGCAGATAGCTCACCGGCAGCAGGTTCTCGTAGACGAGCGGGGTGGCCGCGGGCGCGGCGAAGAATCCGGTTACGCGCGCGCCAAGCGCACGCGCCAGCTCGACGCCGGCAACGGCGGCCTTTTCCGACAGCCTGGAGCCATCGGTCGGAATCAGGATGTGCTTGAACATGGCGTCCTTCCTTCGTTTCGAACTCACTGGGCGAACGGCAGCACCCAGATCAGCATGCCGAGCGCATAGCAGACGCCGGCGGCGATCAGCGTAAACGGCACGCTCCACGCGAGGAACTCGCGCAGCGAGATCCGGCGCTTGTCCTCGCGCTCGCAGATGTTCACCGCCGCGAACAGCGCCGGCGCGCCGGCCACCGTCAGGTTGCTGCCGAGCGTGCCGGACCACAGCAGCATCCACCACAGCGGCCACACGGCCACGCCGGTCGACTGCATGTCCTTGATCGTGTACAGGAAGGTCAGAATGAACGCGTCGTGCTCGACGATGCCGACGATCGGAACGGTCACCCAGTACAGCAGCGTGGCGCCGAGCGCGAGGTTTTCGGCGAACAGCGGCCGCAGCGCGTGCGCGAGTGCATCGATGATCTTCATCTTCTCCAGGCCGCCGACCAGCGCGAACAGCGCGATGTAAAAGAAGATCGCGCGCCAGTCCAGCTCGCCCAGAATCTCTTCGAAGCTCGGCGCCCGCACGCGGCCGCGCAGCGCCTCGAGGGCGAGCACCAGCGTCACCGCACCGGTCAGCGCGATGAAGCCGAGCTTGACGCCGAGCAGCTCGCGCAATGCCATGCCGACGACCGTCGCCAGGAACCAGCCGACCACGATCGCGGCAAACCGCCCGTCCGGAATGCGGGTCTGGATGCCGAGCGTGGCGATGTCGACCGCCTCGCGCCCGCGCGCGCGGAAGCCATACGCGTACATCGCCGCGAGCGTCGCGACAAACGTCGTCATCAGGATCGGGAACGACGACGGCCGCCCGTGCTGCCAGATGAAGTCGCGGAACTCCGCGCCCGACACGCTGTGCAGCATCTGCGGCGGCAGATCGCCCAGCAGCAGCGCCGTTCCCATGAAGTTGGCCGAGAAGCCGATCATCAGCACGACCGGCGTCACCGGCAGCTTCATCGCGCGTGCGAGCGGCAGCGCCACGGGCGCCATCATCAGGATTACGACGACGTTATCGACGAACATCGAGATCACGCCCGCCAGCAGCGACAGGATCATCACCAGCAGACCGGGACGGCCGCCGGAAAGACGCAATGCCTGCACCGACAGCCAGCTCGGCACGCCGGTCTTGCCGAAGTAGCCGGCGATGATCCAGATGCTCACCAGGATCGCCATCACGTTCCAGTCGACGAGCTGGAACGCTTCGACCTCGGTCATCACGCCGGCCCAGATCATCGCGGCGACCCCGATCAGGGCGGCCACCGCGCCGTCGATGACGTTGCTGATCACCGCGAGGATCGTGATCGCGAAAATCGCGAGCGCGATCCATGCCATCGTTTCCATCGCCGCTTCCCCCTCGCCGCGGACGATAGGCGCTGTGCACCCGCGCCGGCTTGCGCTCGATCAGTCACAGCCCGCGATCGCCCCTGCCGCAATGCTAGAGTGAGGCGACAGTGCGCCTGCGGGGGAGGCATGCGCGATCGCAAGACGTGGTTCTCGATCCATCGCTGGCTCGGCATCGGGCTGGGACTGTGGTTCGCGCTCGTCGGAATGACCGGCAGCGTGCTGGTCTTCGAGGACCCGATCGACGCCTGGTTGAATCCCGGGCTGCTGACGACCGCCGACCGCGGGCCGTGGCTCGCGCCCGACGCGATCGCCGCCCGCGCGACCGACGACTACGCGCTTGGCAAGGTCGAGCGGATCCGGCTGCCGCTCGCGCAGGGCGAGGTGTATCGGCTGTTCGTTCGCACGGCGCCTAACCGGCGCGTCGGCTCCGAACGCATCGAAGCGTTCTTCAACCCGGTCACCGGCGCCCTGCTGGGCACGCGCGGCGCCGAGACGCTCGGCCTGTCGGCGCCCTACCTGCTGAAGACCGTGTACGAATTCCATCGCAACGTGCTGCTCGGCAACGCCGGTTCGAACATCGTCGGCATCGCCGGCTTTCTGCTGCTCGCCAACGCGATCACAGGTTTCGTCGTGGCGTGGCCGCGCAAGCGCGAGGGATTCAGGCGGCTCGTCTGGATCAACTGGCGCGGCAACGCCACGCGCGTGTTTTTCGATATGCACCGCTCGGCCGGCACGATCTTCTTCGTGCTGCTGGCGCTGGCCACCGTCACCGGCAGCACGCTCGTTTATCTGAACTACGTGCGCGATCTGGTCAATGTGTTCTCGAAGGTCGCGTCGTTTCCGACGATCCCGTGGGTGCCCGGCGCGCGCGACGAGCCGAAGCCCTTCGGCGAGATCGTCGCCGTGGTGCGCGGCGCCTATCCGGACCGCGCGATCACCGAGATCCACGGCCCGCCGGGACGCGCCAGCGGCTATCTGTTCTACCTGAAGCGCGCCGGCGACGAATACCGGCTCGGCGACACGATCGTCTGGGTGCATCCGGTCACGGCGCAGATCCTGGTCGAGCGCAGCGATCGCACGCGCACCGCCGGCGAAACGCTGATGCACTGGCTGTTCCCGCTGCACAGCGGCACCGCGTTTGGCACCGCCGGCATGGTCGCGATGAGCGCCACCGGGGCGATGCCGATCCTGCTGGTGCTCACCGGCCTGTGGGTGTGGTTGCGCAAGAAGCGTGGCGAACGCATCGGCCGCGAGCGGCGCGACGCGCGTGCGCGGGCGTCGCTCGCGGCATCGGCCGCGGGGGAGCGAGTCGCCGGTGAGTCCGCTTAGACAAGGGGCTAACACGGACACTTGCGCCGTTCGTAAAACCGAAGCCTTTGCGCCTCCCTTCCCTCAAGTGGGCACCACAGACACGGACACCGGCAGCACCCGTCCCATTCACACGCGCAAGCGACGCCGGCAAGAGCGGGCGCACGCAAAGCGCGGTCAGTCCCCGAACAGGTGCAGCACGACTTCGCGCTGCTGCGAGCGCGTGCGGTGCTCGTAGACGTAGATCCCCTGCCAGGTCCCGAGCGCGAGCGCACCGCCGACGACCGGCACCGCGAGCTGCGTCTGCGTCAGCGCGGCGCGCACGTGCGCCGGCATGTCGTCAGGGCCTTCGATCGTATGCCCGAACAGCGGGTCGCCGTCGGGAACAAGCCGCGCGAAAAAGCGCTCCAGATCGCGCCGCACTTCGGGATCGGCGTTTTCCTGCACGAGCAGGCTCGCCGAGGTGTGCCGGATGAACAGCGTCAGGAGCCCGTCGCGCACGCCGGAGCCGCGCACCCAGTCGGCCACACGGCGCGTGATGTCGACGAGCCCGCGGCCCGGCGTTTGGATCGTCAGCGTCGTATGTGACTGGCGCATCGTGCGCTTGCTTGCGGCAGCGCCGAACATGCTACGTCACCCTGCGTGCCGGTCGCTGCGGGCGCCCGCGCGCGGAATTCGCGCAGGGCGGGAACCTGTCCGCTGCGCGGCCCGCTGGCGGCGAAATCTTCACCCTAAATCCGGCAGTTGGCCACCTGTCGTCCGTTCACTGCGCCGCCCCGGGTCACTCCGAGCCAAGTTTCCTCTTCACTCCGAGCCGAAATTCCGCGTCATTCCGAGCAGAAGCCCCTCGTCATTCCGAGCCGCAGGCGAGGAATCTCACCCGCTCGCTGCGCCGAGATCCCTCGGCTTCGCTCGGGATGACAGCCTCGGCGCTGCGCACCGCACCGTCGGCGCTGCGGGCCGTCGCGTCGGCGCACGCGGCGTCGTGGGCGCGGCATTGCGGGCTTGCGCCTTGCGTCAGCGCGAGACAACCTGGCGAATCGCGGCTTCACTCGCCGGGTGAGCGCAGTCCAAGCCGCACACGCCGGTCGCACAATGCACTTGCGCGAAACGGCATGGGCGGACTGCCGGATTCAGGTTCACGGCTTCCCGGCGATCGTCGAGCGGAGATTGTCCGGCGCACCGGCCGTTGCGTCCGTAGCGTTCGAGACTGCGGCCAGTGCCCGCGCGCGGTCGACCGGCAGCCTGCTGGCCGTCCGCCTTCATCGTCAACGGAGACGCGCCGCGAACGGCCGCTTGCGCCGCTTGGCGAAGGCTCTCTGGCGCAGCGCGCTCAGCGCGTCTTGCGCGCTGACCGCGCTCGTGCCGAGCGAGAAGCCGCACGCGGCCGACACTTCGCCGGCGGTCGCGTGCGGCATTCACGCTTCCCGTTGATCTGGGACACAGGTCGTTCGCGCGCGGCGCGCGCCGCCTGCGCGCGCTCCGCTAGGCTTGGCTGGCGATTTGCGCGGCAGCGCGTGCCGCCGCGAACGCTCTCGAACGGAGGCCACTCGTGACGACCGACATCCTCATCCTCGGCGACGGCACCGGCGGTCTGGTCACCGCCAATTTGCTCGCGCGGCACGCCCGCCGCGAAAATCGGGATCTGCGCATCAAGCTGATCGGCAACTCGCCCAAGCACACGTACCAGCCGGGCATGCTGTTCCTGCCGTTCCAGACGCGCGGCTATCGCACGCTGGCCGACATCCAGCGCGACAACCGCGAGTTCGTCGGCCCCGGCGTCGAATATCTGTGCGAACGCGTGACCGCGATCGATGCGACCGCGCGCCGCGTGACGACCGAGCGCGGCGAGCACCGCTACGACTGGCTGGTGCTCGCGCTCGGTTGCCGCACCGTGGTCGATGCGATCGAAGGACTGCCCGAGCGCTGGGGCAGGCGCGCGCACGGCTTCTACACGCCGGACAGTGCGCTCGCGCTCGCGCAGGCGCTCGCGAACTTCGACGGCGGCGACCTGGTCGTCGACATCGCCGAGATGCCGATCAAGTGCCCCGTTGCGCCGCTCGAGTTCATCTGTCTGGCGGACGACTACCTGACCCGGCGCGGCATCCGCGGCCGCACGCAACTGACGCTGGTGACTCCGCTGACCGGCGCCTTCACCAAGCCGATCTGCAACGAGATGCTGACGGGCATGCTCGCCGGCAAAGAGGTGAAGGTCGTACCGAACGCGCCGCTGGCGAAGGTGACCGACAGGGAGATCGCCTGCCCCGAGGGTCAGACCGTGCCGTACGACCTGCTGGTGACGATCCCGCCGCACGAAGGCTCGGAGCTGATCGACGACGCCGGGCTCGGCGACGGGCTCGGTTTCGGCTTGACCGACAAGCAGACACTGAAGTCGAAGAAGGCCGAGCGCGTGTTCCTGCTCGGCGACAACGCCAATGTGCCGACCTCGAAAGCCGGTTCGGTCGCGCACTTCCAGGCCGAGATCGTCGTGCACAACCTGCTGCGCGAGATCGCTGGCAAGGAGGCGCAGCCACTGGCCGACGGTCACGCCAACTGCTTCATCGAAACCGGCCACGGCAAGGCGATCCTGATCGACTTCAACTACGACATCCAGCCGGTACCCGGAAAGTTCCCGCTGCCGGTGATCGGCCCGCTGTCGCTGCTGAAGGAAACGCGGCTGAACCACCTCGGCAAGCTCGCGTTCAAGCCGATCTACTGGCACATGCTGCTGCCGGGCCGCCCGATCCCGTTGGTGGGCTCGCGTATGAGCACGCTCGGCAAACAGATGGGTGTGCTCGACCGGCGGCACTAGCCCGGATATTTCACGGCGGACGCGGGAGTTGCGCGAGCGGATGCGCGCGGCAGGTTGCGCGAGACGGCCGCA
>JBBIQI010000134.1:0-9479 GCA_037442465.1 Burkholderiales bacterium
GATATCGCCGTAGTAGGCCTCGACCGTGCCACCGGTGTTGTCGGTGTCGGTCAGCACGCCGACGCCGATCAGGCGGCCGGGTGGCTCGCCGAACGCGCGCCGGAAGTCTTCGACATAGTTGCGCTCGAAGCGCTTCCATTGACCGAGCCGGTCGACGCCGCTGCCGGCAACGATCATCTTGACGCGGCTCGTGTGCGCGCTGTCGATCAGAGTGCCGACCGGCTGGCGGTTTTCCCAGATGTACATCAGCGTCGCGTACGGCATCTTCCGGCCGGACACGCGCTGCGCCATCTCTATCAACATCTGCTCGCGCACCGGCAGACGCGAATGGTCGCCGCCGAAGAACAGCAGCAGGCGCACGGGCGCATCCTCGGCGTCGCGGTCGTTGTTGTCGGCGTCCCGAATCAATTGCACGACGCGCCACTCCCAGGCGAAGCGCGGACGCATGGCCGGGTCGACGTCGAGCCGCTGCTTCAGTCCGCTCGCCGAACTCGCCGCCCGCGCCGCCAGCACCACACGGTCGGTCGCTGGATCGAGCGCGGTCTCGTACTCGGTGCGCGCCTTGGTCCGCGTGAGCGCGAACGGCTGCCAGTCGCGCGGCGTGCGACCCGTCCAGTTCCTGGAAAACGGCGTCACGTCGGCGAATGCCGGCGGCTGTCGCGTCGTCGCGCAAGCGGTGAGCAGCAGCAACGGCAGGATCGGGAGGATGCGGCGCATCGCGCGGGGATATGAATTCCGCGCGATGCTATCGATCATCCGCCTCGTGCGGAACCGCCGGCCGTCGGTACGGGGCCGGTGAACGGCCCGAACCTGACGGGGCGCGGGCCGCCGCGCAACGCCGGGCGCTGCGCACTCGCACGCGCACCGCGCGACGAACGGCGCCGCCGAACGGCTCGGCCGAACCGACGCGGCTTGAGCACCAACCGCGCGTTGACCTCACCTTCCTGCGGCCCCGTCCAGTGCAACGGCAGGTGCTCAACCTTCTGCCACATGGGCAGCAGCGCGTCGTACTGCGCCGACAGCGGATGACCGAGCTGACCCGTCGCGAACATCCAGGCATCGCCGCCCGCGTCCGACAGGTCGTAGACCGCGCGCAGGCTTGCCGCGTGGCGCGTGTGAAAAGGGTGGTCCCCGCGCAGCGCGAGTTGACCGACGTTGATCGTGTAGCTGTCGCCCGGCACCGGCGCGCCGCGCTGAAACCAGTCGCGCACGAAGCCGGCGTTCGACAGCGGGCGGTGCTCGAGAACCGCGCGGTGAAAGTCGCCCCAGCGCAGCGCGAGCAGATCGCGCCCGTCGCGCGCCAGTTCGCCGATGGCCTCCTCGAGCGCTTCGGCCGCAAGCTGCTCGCAGGTTTCGCGCCGCGCGGTCGTGGCGTCGTCGCACCAGTCGCGCGCGCGCGTGCGGCCGGCCAGCACGTTCAGCGTGGCCTGCACCAGTTCGCTGGCGGCGACGAACTCGGGCGCCAGCGGGCCCAGGTCGTCGTCGAAGATGCGCACCCGCAGCCTGCGCAGCCACGCGTGCAGCAGCAGCGGCTCGGGCGCGTCGGCGCTCATCGCGCCGTCCCACGCACGCAGGCGTGCGAGCGCGATCGCCGCGGCGGCCGACTGCGGCTGCACGTTGGCCAGCGCGGCAAGCAGATCGCGCGCGGCCAGCGAAACGACGTCGGCCTGGATGCGGCGGAAGCTCTGCGGCGTGTGTTGCGGCTGCGCGTCGATCAGCTCGCCGATGCGCTGCGCGCGATACGGCAGGAACCACTCGAACGTGAGGTGCGCCGGATCGCCCGGCGGCGCGATCTTGTGGTTGGCGGTGACGATGACGCCGTCGGCCGGGTCGATCACGCGCGGCAGCGCTTCGAACGCGAGCCAGCCCTGCCAGTCGTAGCGCGCATCCCAGCCCGGCGCCGGAACGAGCCCCGCGAGGTCGTTGTCGGCGCGCCGCAGCGGGATACGGCCGGGCGCGACCATGCCGATGCGGCCGTCGACATCCGCGAAGACGATGCTCTGCTGCACGAGCTGCCAGTCGCGCAACGCCCGCTCGAACTCGCGCGCGTCGCGCGCGCGGTTCATCGCCCGCAGCGCACGCATCGTGGTGTCGGTCGGCTCCAGCGCCGTCCAGCGCAGCGCGAGCACGTAGCGCGCCTCGCCGCGCGGCAGCGCGCGGTCGACGGCGGCGAGCGCCCCCGAAATGACCGGCCCGTGGCGCGTGGCGCGTACCACGAGCCGCACGTCCTCGGCGCCGCGCACGCGAATCGTCTCGATGCGCGTGTCGAAGCGCGCGTAGCCGTCCGGCGTCTGATATTCGTCGGGGTTGGCCGGATTGACGCGCTCGAGATACAGATCCTGGACGTCGGGTCCGGTGTTGGTGAAACCCCAGGCCACGCGCGCGTTGCGGCCGAGGATCACGTACGGCACGCCGGGTAGCGTGGCGCCGAAGACGTCGAGCCCCGGTGCCTGCAGCCGGGCGAAGTACCACACCGACGGCGTCGTCAGCCCCAGATGCGGATCGTTGGCGAGCAGCGGCTTGCCACTCGCGGTTCGGCTTCCGGCGACGACCCAGGCGTTCGAGCCGATGCCTTCGCCCTCGCCGAAGCCCGCGACCGGATGCGCGGCGGCCAACTGCGCTGCCTGCTCGACCGCGGCGGCCGCGCCGCCGCGCGCCAGTCCGAGGACGCGGTACAGCTCGACGTAGTCGGCCACCGGCGGCGGCGCATCGCCCGGATATGGCGGACGGAACTCGTCGATCTGCGCGCGCGTCAGTCTTGCAGCGAGCCGCAGCCGTGCCAGCTCGTTCAGGTAGCTGCGCGAAAGATCCCACGCCATCATCAGCGACCAGGCGACCGAATCGGCCGCGCTCCATGGCTCCGGCGCCGGCGCGCGCAGCAGCAGGAATTCCGGCGGCAGCGGCTGCGTCCGTGTCGCCAGAAATGCATTGACGCCGGCGGCATAGGCGTCGAGCAGCGCGCGCGTTTCCGCGTCGAGGTTCGCCGCGATCGATTGCGCGGCCCGATACACGCCGAGCGTGCGCACAAAGCGGTCGGTGTCGACTGCGTCGGGGCCGAGGATCTCGGCGAGTCGCCCCTGCGCGACACGGCGGTTGAAGTCGATCTGCCACAGCCGGTCCTGCGCATGCGCGTAGCCGAGTGCGAACAGCGCGTCGGCTTCGCTCTGCGCGCGGATGAACGGCACGGCCTGCGCGTTGCGGACGATCGACACCGGTGCGGCAAGCCCCGGCACGCCGCGTTCGCCTTCATGCGCGGGCAGGCTGGCCTGCCGGTACCACACGAGGCCGGCGACGGTGCTCGCGGCGAGCACGGCCGCCGCAAACGCCAGCGCTGCGAGGCGGCGCGACCGGCGGGTCGTTGCGCGCGGCCTCATGCCCGCGGCATCAATGATTCGGTTTCAGATGAACGTGGGTGTGCCCCTGCGCCCCGTGCAGTTCGACCGTGATCAGGTTCAACTGGCCGTGACGCACGCCGCGTTCGGCCGAGATCGCATCGGCGAAACGCCGCACCACGCGCGCGGGCCCCTTGAGGATCACGCTTTCGATGCAGTGGTCGTGATCCAGATGCGCGTGCATCGTCGAAACCGTCAGATCGTGATGCGCGTGCTGCAGCGTGGTGAGGCGCTCGGCCAGTTCGCGCTCGTGGTGGTTGTAGACGTACGAGAGATTGGCCACGCAATGCGCGTCGGCATCGCGCTCCTCGCGCCGGCGGTCCAGATACGCACGCAGGATGTCGCGCACGGCCTCCGAGCGGTTGTCGTAGCCGCGCTCGGCGATCAGTTCGTCGAATTCGGTGGCCAGGTTGTCGTCGATTGAAATCGTGAAGCGCTCCATGGTCGGCTCCGCGCGGCGGGTGCGTCTGGGCAGCGATTATGCGGGCGCGGCGCGGACGCCCGATGCCGACGGCTTGTGTCCGGCCGGGATTGTGATACTGTAAATATCAACAGTATCGGTGCCGCCCTCCATGTCCGCGCTCGCCGTCGTTTCCCCGTCGCTCGACGCCGCAGTCTGGCGCGCGCATCAGCTCGGGCGGCACGCAGCACGCGGCGTGCCATCGCAGTTCGCTGCCCTCGACGCCGAACTGCCCGGCGGCGGCTGGCCGCTCGGCAGCCTGACGGAGCTTCTGATCGAACGTCACGGCATCGGCGAGTTGCGGCTTCTGTTGCCGGCGCTGGCGCGGCTCGCGCAGGACGGCCGCGAAGTGCTTTGGGTCGCGCCGCCTTTCATCCCCTACGCGCCGGCCTTGCAACAGCACGGGCTGGCGCTCGATCGACTGCTGGTGGTGCACGCCGCGCAGCGCGCCGACCGGCTATGGGCGATCGAACAGGCGCTCAAGAGCGCGGCCGTCGGCGCGCTCATCGCTTGGCTGCCGGAAGACGACGGCGCGCTCGTTGCGCCCGATCGGTTGCGGCGACTGCAGTTGGCCGCGCAGGGCACGCGCAGCGCGGTGTTCATCGTGCGCCCGCAAGCGGCGCGCAACGCGGCTTCGCCCGCACCGCTGCGCTTGCTGCTCGCACCGATCAGCGCCGACGAGGAGTGGTTGCAGGTCGACATCCTCAAGCGGCGCGGGCCGCCGCTCGCCGCACCGCTGGCACTGGCGTTGCCGCCGGTCGTGCCCGCGCGCGCATCCGTGCCGACGCGCACGCCGACGCACGCGGCCAGCGGGCATGCGTGCGCGCACACGCCCAGGCACGAAAGCCATGTCCGCCGAGCTCACCGCCGCATGCCCAGCGGGACGGAAGGAGTTCGAGAGTCGCTGCGCGGCACTCGCGTTGACGAGGCATGAGAACGGCAATGTGCCGGGACCGCGATGCTGTGGATCGCCATCTGCCTGCCCGAATTGCCGCTGGAGGCCTGCACCGTCACCCCGGACTCGATCCGGGAGCCGTTCGCGATCGGCGACGCACAACGCGTCCTGCACGTCAATCGCGCCGCGGCCGCCGCCGGCGTAACGGCCGGCATGCGGCGCACGACCGCGGTTGCGCTGTGCCCGCGGCTTGCGCTGCGTGAGCGCGATCCGACCACGGAGCAGTCGGCCCTCGAAGCGGTCGCGCGCTGGGCGCTGCGCTTCACGCCCAACGTCGCGCTGGTTTCGCCCTGGACCGGATCCAGGGATCCGCTGGCCGATGAAGCGCCGGCCGGCGTGCTGCTCGAAGTGGCTGGCAGCCTACGGCTGTTCGGCGGTCGCGCGCGCGTGCTGGCTGCGCTGCGCAAGGGTCTCGTCGAACAGGGACACGTTGCGCGAGTAGCGGTCGCACCGGTGCCGCACGCAGCCTGGCTCCTGGCGCGCGCAGGCGACGGCCTCGAGGCGCGCAATATCGCCGAACTGCCGCAGGTGCTGTCGCCGCTGCCGGTCTGGCTGCTGGGCGCCGGCGCTGCGCAGCGGCAGGCGCTGCGCAGCGTGGGCATCGCTCATATCGGCGGTCTGCTGCCGCTGCCGCGCGCGGCGGTGGCACGTCGGTTTTCGGAGGCGCTGCTCGACGAGCTCGATCGCGCGCTCGGAAAGAAGGCCGACCCGCGCGCCTGGTTCGTCGCGCCCGCGCGCTTCGAGGCCAGGCTCGAACTGGCCGCCCGCGTCGACAACGCGGAGGCATTGCTGTTCGCGGCGCGCCGGCTGATCGTGCAGATGAGCGGCTGGCTGGCGGGACGTTGCGCGGCCGCGCGCGCGCTCGTCCTCGATCTGATTCACGAAGGCCGTGCGCCGACCGCGCTGCCGCTCGCACTCGCGAGCGCGAGCAACGACGAGGCGCGCTTCACCGCCGTGCTGCGCGAGGCGCTCGGCGCGCTGCGCCTCGCCGCACCCGTGTACGGGTTGCGGCTTCGCTGCGACGACGTCGTCGCGACCGCGCCGTTCGTAGGTGAGTTGTTTCCCGCCGGCGGAACCGGGCAGGAAGACCTCGCGCAACTGATCGAGCGCCTGCAGGCGCGGCTCGGGCGCGAACAGGTCGTGCGGCTGCGAATGCACGCCGATCACCGACCCGAGCTTGCCTGCCGCGCCGACGCGGTTGATGCGCCGCGCGCGTGTACGCGGCCAGCGCTTGCCGGGCCGCCGCGCCCGTTGTGGCTGCTGCCGGCGCCGGTCGCACTGGCCGAGCGCGACGCGGTGCCGTTGTGCGCAGGAACGCCGCTCGCACTGGTGGCCGGACCCGAGCGGATCGAAAGCGGCTGGTGGGACGGGCGTTGGGTCGAGCGCGATTATTTCGTCGCGCGCGACGCGGGCGGTGCGCTCGCCTGGATCTTCCGGCCGCGCGCGCCGGATCCGAATCTGCGGCAGCGCTGGTACCTGCACGGGAGGTTCGCGTGAGCCGCATGCCACCGCTGCCCGACTACGCCGAGTTGCACTGCGTATCGAACTTCAGCTTCCTGCGCGGCGCCTCGCATCCGGAGGAACTGGTCGAGCGCGCCGCCGCGCTCGGCTACGCGGCGCTGGCGATCACCGACGAGTGCTCGCTCGCCGGCGTCGTGCGCGCGCATGTCGCGGCCAAGGAGCGCGGACTGCATCTGATCGTGGGCACCGAGGTGCAGCTCACCACTGCCGCGGGTGCACCGTATGCGAAGCTCGTTCTGCTGGCGACCGATCGCGAGTCGTACGGCAATCTTTCCGAGTTCATCACGCTGGCACGCATGCGCGCCGACAAGGGTGCGTACCGCGCGCAGCCGGCGGACCTCGAAGGCAAGGCGCCCGGCCACGCGCAGCTCGCCGGGCTGCCCGGCTGCCTGGCGCTGCTCGTGCCCGAGCGCGAAATTTCTTTCGAACGCCTGTTCGCGCAGGCGCTGTGGCTGGCGACCTGGTTCGCCGGCCGCGCGTGGATCGCAGCGGCCAATTTACTGCGCGCCACCGACGGCGTGCGGATCGAATGCATCGAGCGGGTCGCTCATCTGACCGGTCTGCCGGTGGTGGCGACCGGCGACGTACACATGCACGTGCGCTCGCGCAAGCCGCTGCAGGATGCGCTGGCGGCCATCCGGCTCGGCTGTCCGCTCGCCGAGTGCGGCTTTGCGCTGGCGTCCAACGCCGAGCAGTACCTGCGACCGCGCGTGCGGCTGGCGCAGCTTTACCCCGCCGAATGGCTGGCCGAAACGGTCGCGATCGCCGGTCGCTGCAGGTTCTCTCTCGACGCGCTGCGCTACGAGTACCCGGAGGAGACGGTTCCGCCGGGACAGACACCGACGAGCCATCTGCGTGCGCTGACCGAGGCCGGCGCGCGCCGGCGTTTTCCGAGCGGCGTGCCGGACAGCGTGCGCGCGTTGATCGAAAAGGAGCTCGCGCTGATCGCCGAGCTGCGCTACGAGGCGTATTTCCTGACGGTGGAAGACATCGTGCGCTTCGCGCGCGAGCGCGGCATTCTGTGCCAGGGGCGGGGCTCGGCGGCCAATTCGGCCGTCTGCTATTGCCTGGGCATCACCGAGGTCAACCCCGAACGGTGCAGCCTGCTGTTCGAACGCTTCGTCAGCCGCGAACGCCATGAGCCGCCCGACATCGACGTCGATTTCGAACATCAGCGGCGCGAAGAGGTCATCCAGTACATCTACGCGAAGTACGGGCGACAGCGCACCGCGCTCGCTGCGACCGTGATCTGCTACCGCTCGCGCAGCGCGCTGCGCGACGTCGGCCGCGCGCTCGGCTTTGATCCGCAGCGGATCGACCGGATCGCGAAGAGCCATCACTGGTTCGACGGCGGCAGCGACAGTGCGCGGCGGATGCGCGAGGCGGGCTTCGATCCGGACTCACCGCAGGTGGCGCAATGGCTGCAACTGTCGGGGCAGTTACGCGGATTCCCGCGGCATTTATCGCAGCATGTCGGCGGCTTCGTGATCGCGCGCGGTTCGCTCGCGCGGCTGGTGCCGATCGAAAATGCGGCGATGCAGGCGCGCAGCGTGATTCAGTGGGACAAGGACGATCTCGATGCGCTCGGACTGCTGAAGGTCGACGTGCTGGCGCTCGGCATGCTGTCGGCGCTCCGGCGCGCGCTGGCGTTCATCGGCCAGAAGAGCGGACGGCCGTTCGCGCTGAGCGACATTCCCGACGGGGATCGGCAGACCTTCGACATGATCTGCGCCGCGGACACGATCGGCACCTTCCAGATCGAGTCGCGCGCACAGATGTCGATGCTGCCACGGCTCAAACCGCGCAGCTACTACGACTTGGTGATCCAGGTCGCGATCGTGCGGCCCGGTCCGATCCAGGGAGGGATGATCCATCCGTATCTGCGCCGACGCAGCGGCGCGGAAGCGATCGAATACGAAAAGGAGGAGATCCGGGCGGTGCTGGAGCGCACGCTGGGCGTGCCAATCTTCCAGGAGCAGGTGATCCAGCTCGCGGTCGTCGCGGCAGAGTTCACGCCGGGCGAGGCCGACGCGCTGCGCCGTTCGATGGCGGCATGGAAGCGCAAGGGCGGACTCGGGCCGTTCCGCGAGCGGCTGATTTCACGCATGAGCGCGCGCGGCTATTCGCTCGAGTTCGCCGAACGCATCTACCAGCAGATCGAAGGCTTCGGCGAATACGGTTTCCCCGAGAGCCACGCTGCCAGCTTCGCACTGTTGACCTACGCCTCGTGCTGGATCAAGCGTCACCATCCGGACGCATTTCTGGCAGCGCTGCTGAACAGCCAGCCGCTGGGTTTCTACGCGCCGGCGCAACTTGTGCAGGATGCGCGACGGCACGGCGTCGAGGTACGCCCCGTGGACGTGTCGGCGAGCGAAGTCGAGTCGACGCTCGAACCCTGTCCAACTTCGACGGGCGGTCATGCGGTACGGCTCGGGCTGAACCGCATCGGCGGGCTCGGTTCGGCCGCGGCCGCAAGAATCGTGGCGGCGCGCCGCGAGCGCGCGTTTGCAAACGTCGAGGATCTGGCGCTACGGGCTGCGCTCAACGCAACCGAGCTCGATGCGCTCGCCGCGAGCGGCGCGCTCGCCCCGCTCGCCGGACACCGGCATCAGGCGCACTGGCAGACGCTGGGTACGGAAACGCGGCGCACCGGAGTGCTGAAGCCGGCGTGCTTCAACGAGCAGCCGCTCGCGCTGCCGGCGCCGAGCGAAAGCGAGGACATCGTCGCCGACTATGCAAGCCTGGGGTTCACGCTCGGCCGACATCCGCTGGCGTTGCTGCGCGCGCGGCTGGCGAAAATGGGGATGCGCAAGGCGGCCGAGTTGCGCGCGTGGCCGCACGGCAGGCCGGCACGCGCCTGCGGCATCGTCACGCATCGGCAGCGCCCGCTGACCGCCAAGGGCACGGTGTTCGTGACGATCGAGGACGAAACGGGCGCCGTCAACGTGATCGTGTGGAACGATCTTTTCGAACGAGAGCGAAGGACCGTGATCGAGTCGACGCTGCTCGCGGTGCACGGCATCTGGCAGAGCGTCGACGGCGTAACGCACCTGCTCGCGCTGCATGTGGCGAATCGGTCGGCGCTGCTCAGGCAGCTTGTGACGAGCTCGCGCGACTTCCGCTGACGCGGCAGGCGCAGCGCCGGAAAAAC
>JBBIQI010000135.1:0-9456 GCA_037442465.1 Burkholderiales bacterium
CGCGCCGCGGCCGAGGCGCGGCTCGCGGCCGCCGCGGCGCAGGCGGCCAACCTGCGTAAAGGGCGAAGGCCGCCCGAGGTGCGCGCGGTCGAACAGCAGCTTGCGCAGGCGCGGGCCAGCCTGGAGGCGTCGACCGCACAGCTCGCGCGCAGCGAGAAGCTGGTCGAGCAGGGCTTCGTGTCGTCGCTGCAACTGGACACGCTCAGAGCCGCGCAGGAACGCGACGCCGCGCGGGTGCGCGAGCTGCAAGCGCAGCTCGTCGTCGCGCGCGAAGCGGCGCGGCCGGACGAGATCGCCGCCGCCGAAGCGCAGCGGCGCGCGGCGGCGTTCGAAGTCGAGCAGTCGCGCTGGCGCGAAGAGCAGATGCGCCGCGTCGCGCGCGCCGACGCGCTCGTGTTCGACGTGCTGTTTCGCGTCGGCGAATGGGTGCCGGCCGGCGCGCCGGTGGTCGCGCTGCTGCCCGACGGCGCGCTGAAGCTGCGCTTTTTCGTTCCACAGCCGCAACTGGCGCGCGTGCACGTCGGCAGCCGCGTCGCCGTGAACTGCGACGGCTGCCCGGCGGGGCTCGACGCGGTCGTCACCTTCGTCTCGCCGCAGGCGGAGTTCACGCCGCCGGTGATCTACAGCAACGAAAGCCGCAGCAAGCTCGTGTTCGTGGTCGAAGCGCGGCCTTCGGAGGCCGCGCGCGCGGCGCTCAAACCCGGCCAGCCGATCGACGTGCGCCTGGCGGCGGAGGCGGGCAAGTGAACGGCGAACTCGCGATCGACGTGCGCGGGCTGACCAAGCGTTTCAACGGCCGCGCGGTCGTCGACGATCTGGCGATCCAGGTCGCGCGCGGGCGCATTTGCGGTTTCGTCGGCCCCAATGGCAGCGGCAAGACCACGACGATCCGCATGCTGAGCGGGCTGCTGACGCCGGATGCCGGCGAAGGCACGTGCCTGGGCTTCGACATCCGGCGCGAGTCGCGCCGGATCAAGCTGCGCGTCGGTTACATGACGCAACGCTTCGGCCTGTACGAAGATCTGTCGATCGAGGAAAACCTGCACTTCATCGCGCGCGTCTACGGGCTGCCGAACGCAAAGGCCGCGGCGGCCGAGGCGCTCGACCGGCTCGGACTCGCCGAGCAGCGCAGCCAGCTCGCGGGCACGCTGTCGGGCGGCTGGAAGCAGCGGCTCGCGCTCGCCGCCTGCCTGCTGCACGAACCGCAACTGCTGCTGCTGGACGAACCCACCGCCGGCGTCGATCCGAAAGCGCGACGCGACTTCTGGGCACACATCCATCAGCTCGCCGCCGCAGGCATGACCGTGCTCGTCAGCACGCACTACATGGACGAGGCCGAGCGCTGCCATCAGATCGCCTACATCTCGCTCGGCCGCCTGCTCGCGGCCGGTACCGCCGAAGAGCTGCTGCGTGCCGCCGACCTGCGCGCCTGGGAGGTCGCCGGCCCTGCGCTGCCACGGCTCGCCGCGCGGCTGGCCGCGACGCCATGGCTGGTGATCCCGTTCGGCACGCGGCTGCACGTCACCGGCACGCACAAGGACGATTTCGCCGCGTGGCTGGCGGCGCAGCCGGAGAAGTTCGACTGCGAGCTGCGCGAGATCCCGCCGGGACTCGAACACCTGTTCATCTCGTTGATGCAGGGCGATGGATCGCAGGCACTTCGGTAGGCTGCCGCGGCTGTCGTGGCGGCGCGTGTTCGCCGTGCTCGCGAAGGAGTTCACGCAACTGCGGCGCGAGCGGCTGACCTTCGCGATGGTGCTCGGCATCCCGGTGCTGCAGCTCGTGCTGTTCGGTTACGCGATCAACACCGACCCGAAGCAGCTGCCCACGGTCGTCGTTGCCGCGGACGCGAGCCCCCACGTGCGCAGCATCGTGCGTGCGGTCGAGAACACGGGTTACTTCCGCGTCTTCGCGACGGTGACCGACGGCGAGGCCGAGGCGCTGATCGCAGCCGGCGACGCGCAGTTCGCGCTCGTGTTTCCGTCGGACTTCAGCACGCGGCTGGCGCGCGGCGAGCGGCCCGCGCTGGCGGTTTACGCCGACGCGACCGACCCGTCCGCCACCGGGGCGGCGTTGGCGGCGCTCGTGCAGCTGCCGCAGCTCGCACTCGCGCACGACCTGCGCGGCCCGCTGGCCAGCCTGCGCCCCGACGCGCCGCCGTTCGAGGTGATCCTGCACCGCCGCTACAACCCCGAAGGGATCACGCAGTACAACGTCGTGCCGGGTCTGATCGGCGTGATCCTGACGATGACGCTGGTGTTGATGACCGCGATGGCGATCACGCGCGAGCGCGAGCGCGGCACGCTGGAAAATCTGCTCGCCACGCCGGTGCGGCCGCTCGAGGTGATGGTCGGCAAGATCCTGCCGTACATGCTGATCGGCTACCTGCAGGTGCTCGTGATCTACGCGGCGGCGCGCTGGCTGTTCGGCGTGCCGATGTTCGGCAGCTTCGCGCTGCTGTCTTCCGCGCTGCTGCTGTTCATGCTCGCGCTGCTGTCGATCGGCTTCACGTTCTCCACGCTCGCGGTCTCGCAGGTGCAGTCGATGCAGATGACGCTGTTCTTCTTCCTGCCGAACGTGCTGCTGTCGGGCTTCATGTTCCCGTTCCGCGGCATGCCGCGGTGGGCGCAGTGGATCGGCGAGGTGCTGCCGCTGACCCATTTCCTGCGCATCGTGCGCGCGGTGATGCTCAAAGGCGCGGGGCTCGCCGACGTCGCGCCGCACGCGCTGCCGATTGCAGCGTTCATCGTCGTCGTCGGGGCGATCGCGCTCGCGCGCTATCGGCAGACGCTCGATTGAGTTCGCTGGGGTGCCGCTTCAACGCGGAGTCGACGGATGGCGCGACCATGACTCATCGTTGCGGGTGCGCCCTGCGTCGCGGCGGTGCAAACCCGCGCCCTACGCAGGCCGACGTAATTGCCAGCGAGACACGGGGACCACAGAGAAGACCCTTGCAGATGCTCCGCGTTTCCGTGTCGACAGCGGGCGTGCCGCCGGACATTCAGCGCAGCGGCTGCGTGCGCGCTTCGAGCCACGCCAGCGCATCGCCCGCGACGTGCGGGGCGACGCGCGCACGGACCGCGGCGTGGTAGTCGTTCAGCCACGCGACTTCCTCGTCGGCGAGCAGGCTGCGTTCGATGCAGCGCGCATCGATCGGACACAGGGTCAGCGTTTCGAAGCGCAGGAACTCGCCGAACTCGGTCGTCTCGGCCGGCACGTTGAGCACGAGGTTTTCGATCCGCACGCCCCATTTTCCCGGCCGGTACAGCCCCGGCTCGTTGCTGGTGATCATGCCGGGCTCCATCGCCGTGTACGGCTCGGGCGGCAGATGCGGGCTGATTCCGTGCGGCCCTTCGTGCACGTTCAGAAAGTAGCCGACGCCATGGCCGGTGCCGTGGCCGAAGTCCAGGCCCGCGGCCCACAGCGGCGCACGCGCGATCGCATCCAGCAGCGGCGACTTCGTTCCGCGCGGAAACCTCGCCAGCGACAGCCGGATCATGCCCTTGAGCACCAGCGTGAAGTCGCGCTTGTGCTCGGCCGTGATGCGCCCGATCGGCACGACGCGCGTGATGTCCGTCGTTCCGAACTCGTACTGCCCGCCGGAGTCGATCAACAGCAATCCGTCGCGAATCGCGCCGGGTTCGCAGATGACCGCGTGCGATTCGGCGGTTGCGCGGTAGTGCGGCATTGCGCCGTTGGCGTTGAACCCGGCGATCGTCTCGAAGCTCGGGCAGACGAAACCCGGTTTGCGCGCGCGCGCAGCCACGATGCGCTCGTCGATCGTGAGCTCGGTGATGCGCTCGCGGCCAAGCGCGGCCTCGAACCACGCGAAGAACTCGGCCAGCGCCGCACCGTCGAGCTCCATCGCGTGGCGGATGTGCGCGACCTCTTGCGGCGTCTTGCGCGATTTCGCGAGCGTGGTCGGATTGATCGCTTCGATCACCCTGACGTGCGCCGGCACCGCGCGCAGCAGCCCGTAGGTGACGCGGCGGGGGTCGACCAGCAGCGTGCTGCCGGCCGGCAACCGCGCAAGCGCGGACGCGGCCCAGTCGTACGGGCGCAGGTCGAAGCCTTCGCTTTCGAGTTTTTCCGCCAGTTCCGGCGGCACCTTGCCCTCGGCGATGAAAAGCTGCGCGCGCTCGAGTCCGATCAGCGCGTGGCCTACGAACACCGGGTTGTACGAGACGTCGGCGCCGCGCAGGTTGGTCAACCACGCCAGATCGTCGAGCGTGGAGATGAAGTGCCAGTCGGCGCCCGCCTGGCGCATCGCTGCGCGCAGCGATGCGAGTTTCTCGGTGCGCGCGATGGGCGCATACGGCGCGCGGTGTTCGAACACCGCGGCCTGCGGCAGGCCGGGGCGGTCGCTCCAGACGGCGTCAAGCAGGTCCAGATCGGTGAGCAACTGCACGCCCTTGGCGGCGAGCGCGGCTTCGAGCGCGCGCGCGGCGGCGAGCGCGAGCACGTTGCCGTCGACGCCGACCGTGCCGCCGGGCGGCACGTTGTTCGCGAGCCAGTCCACGTGGGCCGCGCTCGCCGCACCGGCGACTTTGATCAGTTCGATGCCGGTGCCCGCCAACTGCGCTTCGGCCTGCACCCAGTAGCGGCTGTCGACCCACAGTCCGGCGAATTCGTGTGCGACGACCAGCGTGCCGACCGAGCCGGTGAAACCGCTGAGCCACTCGCGTGCCCGCCAGCGGTCGGGCAGGTATTCGGACAGGTGCGGGTCGGACGAGGGCACGAGCCACGCGTCGATGGCGTGCTGCCGCATCGCCTGCCGCAGCCTGTGCAGACGGGTGCGCACGAGCGCGCGGGAAGCGTCGAGCATTTCCATGATTTGCTGCCGGCCGATGGGTTGGGCCGACCAGTCTACTGAGCTTTCGGCCCCGCGATCACACCGCCTTCGGCCACCGGTGACGCCGTTCGCCCGCTGGCGGGCACGGGTTCCGGCGACGGCGATGGCGCCTTCGCGCTGCCGAGTGCTTGGCGGACGCGTCAAGCGGCGCGCGGTGGGCGCTTGCGCCGGCGCTGCCGATCGTCGTCGCTCGCACCACGAATGTTCCCAAGTCCGGCAGTTGACCATGCGTCGTCCGTTCGCTGCGCCGCCTCGGGGCATTCCGAGCCGAAGTCCCTCGTCATTCCGAGTGGAGGGTCCCCGTCGTTCCGAGCGGAGGGTTCTCGTCATTCCGAGCGGAGGGTTCTCGTCATTCCGAGCGGAGGGTCCTCGTCATGCCAAGCGAGGGGTCATCGTTATTCCGAGCCGGGGTTCCTCGTCATTCCGAGCCGAAGGCGAGGAATCTCACCCGCTCGCTGCGCCGAGATCCCTCGCTGCGCTCGGGATGACAACCTCGGGGCTGCGAACGGCACCGCCGGTGCTCGGGATAGTCGCTTCAGTGCTCGGGATAGTCGCGTCTGTGCTTGGGATGGTCGCGTCGGCGCTTGGGATGGTCGCGTCGGCGCTTGGGTCGTCGCCGGCGCGGCTTTCCGAGCTTGCGCCTAGCGTGAGCGTGAGATGAACCGGCCGATCGCGTCTTCACGCGCCGGGTGAGCGCAGACCAAGCCGCACACCCCGGTCGCACGACGCACTTGCGCGAAACTGCGTCGGTGGAATGCCGGATTCCGCATGATTTGAGTTCTGCCCACGGCTCGGCGACGATTCGCGGCGTGAAGCGGCTCTTGTCCCTGCTGTTGCTTGCCGTGCTGCTGCTGTCGGCGCTGTTGGTCGCCGTGCTGGACCGCACTTCGCCCGAGCGCGAAGCGGCGTTCCACCGGCCGTTCCGCGCCGGCGGTACCGCCACGCGCGTGATCGACGGCGACAGCTTCGTGCTCGATTCGGCCGAACGCGGCGAGTTGCGGGTTCGCCTGCATGCCGTCGACGCGCCTGAGTGGACGCAGGCGCACGCGGCCGAATCCAGACGCGTGCTGGAGGAACTGCTGCGCGATCGCCCGGTCGAGGTCGAGTGTTACAAGACCGATGCGCGCGGACGCGAGATCTGCCGCGTGTACGCCGGTTCGACGGACGTCGCAAGCGTGCTGGTCAGCCGCGGGGCGGCCTGGCATTTCGATCGCTACGTCGAGGAGCAAACGTTCGACGAGCGCCGCGAACTGGCGCGCAACGAGGCGCATGCGCGCAGCGCGCGCGCCGGACTGTGGGCTGCGGGCGAGCCGATGCCGCCGTGGGAGTGCCGCGCGCGGCTGCGCGAGATGAAATCGTGCCGTTGAACGGAGCGCGGCCGCTGGGGGCGCTTGACGAACTTGCGGGTCGGCCCAAAATCCGACCACGGTTGCGTGTACGGGCGAACCCGCGGGTGGTGCCGCAGTCGCAGCGTGCTCGACACGATGCTGCGGCCGACCGGCCGCTGCGCGAATCGTCGGCGAGATGTCGTTGCGAACGCTCCAAAGCGGTGGATCGGGTCCACAGCGCGTGGTTGCCGGGCCGCGACATCCTGCACGCCGGTGATGTCCGAAAAGCCGCTGTGGCGCAACCGATGCCATGCGAAGCGGCTGCCGCCAACGGCGCGCAACGATGCCGCCGGGCCGCGTCGTGCAACAAACCCGCTGCGGAGAGCGACCATGCACCCGTCTCGACATACCCAGCCGCGTGCGCTGATCTTGGCTGCCGCGCTGATCGCCGCGCTTGGCGCGGGCGTGGCGACCGCCGTCGCGCAGAACCCGCCGCGCGCTGAGCAGCGCCCGGTGCAGCCGCGCGGACCGCTGCTGCCGTACGAGCAGTCGCTGGTCGCTCTGTTCGAGAACGCCGCCCCGTCGGTGGCCTACATCACGACCGAAGTGCTGCAGCCGCGCGGCTTTTTCACCGCCGAGGTGGCGCAAGGCGCCGGCAGCGGCTTCGTGTGGGACGCTGCCGGGCACGTCGTGACAAACAACCACGTCGTCGCGGGCGCACGCCGTGTGTTCGTTCAGCTCGACGCCGGCGACCCGATCGAGGCGCGGCCGGTCGGCTTCGCACCCGAATACGACCTTGCTGTCGTCAAGCTCGCGCGTGTGCCGAAGGACATCCGGCCGATCCCGCTCGGCACGTCGCGCGACCTGAAGATCGGGCAGTCGGTCTATGCGATCGGCAACCCGTTCGGGCTGCAACGCACGCTCACGCACGGCATCGTCAGTGCGCTCGACCGCGAACTGCCGACGATCGAAGGCTATCGCGAGGTGGCGGGAGTCATCCAGACCGACGCCGCGATCAATCCGGGCAACTCCGGCGGTCCGTTGCTCGACAGCGCGGGCCGGCTGATCGGCGTCAACACGGCGATCCGCTCAGCCAGCGGCAGTTCGGCGGGGGTGGGCTTTGCGATTCCGGTCGACCTGGTCAATCGCATCGTGCCGGCGCTGATCACGCGCGGGCGTGCGCCGCTGCCCGGGATCGGGATCGAACCGGTGCGCCCGGATCTGGTCGCGCGCGCCGGCATCTCGGGCGTGGTGATCGCCGCGGTCGGACGCGGTACGCCGGCCGCCGAAGCGGGACTGCAGCCGCTGAACTCGCGCACCGGCGACCTCGGCGACGTGATCGTCGCGGTCAACGGCCGGCGCGTCGAGACCGCCTCGCAGTTCGCGGCGGAACTGGACCGCGTCGGCATCGACAAGACCGCCGAGCTGACCGTCGTTCGTGGCGGCAAACAGCGCCAGGTCCGCGTGCGCGTGATCGACCTGCGCGGCTGATCGTG
This sequence comes from Burkholderiales bacterium, assembly GCA_037442465.1. Lineage (GTDB taxonomy): Bacteria > Pseudomonadota > Gammaproteobacteria > Burkholderiales > Burkholderiaceae_F > DSNY01. The sequence continues at coordinate 7,677 of JBBIQI010000135.1, forward strand.
GCCCGCCGGGTTCCGGCGGACCGTTCAGCGGCGATTCAGCGACGCGGCCACCCCCCGCGGATGCCGCCGTGCGTCGCTTGACCCGTGTCAATGGCGCGCAGGCGTCGCGGTCGATACTGATCTGGCCGCTCCGGCGCCGGGTTGCTCGAAGGCGCGCGGCGCCGAGATGGACGGCGCGAAAGGAGCGACCATGAAAATCACCCTCTCCGTGATCAAGGCGGACATCGGATCCATCGGCGGGCACATCGCCCCGTCGCAGCCGCTGCTCGCCGCCGTGCGCGCGCACGTCGAGGCCAATGCGCAGACCCTGCTCATCGATCACCGCATCTCGTTCACCGGCGACGACGTCGCCATCTTGATGACCCATCGGCGCGGCGTCGGCGACGAAGCGGTACACCGGCTGGCGTGGGACGCTTTCGTTGCCGGCACCGAGGTCGCGAAACGACAGGGTCTGTACGGCGCTGGTCAGGACCTTCTCAAAGACGCGTTTTCCGGCAACGTCAGGGGCATGGGCCCGGCGGTCGCCGAGATGCAGATCGATGAGCGACCGAACGAACCTTTCCTGTTCTTCGCCGCCGACAAGACCGATCCGGGTGCGTTCAACCTGCCGCTGTATCTGGCGTTCGCCGATCCGATGAACACTCCTGGGCTGATCCTCTCGCCCAAGATGGCCAAGGGTTTCCGCTTCGTGATCATGGACGTGAACTGCACGGAAGGCGACCGCGTGATCGAGCTGGTCGCGCCCGAGCAGCTCTACGACATCGCCGCGCTGCTGCGCGACACCGAGCGCTACGTCGTCGAGTCGGTGTGGTCGCGCGCCACCGGCGAGCAGGCGGTCGCGGTCGCGACTTCGCGGCTGCACAACATCGCGGGCAAGTACACGGGCAAGGACGATCCGGTGATGCTGGTGCGCACGCAGATGAACTTCCCGGCCACGGGCGAGGCGCTTGCGCCGTACGCGACCGCGCATTTCGTCGCCGGCGGCATGCGCGGCTCGCACAATATGCCGTTGATGCCGGTCGGGCTGAACACCGGCACCAGCTACTTCGACGGCCCCCCGCTGGTCAGTTGTGCGGCGTACGCGATGCACGAAGGCCGGCTGACCGACCCGCTCGACGCCTTTGCGCATCCGTTCTGGGACGCCGTGCGTGCGCGTGCTGCGGACAAGGCGACGGAGATGCGGCGGCAGGGCTTCTTCGGCGCGGCGATGCTGCCGATGAGCGAGTTGGAGTACACCGGCATCATGGAGAAGCTCGCCGAACTGGAGCCGCGATTCCGCATGCGCGATGCGGCAGCCACGCGCGCGCCCGCGGCGTAGAAGGCGTCGCGCCCGCGTATGCTCGTGCTCCACGGGCGCCCCGCACGCGCCTCGACGGAGATACCGATGGCAGCGATCACGACCCCGAGCGGGTTGCAGTACGAAGACCTCACGGTCGGCACGGGCGCGGTTGCGCGCGGCGGCAGCGACGTGCTGGTGCATTACACGGGCTGGCTCGTCGACGGCCGCAAGTTCGATTCGAGCAGGGATCGCGGCGAACCCTTTGGCTTTGCGCTTGGGCAAGGCAACGTGATTGCCGGCTGGGACGAGGGCGTGGCCGGCATGCGCGTCGGCGGCGTGCGCAAGCTGACGATCCCGCCCGCGCTCGGCTACGGCGCCTGGGGCGCCGGCGACGTGATCCCGCCCAACGCGACGCTGCTGTTCGAAGTCGAGCTGCTCGCGGTGGACTGAGAAGGCGCGAAGATTTCGTCGCGAGCGGGCCGCGCAGTACCGAATTCACGC
>JBBIQI010000136.1:0-9443 GCA_037442465.1 Burkholderiales bacterium
AAAAGAAAAGGGCACCCGAAGGTGCCCCGGATTGTCGCAGATCGCGCGATCAAGCCGCGCGACTCGGCCAATTGAGCGTCGCGATCCCTCGTGACACGTGCCAATCGCCCAGCGCCCGCATCCCCCACCCGTCGTCACTTCGACCCGTCACGGCTTGTCATCCGGAGCCAACCGCCCTTGTCATTCCGAGCCGAAGGCGAGGAATCTCGGCATCTCGCACCGGCGAGATCCCTCGTCACTTCGTTCCTCGGGATGACACGGCGGGGTTACTTCGAGCCGTAGCGCTTCGTCATTCCGAGCCGAAGGCGAGGAATCTCTCCGGCTCGCAACGCCGCGATCCCTCGCGCTGCTCGGGATGACTGCACCGGTGCCCGCACCAGTGCGAAATGGACTCGCAAACTGCGGGCGTGACGCGATCGGGCAATCGCTAATGGCCCAACTGCTGGATACCGGCAAGCAGCCAGCCGGTCTTGCCGTCGACCGGCTTGACAAGGTTCCACACTTCGTCGACCTGCTCGACCTCGCCATCCACGCGCAGCGTGCCGGTGAAGCGCACGCTCGCCAGGTGATCCGCTGCCGACGTTTCGATGCCGAGCAGCGTGGCGTCGAGGGCGAGGATTTCCGTCTTGCGCGTGCCGCCGCCGCGTGCGCGCAGCTCGTGCGTCAGCGCCGTGAACATCTCGTTCGTCGTGAACTCGGCGAGCTCGTCCAGATCGCCTTTGTCCCACGCCGATTGCAGCCGGCCGTAGTAGGACTTCGCGTTGGCGAGGAAACCCTCGGCGTCGAAACCCGCGGGCACGCCCCAAGGCCGCGGCGCGGCGGGCGCGCCACGCGTGAATTCGTCCATCGCCGAGCCCGGCCGCGCGGGGCTCGTCGACTCGAGCGCACTGCGCGCGATCGGCGCAGGCTGCGCCTCGTAGCCGATCGGCTGCTCGCGCGCCGGCGCGCCGGCCGTGCCGTAGGCCGGTTGCGGCCCGCGCAGTCGGCGCAGCACGAAGCCGATTGCGAGCGCGATCGCTAGCGCGAGCAGCACGACCGTGAGGATCGCCGCGAGCGTCTCGCCGAAGCCGAGCCAGGAGGCGAGCGCGGCGATGCCCAGCCCCGCGGCCAGCCCCATCAGCGCGCCGCGCCAAGGGCTCGCGGCCTTGGTCGCCGCCGCCGCTCCGCCGGCGGTTGCGGCAGTTTGATTGGCCTGCTGCGCGGGTGCGGCCTGTTGCGGCGAGCCCGGCGGTGGGGTCATCTGCCGCTGCTGCTGAAGCTGCTGCGACTGCCGGCCGAAGGTCTTGCCGCCGCCGAGACGGCGCTGCGCTTCGGCATCGAACGCGAACGATGCGGCCACCAGACCGATCACCGCTGCCACCAACCACTGCTTCATCTTTCCTCCTCGCCGCACGGGTGCGCTGTCGACCCGCGCTTCAGATCTTCACACCGACATGCAGCGCGCACACGCCCGCCGTCAGATTGAACCATTCGACTCGCTCGAAGCCGGCCCGTTCCATCATCGCGGCCAGTTCCTGCTGCGACGGATGCACACGGATCGACTCGGCGAGATAGCGGTAGCTCTCCGCGTCGCCGGCGATCTTGCGCCCGAGCCACGGCAACACGTTGAACGAGTACGCATCGTAGAGAGGAGCGAGCGGCCGCCATATGCGGGAAAACTCCAGTACGAGGAGCTTGCCGCCGGGCCGCAGCACGCGCCGCATCTCGGCGAGCGCGCGCTCCTTGTGGGTCATGTTGCGCAGGCCGAAGGCGACCGACACGACGTCGAAGCGGTCGTCGGGGAAAGGCAGTCGTTCGGCATCGCATTGCGCGACCGGCAGCAGCAGGCCGGCGTCGAGCATGCGATTGCGGCCTTCGCGCAGCATCGCGCCGTTGATGTCGGTCAGCCACACTTCGCCGGTGGGGCCCGCCTTGCGCGCGAACGCGAGCGCCAGATCGCCGGTGCCGCCGGCGATGTCGAGCACTTTCATGCCCGGCCGCACGTTCGCCTGGCGCACCGTGAACGCCTTCCACAGCCGGTGCAGTCCGACCGACATCACGTCGTTCATCAGGTCGTACTTCGACGCCACCGAGTCGAACACGCCGGCGACGTGCCGGGCCTTCTCCGGCTCGGGCACTTCCTTGAAGCCGAAGTGGGTGGTCTTGTTCGTGTTGTCGGTCATACAGCGGTTCGCCGCCGATCAGCCGCGCGGCCCGCGCGATCCGCGGTCCGGGGTTTCAGTGGTGGCCGCAGGCGGAACCGCTGTCGGCGACGAAGGCGGCGTTGCGCGGGTCGGCCGGATCGCGGCTGGCGCCGACTTCGGCGAGCCGCGCCAGATACTCGGCCCACAGCCGCTCCTGCTCGACGCCGAGCTGGTACAGGTATTCCCACGAGTAGATGCCGCTCGAGTGCCCGTCGGAGAAGTTCGGCTGCACGGCGTAGTGGCCGATCGGATCGAGCGAGGTGATCGTCACGTCGCGCTTGCCGACCTGCAGCGTCTCCTGCCCCGGCCCGTGTCCGCGCACTTCGGCCGAGGGCGAATACACGCGCAGGAATTCGAACGGCAGCTTGAAGATCTTGCCGTCGTCGAAGGCGATCTCGAGCACGCGCGAGGCCGCGTGCAGGGTGATGTCGGTGGGTTGCGGCGTTCGGGTCATGGCGCAAGCATAGCGGCTTGCGCGCCGCCAAGGCCGCGCGGCGCGCATGGCCATGGCGATGTCGGCGCGCCGCACGCGCCGCGGGCCGGGCCGATCCTCAGCGCTGCCAGCAGACCGCGACGGTGCCCGTACCTGTGATGCCGCGCACGCCTGCCTGCGTCAGCGTGAGATTGCCGCATTCGGCGTCGGTGAACGCGTCGCTGCCGGCGGGGCAGGTGCCGGCGGTGCCGCAGGGCGTAGCAGTCAGGGTGTAGGTCTGTCCGGTCGCGCTGCCGCTGAAGTCCACCGTCACCGCGTAGCTGGCCCTACCTTCGGCCGGGGCCACCGCGGGGATCGCGGGCGCGGCCCCCGCCTGCGCCTGGCAGTTGGCCACGCTCGTGCGGTTGTAGCAGCCGTTGGTCGTGTAGTTGCGCTCGAGCGCGTTGGCGGCGTCCAGCAGCACGGTCTTGGCGCCGGCGCGCTTGGAGCGGGTCACGTAGTTCGTGTAATTCGGGATCGCGATCGCGGTGAAGATGCCCGCGATCACGATCACGATCAGCATTTCGACCAGCGTGAAGCCGCGCATGCCGCGTCCTTTCTCGTTCGTCCTGTTCACCGCGTCACCTCGCGCCACGAGTCGCGTCCGAGCCGGTTGAAGGTCCGGTTGCGTTCGATCTGGATGTTGCCCGACGTGCCGCTCATCACCTTCTGCGCCGTCGGGCTGCCCTCGAGCACCAGCGGCTGCTTGACGATACCCACGCCGAGCGGAACGCCGCCGACGCGCGTGTCGCTGTCGTTGACCAGGCCGTCGCCGTCGGTGTCGAACACCGAGTACGGCAGCTTCGCACCCGTCTTGGCGTCGACCTCCATCAGCCAGCCCGAGCCGCCGAAGTTGCAGGGGTCGTCCGACGGGATCAGCGTCGTGAAGATCACGCGGCCGGCGCGCACCACCGCGCTGCCGATCACGCGCTCCTTGCTGGTCGGCAGATCCATGTACCAGCCGCGCTTGGTCGACCAGTTGACCGTGTTGGTCGAGACGTCGCGCAAGTCCGTGTTGACTCCGCGGAAGTTGACGCCAACCAGGCTGATCGTCTGCTGCACGAGCTGGCTGCGGTTGGTCGTCGTCACCGGCGTGCCGTTGTCGAGAATGCCGTAGAACGACTGCGTCGTCGTGTCGATGTTGTCGGTCGTCGTGAAGAAGCGGCCCGTGCCGAACACGACGATGACACCCGGCACCCCCAGCGGCGGACGCGCGAGCTCGACCCTGGCCTGGATTGGCTGCTCCTGTCCCGAGGAGTTGCGCGCCTGGAACAGCGGCGCGCCATTCGGGAAACCGGTCGCGGGCGCGAAGGCGATGCCCCAGAGGCTGGGATTCGGATTGCTGAGATCGAACTTCCACACGTTGCCGCGCATGTCGGTCGCGTACGCGTAGTCGTAGACGTCGTCGCCGTTGGCGTCGTACAGCGTGGGCGTGCCGAGTCCATTCTGGTTCGGCGACACCGCGCTGCCCACGCCGGTGTCGATCTTGCGGATCAGCGTGCCGTCCGACACGCGCACGATGTACAGCACGCCGCGCTCGTTGACGCTGCGATACCCGTTGCCGAACACCACGCCCCACTCGCCGTTGTTCAGTTTGACGACGACACCCTGTCCCATCGTGAACCCGAGGTCGGCGGCATAGGTCGGGTCGACCGCATCGCCGGCGCGCGCGCCGGTGCCGGCGTTGATCTCCCACAGCACCTTGCTCGCGTCGAAGGCGTCGGGGTTGGTCACGTCGAGCGCGAAGATCGACTTCGCACCCGCTCCGGTCGTGCCGATCAACACCGTTTTCCAGGCGCCGCCGATGAACGCGTCCCAGGCCGACGGCGAGCCGTCGACGAAGTAACGGTGCGCGTAGGCCGGGTCCGCCAGTACCGGCAGGCTCGGGATCACCGCATTCGGCACGTAGGCGAAGCGCTCCTCGCCCGTCAGCGCGTCGAACGCGTGCAGCAGACCGTCGTTGGCGCCGACGTACAGCATCTTGCGGCGCGACTGCTTGCTCGTGAGGAAGCTGCGGTACGGAGTAGACCCGGTTGCCAGACCCTCGGGCAGCCCCGCATAGCCGAAGTTCTCGGCGCCGACGAAGACCGGGTCCGAGTTGACGATGTCGCCGAGCCGCACGCTGCGGTTGCGGAAGCCGCCGCCGTTTTTCTGCTCTCTGCTGTCGTCACCGCGCAGGTAGTCGAGCAGTCCGGTGTACGCAAGCGGCGCCCAGAGACCCGCAGCAGTCAGATCTGTCTGCGTGAAGTCGATGCCGGCGGCTCCGCTCCATGTATAGATCTTGCGCGTGCCGTGTGGCGGGATCTTTCCGGCGTCGGTTGCTTCCCACAAGGGGCTGCCGAGGGTGCCGTCGAGATTGATGCGGTACGCCGTCAGTCGGCCGGTCCAATCCCCGCTGTTGAAGCGCGCCTGGAACAGCAGCGTATCGGTCGTCAAACGCGTCGAGTTTGTAGCCAAGGCCGCGGCTGCGCTCTCACGCTCGAGAATACGGTTCAATGCGGTGTTCAGCGCGATCGACATGTCAGCCGGCCGCTCCGCCGCGAACGACTGGCCGCGGCTGTTAATTGCTGCGTGCCACAGGTCGTAGGCGTTTCCCGGCGACCGATTGTTCGCGGTAAACGTCCCGCGATCGTTCACGGGATCCTTTTCGGGGTCCGACCAGGTCGCCACACCGGTCAGGAAGTTCTGATATCCCTGGCCGGCGTACGTGCTGCCACCCCATGTGCGATCCGGATTGGTGAGGTTGAGCGTGCCCCGCAGGCCGAGCCCGACCGTAAACGTCACCAGGTGCTGCCAGGTCGCCGGATCATTCTTCGGATTCCAGTACTGCTGCGCTGCTGTGCCGCTGCGGTCAACGTAGTAGGGCACGAGGTTGTTCGCCAGGTCCGGGCGCAGATCCCGGGCCCAGTAGTGGAACGCGATGTCGGCGACGCTGTTGGAGTTCGCGTCCCGGTAGACGCGCGTCAGCGCGGAGGTCGTGTCGTAGCTGGTACCGTCGGGCAATGTGCGGCTGGTGTTGTCCTGGTTCCCGCAGGCAGCACCGCTGCAGTAGGTACCGCTGTCCGAGTCGCTGTTCCAGATGCCGTCGGTCATCAAGACATGGAAATTCGGTCGGCACGAGTACTCCGGTTTCCCCGTAACCGTCGGCGACTGGTTCGGATCGAAACCGTACGGACTGTCGGCGCCGCTCGCCGTGAAGTACGCGCCGACGAGACCTGCAGCCGTGCGCAACGGCGTCCAGCCGCTCGCCGGCAGACGCATCACCCATTTGTAAAAGTTGTTCTTGTGGGTCGGGTCGGTCGCACTGGACGGTGTGCCGACCCAGCGGCGGATTACGTGAGGCACGGCGGAAAAGGACACGCCGCTGCGGGTCCAACCGCTGCATGTCGAAGAGAACGACTTGCACGAGTTGATCGCCTGCCAGGCCACGCGCGCGCCTTCCGGCAGGCCTGCCACTGCGCGCGTAGCGGCGGAGACCGTCAGCAGGTTGCGCGTGCGGTAGTACGAGTACCAGTTGGCGAAGTTCTGCCGCTCATCGGGGCCGATTAGCGGATTCGTGCCCGAGGTCGCCGACACGATCACGAGCTGATAGCAGTCGTCGTCACTGACCGTGCCATCGCAATTGGGCAATGCCGCGACGAAGCGGTAGTAATACGCGGGCCCCGGGGTCGTCGTCTTGAATGGCTTGACCAGCGTGCCGCCGTTGGCCACACGCCCGGCCTGCAGCGCAGTCAGGTCGGCAGCGACGTTGGCGTGCGCGGCGAACGTCTGCGTGGTCGCGCTCGGGTTGTATGCCTGCGTCGGAAGGTAATTCAGTGCGAGATTCACGGCGCCGTTGTTCGGCCGCCCGGCAACACCATCGGCAAAGCCGTTGATCCAGGCGTTCGTAAAGCTCGTCGCCAGCGGACTGCCGCTGGCGTCCACCGGCGGCGGATATACGGTGTCCGGGTCGTAGTACAGCGGGTTGAACCTGGAGGACTTGAACCGCCTCGTGCCGGCGTAGGTATTCAGCCCGTCCGGCACGTAGGCCCATGCCATCGAGCCCGAATCGTCGAACGTGATGACGATGTTCGGCGCCAGCGGCGTTGGCAGGAACGGCGGATTGTTCGAAATCGTGAACGCCGCGGCGCCCTGGGCGACGAGCAGCGCGCAGACGCCGACCAGGCGACGCAGCGGAAAGCGATCGGAACGGCTCGTTTTCATCGCAGTCTCCAAAACCCTTCGTCGTTCTCGTCTACGGCCGCACGTACATCGACTGCACCGACGCCGACGTGTTGGCATTGGCGCCGAAGCCGACCGCCGTGATGCGGTACACGGTCAGGTTGGTCGGCAGGCTCCCGGCGACCCGAACTTCGGGCGGCACTTCGATGTCGATGACCTGCTCGACGATGCAGCGCGGCTGGATCGACACGTCCGGCAACGCGGTCGGGATCGTGCGCACCTTGGCGGGGTCCTTCCAGTCGGTCAGCGACATCTCGTACTGCTGCGGCTGGTCCGGCGCCGGCGCCGTGTACATGCCGTTGGTTCCGTCGAATGCCGGCAGCCCGCCGCCGATCGGCGCGAGCACCGATTCGCAGTCGCGCAGCGACGCCTCCGCCGCCTCGAAGGCGCGGATGCGGTCGCGCGTGTTGCCGGACATGCGCTCTTCCTGCGTGGCGACCGAGTAGGCCGCCACACCCATGAGGCTCAACATCGCGAGGAAGATCAGCCCGACGATGAGCACGGCGCCGCGCTGGCGGCCGCGACAGGCGGGTGTGTGATGTCGAGTGTTCATCTTCGTGCCTCAGAGCACCCGGTTGCGCAGCGCGACCGTCGTCGTGAAGACCTGGCGCAGCCGGCGGTCGCTGGGTGCGGTCTGCGTGTCGGGCAGGCCGTCGCCGTTGGTGTCGCGGAACGCGTAGGTCTGCGCGTTGGTCGTGATGTTTCCTTCCGGGCCGGCGACCAGCAGGCTGATGCGCACGCTGACGACCTGCCGCCAGTTCGGCGTGGCCGGCGCGGCGACCAGCGCGTCGGCGCGTACGTAGGTATCGGCGATGTCGTCGGGCTCCGGCATGCTGGTGTCCACACCGTAGAGGACGTCCATGTCCTCGACGTTGTCGACCAGCTCCTCGATGCTGTCGGTCGAAACGCGATACAGGCTGCGCCGGCCGGCCGGATTGGTGCCCACGAAGTACGTGGTTTCGATGAAGCGCAAAGCGCCGGCACGGCTGCCTTCGGCGAAGTCCGCGGCGCCCGGCGTGATTACCGCGGCGTTGCCGAGCGAACCGTCGAGTCCGCCGCCGCTGACGCCGAACTGCAGCACGGTCGGAAAGTTGCCGATGCCCGTCGTCACCGGGTTGTTGGTGACGCGGAACATCATTGCCTGCCTGCAATCGCTCAGCACGACCAGATCGCCGTTGCGAATACCCGAGCCGTTGTGGCGCAGCGTGACGGTGCGCGCGACCGGATCCGAACTGCCGACGATCCCGACCTGCAGGCCGGCTGCGCGGCGCACGGTCAGTACATCGCCCGCGGCGCGCGCGATCGGGGTGGCGGTGGTCAGCGTGGGATTGACCCAGCCGGTGCCATCCTCGTAGCCGATGACGCCGTCGCCCGCGCCGCTGAACGCGATCGCCGGCTGCGTGATGTTGTAAAAGGTCCCGGCGTCGGCCGACAGGCTGCGCGAACGGCAGCCGGTATAGCTGGTCATCCGCAGGTCCTGCGCAATGAAGTCCAGCGCGAAGCGCCCGCTTTCCTGCACGCGCGCCAGGTTCTCGTTGGCGCGGTACGCGCCGCGCGAACCGATGTAGACGTAGGTGATCGCGCCGACGACCACCAGCGCGATCGTCATCGCGATCATCAATTCGACGATCGTCAAACCCCGCTGCTGCGCGGGGCGCGTGCGTGCCGGCGAGCGGCGCATCAGTTGTTCCATAGCCGTGTCACCACCGTGTAGTTGGCGTTGGCCGGCCCGCCGGCGCGACTGTCGTCCCACTGCACGGTGATCGTCACCAGGTTGTTGCCCAGATCGACCGCGACCGATCCGGCGCCGCCGGGCAGCGTGGCAAGCCTTGCGAGCCACTCCGCCAGATCGCGGTCGCGCACCGACTTGCCGGTCGGCGCCGCCGCACCGAGCGCATGCCCATAGGTGCGCGCCTGGCCCAGATTGGCGCGCATGCGCTCGGCCATGTCGTCGGCGTACTGGGCGGCCTGCGCGCGATAGTGCGAGCCCTGGCTCGTGCGCAGGCTGGCGGCCTGCAGCCCCGCCATGCCGAGCAGGCCGAGCGACAGGATCACGATCGCGACCAGCACCTCGAGCAGGCTCAGACCGCGTTGCTGGCGAACCCGCGGGACGGAGAAAGTCATCGTCGGTTGCTCCGGCAGTTCACGTCTCTATGGATTGGTGCAGCTTGCGACGGGGCCGGTGTCCTTCTCGGGCACGCCGTCGTTGTTCGAATCGAGGCCGAAGCGCACGCGGCCTGCGCCGTTGACGAGCACCGCGCGCGCGCGCGACTGACCGTCTTCGACGAGGTTCGCGCCGTGGCAGATCACGAAGGCGCCGCCGCCGGCGGTGGTCAGCCGGCCGCCTGCGTCGAAGGCGATGAAGTTCGCAAAGTTGGCGTTGCCGTACAGCGTCAGCGGCGCCGCCAGCGGCGCGCCCGCGCGCAACGTTTCTTCGCCGGCGTCCTGGGCGTTGTTGCGGTTGGTATCGACGAACATCGTCCAGCCCGCGCCCCAGTTGCCCGAGCCGGCGCCGCCGCCATGGACCAGCGTGACCTGCTCGCCGCGCCGCACCGCCTCGCTGCGCG
>JBBIQI010000137.1:0-2520 GCA_037442465.1 Burkholderiales bacterium
CCTCGTCATTCCGAGCCCATGTTCCTCGTCATTCCGAGCTGAAGGCGAGGAATCTCACCCGCACGCCGCGCCGAGATCCCTCGCATCGCTCTGGATGACAAAGCGGCTGCTCCGGAGGACACGGACGGCGCGCGGGATGGCAACGAGCCCGGCGCTTGGAACGACGACATCGGCGATCGGAAAATCGACACGGGCGCGAGGCAGACCTTCGATCCGTTCGGCAACGCTCGACGCGCCCTGATTCCGCGGTCCTCGGACAGCCCGCCCGATTCCCGGCGTTTATCGCGGGATCGGGCGACTCAAGCATTCGAATAATGGTGTCGATAGCGCTGCCCGCTGCGGCGGTCGGCGTTCGCGACGCGGATTCGACACGGAGTGCGAAATGGCCGAGAAAGACGCCAAGACCGATGAAGCCAAGGCACCGAAGAAGAGCAAGTCCAAGCTGCTGCTGATCGTCGGCGTCGGCGCCGCGCTCACCGCCGCCGGCGGGGGCGCGGCGGCCTATCTGATGATGGGCAAGAAGGACGCGGCGCAGCCGGCCGAGCAGAAAGTCGCTCCGAAGAAGACGCCGGTCTTCGTCGATCTGGAGTCCTTCACCGTGAACCTGCGCGACGAGGACGAGGACCGCTTCATGCAGGTCAAGCTCGTTGCCGAGATGCGCGACGCCGCGGCCGGCGAGGTGCTGAAGAACATGATGCCGGCCGTTCGCAGCGAGATCCTGCTGCTGCTCGGCTCCAAGCGAGCGGCCGATCTGGCCACGCGCGCGGGCAAGGAAAAGCTCGCGCAGGAGATCATCGCCGCCGCCAACAAGGCGCTCGAGCGCACCCCTGCCGAGAAGGGTGTCGAAGCCGTGAACTTCACGCACCTGATCATCCAATGACGCATCGCGTCGCGCGCGGACGACGCGCGGCGCAATCGAGCATCTGAACCGCGAACCGATGGCTGACTCATTCCTGTCCCAGGACGAAGTCGACGCGCTGCTCGAAGGCGTCACGGGCGAGTCGCAGACGCCCGAGCGTGAAGACGGCGGCAGCGGCATCCGCGACTACGACATCGCCAACCAGGAGCGCATCGTCCGCGGGCGCATGCCGACGCTGGAGCTCGTCAACGAGCGCTTCGCCCGCAACCTGCGCCTCGGCCTGTTCAACTTCATTCGCCGCAGCCCGGAGATCTCGGTCGGCCCGGTGCGCGTGATCAAGTATTCGGCCTTCCTGCGCGACATCGCGGTGCCGACCAACATCAACATCGTGTCGACCGCACCGCTGCGCGGCAACGCGCTGGTGATCTTCGACCCGAACCTGGTCTTCGCGGTGATCGACACGCTGTTCGGCGGCAGCGGCAAGCTGCACGCGCGCATCGAGGGGCGCGATTTCTCGCCGACCGAAAGCCGCATCATCCAGAGGCTGCTGGACGTCGCGCTCGCCGAGTACACCAAGGCGTGGACCGGGTTGGTCCGGTTCGACTTCCAACACCTGCGCTCGGAGATGCACACGCAGTTCGCCAACATCGCCACGCCGTCGGAGATCGTCGTCGCGACGACCTTCAACATCGAGATCGGCGAGCAGAGCGGCGAAGTGCACATCTGCTTTCCGTACTCCGCGCTGGAGCCGATCCGCGACATCCTGTACTCGACGGTGCAGGGCGACGCCTACGAGCCCGACCGCCGCTGGGTGCGGTTGCTGACGCAGCAGGTGCAGGCGGCCGACGTCGAGCTGACCGCCGAGCTTGCGCGCACCACGTTGACCGTCGGCGAGCTGTTGCGGCTGCGCGTCGGCGACTTCGTCGAGCTGCCGTTGAAGGAGCTGATCCACGCGCACGTCGACGGCGTGCCGGTGATGGAGTGCCGCTTCGGCGCGGTCAACGGCCACACCGCGATTCGCATCGAGAAACTGCTGAAGTACTCGCAACACACCGACGGGCGATTCGTCGAAGGAACCGACCGATGAGCGATCAACTCGACCCTGCGCAAGGCGCCGGCGACGACTGGGCCGCAGCGCTTGCCGAACAGAAGGCGGCCGAGGGCTCCGTCACCGTCGACGCCGCGCAACCGGCCAACATCTTCCAGCGGCTGACGCCGGGCAACGGTGCCGCCGCCGAGGGCGCGCAGGACATCGACCTGATCCTCGACATCCCGGTCAACCTGACCGTCGAGCTGGGCCGCACGAAGATCCCGATCAAGCACATCCTGCAGCTCGCGCAAGGCTCGGTCATCGAGCTGGACGCGCTCGCCGGCGAGCCGATGGACGTCCTGGTCAACGGCTGCCTGATCGCGCAGGGCGAAGTCGTGGTGGTCAACGAGAAGTTCGGCATCCGGCTGACCGATATCGTCACGCCGAGCGAGCGGATGCGGAGGCTGCACAAGTGACGCATCGGTCCGCAAGCAAGATGCGCAGCATCGCGGCGCGCGGAAACCGATGCGTCATCCCGGTTCGGCGCAGCCGGGACCGGGATCTGGTCGTCGCTTCGTCCGCAAGCAAGATGCGCAGCATCGCGGCGCGCGGAAACCGATGCGTCATCCCG
>JBBIQI010000137.1:2620-9302 GCA_037442465.1 Burkholderiales bacterium
TGCGCAGCATCGCGGCGCGCGGAAACCGATGCGTCATCCCGGTTCGGCGCAGCCGAGACCGCGATCCAGTGTCTTTTCCCTGACGCGGGGATCCAAGCTTGAGAACCGCGAGTTCAGCGCCTGGCCGCCGGCCTTGGCACCGCCCGATCGCCATCGGTGGAGCGTGCATCGCGCGTAGCGCCGCGCTGCTCGCGCTGCCGACCAGCGCGCACGCGCAATCGACCCCGCCCGGCCCATCGCTGGCGCCGATGCTGATCGCGCTCGTGTTCGTGCTCGCGCTGATCCCGGTGGCGATGTGGCTGCTCAAGCGGCTCGGCGGCGCGCAGCCGGGGGCCACTGCGGGCCTGCGGGTCGTCGCCCAGCTTCCCGTCGGTCCACGCGAGCGCATCGTCGTCGTCGAAGCCGGCGAACGCTGGCTGCTGCTTGGCGTCACCGCCGCGAGCATCCAGCGCGTCGGCACGCTGCCCAAAGGCGATGCGAGCACGCTCGCGAATTCGCCGTCATCGTTTGCCTCGCTGATGGCGAGACTGCAGAAGTGAATGCACGACCGAAGTCCCATGTGCCTGCCGTGACGAAAGGGCGGCCGGGCTGCGGGCTGCCGTCACCGCCCCCCTTTGGCAAGGGGGAGTCCGTGCGCGGCCTGCGGTCGCTCGCGCACTCGACGAGGGGCGGCTGCGGGCAAATCCGCTGGCTCCCTGTGCTGTTGCTCCTGCTGACGCTGAGCCATCCCGCCTTCGCCCAGACCAGCCCGATCCAGGTCACCGCCGCACCCGGCGCCGGCGGCACCACGTACTCGGTGCCGGTGCAGACGCTGCTGTTTTTCACGCTGCTGACCTTCCTGCCGGCGGTGCTGCTGATGATGACCAGCTTCACGCGCATCATCATCGTGCTGTCGCTGCTGCGCATGGCGCTCGGCACGCAGACCACGCCGCCGAACCAGGTGCTGATCGGACTGGCCCTATTTCTCACGCTCTTCGTGATGGGTCCGACCTTCGACCGCATCCACGACAGCGCCTACGTACCGTACCGCGACCAGAAAATGGGCTTCGAGCAGGCGCTAGCGACGGGTGCGGCGCCGATGAAGGACTTCATGCTCAAGCACACGCGCGCCAACGATCTGGAGCTGTTCACGCGCATGGGTCGCGTCGAAGGCGCCGACAGCCCCGAGAAGCTGCCGTTGCGGGTGGTGATCCCCGCCTTCGTCACTTCGGAGCTGAAGACGGCGTTCCAGATCGGCTTCATGGTGTTCATCCCGTTTCTGATCATCGACATGGTCGTCGCCAGCGTGCTGATGTCGATGGGCATGATGATGCTGTCGCCGGTACTGATCGCACTGCCTTTCAAGCTGATGCTGTTCGTGCTCGCCGACGGCTGGAACCTGCTGATCGGCTCGCTGGTGGCGAGCTTCCAGATATGAGGATGGATCGTCGTGCGCGCAGGCAGCTGGCGCGGCGCCCGCCGCGCCTGCGATCCGCTGCCAGCCGTCCGCAACGACCGATGGAGAGTCGAACATGAATCCGCAGTCCGTCATCACGCTCGGCCAGCAGGCGCTGTATGTGATGCTTCTGATCGCTGCGCCGATGCTGGTCGCCGCACTCGTGGTCGGCCTGATCGTGTCGATCCTGCAGGCGGCGACCCAGATCAACGAGATGACGCTGTCGTTCATCCCAAAACTGGTCGCGATCCTCGCGGCCTTGGTCATCGCGGGACCGTGGATCATCACCTACTACGTCGACTACGTGCGGCGGCTGTTCGAGTCGATCCCCACTGCGATCGGGTGAGGATTCAGCATTCGGCGATGGCTGCGGCAGGCGCAGGGGCAGGCCCGGCCAACTGCTGGATCCTCGATCCTGCCGAGCATGGCAAGTCCCCATGACACGTGCCGGCCCCCGGGCGGCCCGCGTCGCTCGGCCCTCGTCATTCCGGGCCGAAGGCGAGGAATCGCTGCCGCCCGCAACGCCGGGATCGCACGCGCCGCTCGGGATGACGGAACCGACGCCCTCGAAGGCGGGCAAGCTCGCGAGCCGGCGCTGTCACGAGCTTGGTTCATCCTGAAGACGTCCTGAATGATCAGCTTCACCACCGAACAGCTCGCCGCCTGGTACGGCGCGGTGTTCTGGCCGCTGGTGCGCGTGCTCGCGCTGTTTGCCGCGGCACCGCTGCTCGCGCATCGCGCGATCCCGCTGCGGATCAAGGTCGGGCTTGCGCTGGCGATCGCGTTGGTGCTGATGCCGCTCGTGCCGGCACCGCCGATCACCGACGTGATGACCGCGCCGGGCTTCGCGCTGCTGGCGCAGAACATCCTGATCGGGCTGATCATCGGCTTTACCGTGCGCGTGATCTTCGCCGCGCTGGAGATCGCCGGCGAACTGATCGGCCTGCAGATGGGACTGTCGTTCGCCGGTTTCTTCAGCCCGGCGACCGGGCAGACGCAGACGCCGGTGGCAAGTTTCATGTCGCTGCTCGCGCTGCTGATGTTCGTCGCGATCGACGGCCACCTGCTGCTGATCCATGCGCTCGCCGACAGCTTCCGGCTGTTCCCGCTGTCGGGCGGGGAGTTCGCGCTGCCGCTGACCTTCGAGCGCGTCGTGCGCTTCGGCGCCGAAATGTTCACGATCGGGCTGACGATCGCGCTGCCGTTCCTCGCGGTGATGCTGCTGACCAACGTCGTGCTCGGCGTGCTGGCGCGGATCGCGCCGCAACTGAACATCTTCGCGGTGGGTTTCCCGCTGACGCTGCTCGCCGGCATGACCGTGCTGTTGCTGCTGCTGCCCTACATCGAAGCGCCGTTGCGCGCCGCACTCGAACGCGGCATCGGCGCGTGGGTGAACTGACCCCGGATCCGGCAGTCGGTCGCTCGCCGTCCGCCCGATCCGACGCCTCGCGTCACTCCGCGCCGGAGGTCCGCGTCGTGCCGCGCCAAAGGTCCTCGTCGTGCCGAGCTGAAAGTACTTGCCGTTGCGCGCCGACAGCCCTCGTCGTTCTGCGCTGAAGGCCTTGTCATGTCGTGCCGCAGGTCCTCGTCATTCCGCGCCGCAGATTGCCGTCGTACCGAGGCGAAGGTCCGCGTCGCGCCGAACCGAAGGTCTTCGTCGTGCCGCGCTGAAGATCCTCGTCGTGCCGACCCGAAGTTCCTCCTCGTGCCGAGCCGAAGGTCCTCGTCGTGGCAAGCTGAGGTTCCTCGTCATTCCGAGCCGAAGGCGAGGAATCTCACCAGCTCGCAACGCTGAGATCCCTCGTTTCACTCGGGATGACAAGGTGAGGCGCTCCGGATGACAAGGTCGGCGCCATGGGTGAAAAGGTCGGCGCCCTGAGTGAAAAGGTCGGCGCCATGGGTGAAAAGGTCGGCGCCCTGGGTGAGAAGGTCGAGCGCTCCGGACGGCAAGGTCAGCACTCGGGACGACAGGACCAGGCGCTCCGGATCCCGCGGGGCGCCGGTTCTACACTGTCCGCATGGCGCTGCTGCATATGCCGGTCGGAGAGCAGTTCGCATGGCTGGCAGCCGTGCTGTTTGCGCCGATCTTGCTTTGGGCGCTCGTCAGCGTGCGCGGGCGATTCCTGCCGGACGGCGCCGCGCAGCATGCCTGGCTCGCCGGCATCGTCTGCGTCGCACTCCTTTGGTCGTTGCCGGTCAGATCGGCGCAGGGCGCGCAGTTCGGGCTGCTCGGCGCGGCGTTATTCGCGTTGCTGTTCGGCCGCGCACGGGCCATTTTGGGGCTGGTCGCGGCGCTGGGCGTGCACGCGGCGTTCACCGGCGGGGCATGGAGCAACCTCGGGCTGAACGGACTGCTGTTCGCCGCGTTGCCGGCCTGGATGGCCACCGCCTTGCAGCGGCAGATCGAAGCGCGGCTGCCGAAGAACCTCTTCGTGTTCATCATCGGCAACGGCCTGTTCGTCGTGCTGGTCACGACCGCGACCACCAGCGTCGCGCAATTGCTCGTCGCGGCCGCCGTTGCGGCGCCGGCCGCTTCGACGCAGCTTGCCGATGCGATCGGTTACGCGCTGCTGCTGGCGTGGGGCGAGGCGCTCGCCAGCGGCATGATCTTCTCCGCGCTCGTCATTTTCCGGCCGAAGATCGTGCTGACCTATCGGCAGGATCTGTACCTGCCGCCACGCGGTCGCTGAGGCTGGACAACCGCGATCCCGCACGTGCTCGACGTGAGCGGGGGCTCGACTCGAATCGCCTGCGAAAGAGCCGCCGCTGCACGCGGCCCCAGAGACTTTTCCGGCATCGCGCCGTCGGGCGGACGCGCGTGCGGCGCGTTCCAGTTTCTCCTGTCGCCGTTGCTGCAGAAAGGCGCGGAAGGCCTGCACGTCATTGCGGGCGGCCCCAGAAGAAGTAGATCGCGCTCGACCCGCCGAAGGTGCGGCCAAGCGCGAAGTACACGGGGCCGATCAGCGACTCGGCGCCGAAGAACAGCGATCCGGCGTGCGCGAACTCGGACCAGCGCAGCGTCTGCCGGCGCGCGATTGCGCTGCCGGCTTCCAGCGAGAAGCCGACGAACACCGGCATCGCGATGTCGCCGAAGGCGTCCGAAATGTTGCGATAGGCCTGCGCGCGCAGCAGCGCGAAGCGCGCGCCGCTGAACCGGCCCGTGGGCGTGCCCGACAGGTTGAACAGCCCGCCCAGCCGGAATGCCCCTTCCTGCGCGGCCACGCCGCCGCGCGCCGCCAGCGCCACGGTGTAGCGGCCGAAGGTCGTGGGTTTCAACGCCTCGACCGACCATGCGTTGCGCGCCTGCGCGCTGCCGGCCGGGACGTTGTAGCGCAGGTACGCGAGGTTCGCGAAGAATCCGCGGCGCGGATAGTTGACCGTATCGAGCGTGTCGAGCCGCAGTTCGGTGCCCGCGGCCGTCACGAGCGTGCGCGCTGCCGGCAGCACCGGCAGGCCGATCAGCCGTGTCGTTTCGATCTGTGCGCGGCCGATCCCCGCGCGCAACGATCCGAGTCGCGGCAGCGCCAGCCCCACCGCGACGTCCGCGCCAACGGTCGCGTTGCGAAAACGCGCGAACGGCTCGTCGCCGGCGAACAGGTCGAAGTCCTCGCGTTGCGCCGCGATCCGCGGCAGCACGAACCAGCGGCTACCCGGCGCGAGCGGCTGGTACAGCTCGGTCAGCAGCCGCTGCGTATCGCCGATCTGCAGTTCGTTGCGCCACTCCGCACCCCATGCATTGAGCCAGCTCCAGGTGTGCGCGATCAGCAGGTTGAACGTGCTGTCGGTGTCGAAGTCGGTCTGCAGGTTGCCGCCGACGCGCAGCGCGTTGTAGCCCCACGACTTCTCCAGCGGCGTGACGATCAGCGTGCGCCGCGGGCCGTCGTCGATCAGGCTGTAGCTGACGGACTCGAAGTCGCCGCGGCCGAACACCTCCTGCACCGCGCGGCCGATCTCCTCGGTCGTGATCGGTCGGTCGAGCGGTACGTCGAGTTCGCGGCGGATCGCCTCGGGGTTCACGGTGCGCAGTCCGGCCACCCGCACGTCGGTCAGCGCGACGGCTCGATCCTCGCGCACCGGCGCCGTGCGGCGCTGCTCGAACGCGGCGTACGCGGCCGTATCGAGCGCAAGCGGCGCGAGCCGGTCGGCGAGCTTGCGTGCGGCCGCTTCGCCGGCGGCGATGATCGCCTCGTTGCGGGCGAAGTCGCCAGGGCCGAACGCCGCCAGATCGGGCGTGATCAGGATGTCGTCGGGCGCGAGCTCTGCCAGGCTGCGCTCGACGTTCTGCTCGGTCAGGATGTTGATGACCTGCTCGGTGACCGCAAGCACGCTGGTCAACTGTTCCTTCGGCAGCAAGGGCCTGCCGACGTTGACCGCGATCACGCGATCCACACCCATCTGCCGGGCAAGGTCCACCGGCAGATTGCGCACCAGCCCGCCGTCGACCAACGGCCGGCCATCGACCTCGACCGGCGCGAACGCCGCGGGCACCGACATTGATGCGCGCATCGCGGTCGACAGCGAGACGTTCTTCTGCAGCACGACCAGCTTGCCAGTCGCCAGATCGGTCGCCGCCGCCGCGAACGGAATCGGCAGCTTGGCCAGGTCGTTGATTTCCTTCACCGGGCCGCCGAGCGCCCGCAGGAACAGTCCCAGGTTCTGGCTGCCGACCGCGCCGCGCGGCAGCGTCAGCCCGTCGGGCTTGATGCCGAACTCGACGTTCGACAGGTTCTTGTAGTCGTCTTCCTTGCGGCGGAAGTGCAGCGATTCGCGCGGCGCGCGCAGCGAAAAGATGTTGTTCCAGTCGGTCGTGCGCGCGAGCTTCTCCAACTGCTGCGGCGTGTAGCCTGCGGCGTAACCGCCGCCAACGATGGCGCCCATGCTGGTCGCAGCGACCGCGTCGACCGGCACGCGCAGCTCGCGCAACACCTTGAGCACGCCGATGTGCGCGAACCCGCGCGCACCGCCGCCGGACAGCACGAGTCCGATGCGCGGCCGCTGCCACGCGGTTGCGGCCGGAGCCGACCCCGATTGCGCCGCGGCCGCAGCGGTGGCGAGCACAGCGGCGAGCCAGGCGGCCAATAGGATGGCTGCGATCGGCGTGCGAGCCATCCTGGATCCGGCGGTCGGGCAACTGTCGTCCGATCGCTGCGCCGCCCCGGGCCATTTCGAGCCGAAGTCCATCGTCATTCCGAGCCGAAGGCGAGGAATCTCATCCGCTCGCCACGCCGAGATCCCTCGCTGCGCTCG
>JBBIQI010000138.1:0-9272 GCA_037442465.1 Burkholderiales bacterium
CGAATAGCCGGGCGGTAACCGAACTTTTGCGGGCTCGGGGTCGGCGCATGCCGCGCTAGCCTTGCCGTCGACTTCACTCGACGGAGACCTCCCGATGCGATTCAACGCCAACGCTCTTCGCCTCTTTGCGACGGCCGCGGCCGCGCTCGCTTTGGCGACCTCGCTGCCCGCTGCCGCCGAGCCGCCGCCGCACGCGAAGGCGCACGGCTGGCGCAAGAAGCACGATCCGAACTACCGCGGCTACACCGGCAAGGTCTGGGAGAAGGACTACGGTGTGATCTCCGGCCGCTGCAATACCGACGCGGTGCTCGCGGTCGCGGGCGGCGCGATCGGCGGCATCGTCGGTGCGCGCAGCTCGGATCCCGATTCGCGCGCGGTCGCGATCATCGTCGGCACCGCGATCGGCGCGGTGATCGGCGCGAAGATCGGCCGCGAGCTGGATCGCGCCGACCAGGCCTGCATCGGCCATTCGCTCGAGCTGGCCGGCGACAACAAGGTCGTGCGCTGGAACAACGCGCAGACCGGTGTGGCCTACGAGCTCGTTCCGCTCGCCGGCGACGGCAGGAACTGCCGCAACTTCCGCCTCAACGCGACCCGCGGCGCCGCGAGCGAAAGCGCCGTGCGCCGCGCGTGCCGCGACGGCCAGGGGCAGTGGCAGTTGGTGTCGTAACGCCAGGCGCGCACGATGCCAGAGCGGCGCGACACCGCGCCGCTGTCTCGACTCGGCGCGGTCTCCGCGCCGGTTTCTTTTGCGCGCCGCGCTCGGGTCGCTGCCCGTTGCCGGTACGTATCGGCCCCTGCCGCAGATCCGACACGCGTTGCGCGCATGCCGGCTTGCGCCGAAAGGCAGGCGCCTTTACGGGCCTCGCCTGTGCGCCGACTTGTCCCGCTGGCCCAATGCCGCCGACCCGGTTCAGCGCGGCGGGCCGCTCGCGACGAACCCTTGACTCTGTTTCAGCTCTTGCGCGACGTCTTCGCCATGAAGGGCGTCGGCGCGGACTGCACCGACTCGCTGCCGCACTTCGGGCAACGATGCGGCGACTCGTGCTCGGCCACGTGCTCCACGCGCTCGAACGTTTCGCCGCACTTTTCGCAGCGGTATTGATACGTTGGCATGGCGCTCCTCCATGTTCACCCGCAAGCGCCGGCCGGCTTCGTCACGGCCGGAACCCGCCGTCGCGTTCGGTTGCGCAATTCTTGGGGCGGCGCGCGGAGGAATCAACGGGGGGAAGCAAGCGGCCGGCTGGTCCGGCGGAACTCCTGCCACGCCCGAACCGCATGTCGACCCTGCCGTTTCGACCGGCGCGCCTGTAATCTTCGGGCGCGACCGCTCGCATGCCCAACTCTCGTGAAGGGACATGGACAATCGCTTCTTCGAGCTCCCGATTCTCAACAGCCCGTACCGGTATCCATCGCGCCACTGGGAGCTCGACGCCAACGGCCGGCCGACGGGAAGAGTCCTTGAGAGCCGTCGCCGCGCAGAGTTCATCACGCCGGTTCCCAAGCCGAAGAAGCGCAAGGGCGGCGCCGAGCAGGCGTCGCTGGTCTTCGACGAAGGCCAAGGGCTTTCGATGTGTGAACAGATCGGCCACTTTCCACGCACGTCAGCCAGGAACGGACAGGAAGCGTCCAAGCGTGCGCGGAGAACGAAATCCGACGGCGTCACTTTCGGCGTCACGTTCAAGGCATCACCTGATGTATCGTCAGTACGCATCTGATGGAGGGATGAACATGCGCACGACCATCAACCTCGACGACCGGCTCGTGATCGAGGCGCAGCGCGTCACCGGCGTAAAGGAGCGAACCGCCTTGATCCATGAGGGTCTCAGAGCCCTGATTCAGCGCGAAAGCGCGCGGCGGCTTGCCCGGCTCGGCGGGAGCGAACCCCGCTTGCGGCCAATCCCCCGGCGCCGCCCCGCGTCGGCATGATCCTGGTCGATACCTCGATCTGGGTCGAACACCTGCGCAAGGGCGTGCCGGGCCTGATCGCAGGGTTGGAGCAGGGCACGGTGTTGACGCATCCGTTCGTACTCGGCGAACTTGCTTGCGGCAATTTGAAGACCGGCGCGAGGTGCTCCAGCTCCCGGCCGACCTGCCCGCCGCGCCGGTGGCGACGGATCCTGAGGTCCTGGCATTCATCGAGGATCGCTCCCTGATGGGTCGAGGCATCGGTTACGTTGATGTGCATCTGCTCGCCTCGGCGACGCTCGATGGCGCCGCCAAGCTCTGGACGAAGGACAAGCGACTCGCGGCAGCGGCTGACGACCTGAGGCCGAATTGCATCGAGCCGGCATGAACCGGATTCCTGCGTCGCGGCATCCGGGTCGGCCGTACGTTGTGACCGGATCGAGCGGCAATTTGAACTCCTCCCAGATCGTGATGAGTTCGGTCGTCCTTCAAGATCACGAACTGCGATCTTCCGCATGATCCTCGGCGGCCGCGCAGCAGCGCCGCTTAGCCATCCAGCGCCAGAAACACGTTGTTCAGCCCCTCGGCCAGCGTCGGATGGGCGAAGATCGCTTCCTTCAGCACCGGGTACCGCAGCTTGCCCATCATCGCGATCTGCAGCATCGCCATGATCTCGCCGCCTTCGATGCCGAAGACGGTGCAGCCGAGAATCTGATCGGTCTGCGCGTCGACGATCACCTTGAGGAACCCCCGCGGCTCGTCCATCTCGAGCGCGCGGGCGATGCCGTTCATGCCGATCTTCGCCACGCGAAACGGCAGCCCGCGCTTGCGCGCTTCGGTTTCGTTCAGCCCCACGCTGGCGAGCTGCGGGTCGGTGAACACGGTGGTCGGAACGAGCCGGTCGCCGAGCCTGGCGTCGAGCCCCAACACCCAGCGGTCGCGCAGGATGCGGAAGTCGTCGTACGAGATATGCGTGAACTGCGGGCCGGGCTTGACGTCGCCGACCGCGTAGATGCCGGCGACGTTGGTCTGCAGCGTGTCGTCGACCGGGATGAACCCGCGTTCGGTGGCCACGCCCGCCGCGGCGAGGGCCAGATCCTCGGTGTTCGGTTTGCGGCCGACCGCCACCAGCAGATGCGAGCCGCGCACGCTCTTCGCGTTCCCGTCTTGCTGGTAGTGGACGGCGATGTCGCCCGCGCGCCCTTGAACGCGCTCGGCGAGCGCGCCGGTTTCGATGCGCAGGCCGTCTTCCTCGAGCACCTTGCGCAGCGCTGCGCCGACGTCCTCGTCGTCGCGCGCCGCCAGCCTTGGCGCGCCTTCCAGCACCGTCACCTCGCTGCCAAAGCGGCGGAACATCTGCGCGAACTCCAGCCCGATGAAGCCGCCGCCGAGAACGACCAGGTGCCGCGGCACCTCGTCCAGTTCCATCACCGACGTCGAATCGAGATGCGGCACGTCGGCCAACCCCGGAATCGGCGGCACGAACGGCCGCCCGCCCGTGTTGATCACGATCCTCGGCGCCGTCAGCCGCCGCGCGCCGCCGTCGCGCAGCGCGACCTCGACCGTCTTGGAGTCGACGAAGCGCGCGGCGCCGAAGACCAGCTCGACGTTGTCCGTCTTCTGCAGCCGCTGCGTGCCGTAGTTGCGGAAGCGCTCGACGATCGCGCGCTTGCGCGCGACCACGCGCTGCATGTCGACCGAGACCGGCCCGGCGGCCACGCCGTAGTCCGCGGCGCGGCGGGCCAGATAGGCGACGCGGGCGCTGGCGACCATGGTCTTGGTCGGCGTGCAGCCGACGTTGATGCAGGTGCCGCCGACGTGCTCGCGCTCGACGATCGCGGTTTTCCAGCCGGCCTTGGCCAGCGCGAGCGCGAGCGGCTTGCCGGCCTGGCCGGCGCCGAGGATCACTGCATCGAAGCGCCCGAGTTGCGTCATCGCGCACCTCCTCACATCACGTGCGCCGACGCGTGGTCGTGCACGTAGACCCCCTGCAACGGATCGGCAGGCGCGGTCCACGGCGCCTCGGCGATCGCTTCCTTCGTGTCGCGGTAGCCGGCCTCGCAGCGCGCGCGGATGCCGGCGGGCGTGAAGTCGATGTCCTTCGTATGGTCCTCGCCTGCGAGCCGCGGCGCCAGCAGCCGCACGATGTGCATCGTCGTGCTGCAGCCGAAGGCGGCCAGTTCGCGCACGTCGTCGCGCGCGCGCTCGCGCTCGGGCAGGCGCGCGACCAGCTCGTTGATCACGTGCCGCAGCCGGTGGATCTGCTGCTGGCGCGCGATATGGCTGCCGGCGCGGCTCGCGTACTGGATGTCCTTCTGGCGGCCGAGCACCTGCCAGATCGTGTCGGGCTCGCTGCCGCTCGGGTTCCACAACTGCACGGCGAAGATCGTCGCGCTGCGCCGCGGGTTGTCGTCGAGCACCGCCTCGATCGGCGTGTTCGAATACACGCCGCCGTCCCAGTACGGCTCGCCGTCGATGCGGATCGCGGGAAACGCCGGCGGCAGCGCGCCGGAGGCCATCACGTGCGCGGCGGCGAGCACCTCGCGCCGGCTGTCGAAGTAGCGCATCGCACCGGTGCGCACGTTGACCGCGCCGACCGTCAGCCGCGTGGGCCCTTGCACGATCCGCTTGAAGTCGACCAGCCGTTCGAGCGTCGTGCGCAGCGGCGCCGTGTCGTAGAACGCGGCGCGCTCCAATCCGAGCGAAGCGAACGGCCCCCACCACGACGCCGGGTTCGGCGCGAAGAAACCGCCGATGCCCTGCGTCAGCGTGCTCAGGTTCGCGAGCGGATTGAGCACGCCGGGGGGCGCGACCGGCACGCCCCACGGCGTGCGCCATTGCAGCGAATCCCAGAACGCGTGCAGCTTCGCGAGCCGCTCGCCCGGCGCGTTGCCGGCGACGATCGCGGCGTTGATCGCGCCGATCGACGTGCCGATCACCCAGTCGGGCTCGATGCCCGCCTCGTGCAGCGCCTGGTAGACACCGACCTGATACGCGCCGAGCGCGCCGCCGCCCTGCAGAACGAGCACGATCTGTCCCGGCGGACGCGCGGCCGACGCCGCTGCGCCGCGCTTTCCGTTTTTTGCGTCGGTGCGCGCCATCACTGCCTCCGCGCCGCAACGACCAATGGATCCGCCGTATCGCTGCGGCGGCCGGCTTGCAAAGCCCGCTCGATCGACCGTATGACTGCGCTCATGCGTAGACCTCCTGTGGGATCGCACGTGGGCACGTGTTGCGCCGGAGCGTGCGCGCCGTCCATCGCTGTCTCCTCGGTTGGCCGGGTTATCCGCCGCAGCCCGCTGCGTCACTTCTCGTGTCCCTGCGGGCGAGGCACCTCTCACTGTGCCGTCCACCCTCCTTCGATCGGCAGCACGGCGCCGGTGATCGACGCGGCGGCATCGCCGGCGAGGAAGGTCGCCAACGCGGCGACCTGCTCGACCGTGACGAACTTCTTGGTCGGCTGCGCCGCGAGCAGCACGTTCTTGACGACCTCGTCCTCGCTGATGCCGCGCGCTTTCGCGGTGTCCGGGATCTGTTTCTGCACCAACGGCGTCAGCACGTAGCCGGGGCAGATCGCGTTGACCGTGATGCCGGACTCGGCGACTTCGAGCGCGACCGTCTTCGTCAGACCGGCCACCCCGTGCTTGGCTGCGACGTGCGCCGACTTGAACGGCGAAGCGACCAGCGCGTGCGCGGAGGCGACGTTGATGATCCGGCCCCAGCCGCGCTTCTTCATCGCCGGCAGCGCGGCGCGGATCGCGTGAAAGTTGCTCGACAGGTTGATCGCGAGGATCGCGTCCCATTTCGCGACCGGAAAGTCGTCGACCGGTGCCACGAGCTGGATGCCGGCGTTGTTGACCAGGATGTCGACCGCGCCGAAGGCGTCGACCGCGCGCGCGATCATCGCCTCGATCTGCTCGGGCCGGCTCATGTCGGCGCCGTCGTAGATCACGTTGACGCCATGCCGGCGCGCGAGATCGTCGCGCAGCCGTTCGATTTCTCCCGCGTCGCCGAAGCCGTTGACGACCAGGTTCGCCCCGGCCGCGCCGAACGCCTCGGCGATGCCCAGCCCGATCCCGCTCGTCGACCCGGTGATCAACGCGGTCTTGCCGCTGAATCGCATGTGCTTCTCCCGCTGATCGGTAAGACGCCTTTGCCTTCCTTCCCTCGCCCCGGTCACGGGGAGAGCGCCTGCCAGGAGCCCGTCGAACGGGCTGGGCGGCGGGGCGGAGCGTCGGTGCGTGATGCGTTAGTCCCGCAAGCGCCGCGAATCTTTCACGCTGCGCGAACTATTTCGCCCGCACGTTTAGAACCTATCTCAAAATCCGCGACGGTCGCGTTGCGACGAGAAGCGGTCGGATGCGAGGCGGCGCGCGAAGGACAGTAGCTGAGCCTACGGCCGAGCGCGCCAACGACGCCACACGGCCGCTTATCGTTGCAACCCTTCGGTGCGGGGTCGCCTGGGGCGCATCGCGTCGTTGCGGCTCGGGTCCTTGGCTCTGGCCAATGGTCTCGCTGCCCGCGCCTCGCGCTGCATCCCCAGGCGACCCCTCCGCGACCGCCGGGGATTTTGAGATAGGTTCTAACGTGATCGAGGCGATCACGCCGAGGGGGGTCACCAGCGACTTATCGGCGCCACGGCCGATGCCGTGGTGGCGCAATGCGGACGATGTCGATCACGCGCCCAGCGCGCGGCTTCGTCGCACGCTCGAATCGGACCGTCACGCCCGCACGTGCAGGTCTTCGCCGCCGAAGGCGAGCGCGAGCGGCTCGATGACCACCCGCTTCGCGCCGGCTTCGACGCGACCGGCGATCCAAGCGTCCACACCCTGCGCGCGGGCGATCTGCACGGTGCGCTCGGCCTCGGCGGCGGCGACGTACAGCGCGAAGCCCGCGCCCATGTTCAGCGTGCCGTAGGCCTCGCGCGCGTCGATGCCCGCTTCGCGCTGGATGAACTGCAGCACCGGCGGCACCGGCGGCAGCGTGTCGATGCGATAGGTGAACGCCGCCGGATGCCGCATCAGCTTGCGCCAGCCGTGGCCGGTGACGTTCGCGCAGTAGTGCGGCACGATGCCGGCGCCGGCGAGTGCTTCGGTCACCGGCGCATACAGCACGGTCGGCGCGAGCAGCGCCTCGCCGTACAGCGTGCCGTCGTCGAGCTTCGTCGCATAACCTTCCGGCAGACGTTCGGCGAGCTTGCGCGCCAGCGACACACCGTTGGCGTGGATGCCGCTGGAGGCGAGCAGCACGATCGCGTCGCCGGCGGCGAGCTGCTCGCCCAGCGTCAGACGCGTCTTCGGCCGCACGATGCCGACGCACGAGGCCGCCAGATCGATCCGCCCCGGCGCGACGACACCGGCCAGCGCGGGTGTCTCGCCGCCGCCCCAGGCCACACCGCACGCATCGCACGCGGCTTTCCAGCCTTCGACCAGGTCGCGCGCGCGCGCTTCGTCGGCGAACCAGTCGCTGCCGCCGCTGGCCCAGTACGCGTGTACCGACACCGGTGTCGCGCCGACGGTGACGATGTCGTTGATCGCCATCGCCAGCGTGTCCTGCGCGATGCGGTCGTAGTAGGTGCGGCCGGTGATCGCGCGCATCGCGTCCGCCACCAGCGCCTTGGTGCCGAGGCATTCGGTGATCGACGCCAGATAGAACTCGCCGCAGTCGACGACGTACGCCGATTCGCCGCGCGAAGCCGCGACCTCGCGCAAGCCGTGGCGCGCCAGGTTGCCGGCGGTGGCCGCCGCAGCGCGCTGCGCCAGAATTTTCAGCGGATCGATCTGCGCGTAGTCGACGCCGGCCTGTTTGTAGTCGAGGGACATGTCGATTGCGGGTTGCGATTCAGGTGCCTGCCCCGGCGCACTGCGTTCGCCCTGAGCCGATCGAAGGGCCGACGGACGACGGTGAAGTGCGTTCCGGCGCCACGTTCGTATTTCGCCGGCGCAAAACGAACCGGACGATGCATCAAGCGCGAGTCCGATGCGCGTCGCGACACCCGAGTCGCGGCGGCTAGACTACGCGCCGTTTGCGCGCGGATTGTAGGCGATGAGCTTTTTCACCACCGAGCGGATGCAGACCGGCCTGTGGGTCGGCGTCGGCATCGCGCTGCTCGCGCTGCTGTACCTGCTCGCGCCGGTGCTGACGCCGTTCGCGCTCGCCGCGATCCTCGCGTACCTGCTGTCGCCGGGCGTGGACTGGCTCGAGGCGCGCCGGCTGCCGCGCTGGGCCGCGGTGCTGGCGATGATCTTCTTGCTGCTGTTGCTGCTGCTGGGGCTGGTGCTGATCCTGATCCCGGTGCTGCAGAAGGAGGCGGCGCAACTGCAGTCGCAACTGCCGGGGCTGATCAGCAAACTGAACCAGGCGGTCGCGCCGAAACTGCAGGAGTGGTTCGGTCTCGCGATCCGCTTCGACGCGCAGACGCTGCGCGAACTGCTCGCCGAACGCGTCGGCTCGCAACAGGATCTGATCGCGCGCATCTTCGCGCATGCGCGCGAAGGCGGCATTGCGCTGCTGGGCGTGCTCGGAACGCTGTTCTTGGTGCCGATCGTGCTGTTCTATGCGCTGCTCGACTGGCACGACCTTCGGCGCCGCGCCGAAGCGCTGATCCCCCGGCGCTGGCACGGGCAGACGGTCGCGATGCTCGGCGAAATCGACGGCCTGCTCGCACAGTTCCTGCGCGGGCAGCTCACCGTGATGCTGGTGCTGGCGGCGTACTACTCGGTCGCCCTCGCGATCGCCGGGTTCCAGACGGCGCTGCCGGTGGGCATCTTGACCGGTCTGCTGATCTTCATCCCGTACGTCGGTTTCGCGTTCGGCCTCGTGCTCGCGATCTTGGCGGCGCTGCTGCAGTTCGGCAGCCTGTACGGCTTTTTCGCCGTCGCGGTGATCTACGGCGTCGGCCAGGCGATCGAAAGTTTCTTCCTGACGCCGCGGCTCGTGGGCGAGCGCATCGGCCTGCATCCGCTCGCGGTGATCTTCGCGCTGCTGGCATTCGGCCAGGTGTTCGGCTTCTTCGGCGTGCTGCTGGCGCTGCCCGCCAGCGCAGCGCTGCTCGTTGCGCTGCGGCGGCTGAAGGACGCCTACCTCGCGAGCGAGTTCTACCGCAAGGCATGAGCCAACTCGCGCTGGACCTGCTGCAACCGCGCGAGCCCACGCTCGACAACTTCGTCGCCGGGCGCAACGCGGAGGCGCTCGACGCGCTGCGCCGGCTCGCGCGCGGCGAGCTGGCCGAACGCATCGTCTACCTGTGGGGCGAAGACGGCAGCGGCCGCACGCATCTGCTGGCCGCGCTCGCGCGCGCGCCGCGCGCTGCCTGGTGGTCGCCAGAGGCGGCGCCGGATTCGCCGGGACTGACGCTCGTCGAC
>JBBIQI010000139.1:0-9042 GCA_037442465.1 Burkholderiales bacterium
GCGACGAGCGCGATTGCGCCGGCGAGCAGCACGCCGGCGGCCACCCCGCCGCCGATCAACGCCGCGCGCTCGTAACGCGCGCGGCGCGCTGCCGCCAGATCGGGCGCGTCGAGCACCTCGCGCGCCGCCGCATCGACGATGCGACGATCGACGACCGGCTGGCCTTTCGCGTAGGCGCCGAGCAGCGCGCGGTCGGCGAGCAGGTTGATGCGCCGGGGAATGCCGCGCGAGTAACGCACCAGCCGCCGCAGCGCTGCGGCATCGAACGGCAGCGCCTGGGTCAGGCCGGCCACCGCGAGCCGATGGCGCACGTATTGCTCGGTCTCGGCGGCGGACAGCGCGCCCAGGTGGTAGCGCGCGATCACGCGCTGCGCGAGCTGGCGCAACTGCGGCCGCGCCAGCATCGCGCGCAGCTCGGGTTGG
The DNA here is from genome assembly GCA_037442465.1 of Burkholderiales bacterium. Taxonomy (GTDB): domain Bacteria; phylum Pseudomonadota; class Gammaproteobacteria; order Burkholderiales; family Burkholderiaceae_F; genus DSNY01. Next base: position 424 of record JBBIQI010000139.1, read on the forward strand.
CCGATCAGCACGATCTGCAGCAGCTTGCGCTCGCTGGTCTCGAGGTTGGTCAGCAGGCGCAACTGCTCCAGCACGTCGGCCGACAGATTCTGCGCCTCGTCGATGATCAGCACGTTGTTCTGGCCGACGGCGTGCGTGCGCAGCAGGAACTCGGTCAGCGCGTCGACGTAGTCCTTGACCGTCGGCAGCCCCGGCCCGGCGTGCCGCTCGGGAATGCGGAACTCGGCGCACACCGTGCGTAGCAGCTCTTCCACCGTCAGCTTTGGGTTGAAGATGTAAGCGACGTTGCAGCGCTTGGGAATCTGCTCGAGGAAGCAGCGGCACACCGTGGTCTTGCCGGTGCCGACTTCGCCCGTAAGCAGCACGAAGCCGCCGCCGCCGCGTACGCCGTACAGCAGGTGCGCCAGCGCCTCGCGGTGCCGCTCGCTCATGAACAGGTAGCGCGGGTCCGGCGCGATCGAAAACGGCGGCTGCTTTAGCCCGAAATAGCGCGCGTACATACGCTGCCAAGGATACGCGCGGCTGCGCCGCCGGCGTGCCCTGGAGCACAATGTCGGCTGCAAGCAGCGAGGACGCCATGGGCAAGACCGAGCAGACCTTGAACGACATCACCCACTGGATCGCCGGCAGCCGCGTCGCCGGGACGGCGGCACGCACGGGCGAAGTCTTCAACCCCGCCACCGGCGAAGTGACGGGGCTGGTGCGGCTGGCCGATGCGGCCACCGTCGATGCCGCGGTACAGGCCGCGAAGAAGGCCTTCCCGGCCTGGGCCGATACGCCCGCGCTGCGGCGCGCCCGCGTGCTGTTCAAGTTCAAGGAGCTGTTGGAGAGCCACCACGACGAGCTGGCGCGGCTGATCACGCTCGAGCACGGCAAGGTATTCGACGATGCCAAGGGCGAGGTCGTGCGCGGCATCGAGGTCGTCGAGTTCGCCTGCGGCATCCCGCATCTGCTCAAGGGCGAGTACTCCGAGCAGGTGTCGACCGGCATCGACCAGTTCTCGCTGCGGCAGCCGCTCGGCGTGTGCGCGGGAATTACGCCGTTCAATTTCCCGTGCATGGTGCCGCTGTGGATGTTCCCGATCGCCATTGCCGCGGGCAATACGTTCGTGCTGAAACCCTCCGAGCGCGATCCGTCGCCGTCGCTCGCGATGGCCGAGCTGCTGAAGCAGGCCGGGCTGCCCGACGGTGTGTTCAACGTCGTGCAGGGCGACAAGGTCGCGGTCGACGCGCTGCTCGCGCACCCGGACGTGGCGGCGCTGAGCTTCGTCGGCTCCACCCCGATCGCGCAGTACATCCACGACGAGGGCGGCCGTCATGGCAAGCGGGTGCAGGCGCTCGGCGGTGCCAAGAACCACATGGTCGTGATGCCCGACGCGGACCTGGACCAGGCGGTCGATGCGCTGATCGGATCGGCCTACGGCTCGGCGGGCGAACGCTGCATGGCGATCTCGGTCGCGGTCGCGGTCGGCCGCGTCGCCGACGAGCTGGTGCAGCGGCTGGCGCCGCGCGTGAAAGCCTTGAAGGTCGGCGACGGCATGGACAAGGGTTCCGAGATGGGGCCGCTGGTGACCGCGCAGCACTACGCGAAGGTCAAGGGCTACGTCGATCTCGGCGTCGAAGAAGGTGCGCAGCTCGTCGTCGACGGCCGCGGGCTGAAGGTGCCGGGCCGCGAGCGCGGCTTCTTCCTCGGCGGGTGTCTGTTCGACCGCGTGCAGCCGTCGATGCGCATCTACCGGGAAGAGATCTTCGGCCCGGTGCTGTCGGTCGTGCGCGTGCCGGATTTCGCGTCGGCGGTGGAGCTTGTCAACGCGCACCAATACGGCAACGGCGTGGCGCTGTTCACCGCCGACGGCAATACCGCGCGCGAGTTCGTCCGCCGCATCCAGGTCGGCATGGTCGGCGTCAACGTGCCGATTCCGGTGCCGATGGCGTTCTACTCGTTCGGCGGGTGGAAAAAGAGCCTGTTCGGCGACACACACGCCTACGGCATGGAAGGCGTGCGCTTCTACACGAAGTACAAGGCCGTGCTGCAGCGCTGGCCCGCCTCGATCGCCAAGGGCGCCGAGTTCGTGATGCCGACGGCGCGCTGAACCGCCCGACGGCGCCGGGTCGCCCGCGGCGGCCCGCTCAGGCGCGGCCGCGTGACGAACGCAGCCGCACGGCTGCCAGCAGCGACACGGCCGCGAGCAGTAGCGACAGCGTGGCCGGCTCGGGCACGGACAGCACGGCGGCCGCCATCGCTTCGCCGAGAACGCGGTGGTAGGCGGTCGTGGGATGCACCCCGTCCCAGAACAGGAACTGGCTCGCCAGCGCCGGATAGCAACCTTCCAACGAAAGGCAGGGCCTCGCGGTGTCGATCGAGGGGTCAGCGAGGAAGGCGTCGAACAGCGCGGCCACGTCGAATTCGACGATGCGCAGCGACTCAGCCGCCAGGCCGCCGATCAGTTCGTCGAGCACGCGGTTGAAGGTATCCGTGTACAGCGTCAACGCCCCTGCGTACGCACTGCCGTAGCTGCCGAACCGTGCATCCGGGGTGCGACCGAGATCGGGCAGGTTCGGCACGAGAAAACTTCGCGCCCCGGCGTCGGCCAGCGCATCGAGGTAGCCGACGACGTTGGCCGCGGCCTGCGCCGCCGTTGCGGCGGCGATGCGGTTCATCTCGGTCGCGTCGCTGGAATCGATGCCCGGATCCTCCAGCGCGAGGTACGCGTCGTTGGCGCCGCCCCAAAGAAAGAACAGGGCGCCCGGATCGGCCACGCCGGAATTCAGCAGCAGATAGCCGTCGATCACCTGATCACGCAGGCTGACGTTGGGCAGGTCCGGGTTGTAGCGGAAGGTCATGTAGTTGCCGTAGACGCCGCCGGTCGACTGGATCACGGTTCCGCTCGCGGAGCCCAGCACGGCGAAATTCGTGCCCGCCGGGTCGATGCTCCCACTCCGCGTGATGACCGGCGCCGCACTCAGCCCCAATTGCATTGCCAGGTACTCGACCGCGACCGGTCCGTCGGAGGCGCGGCCTTCGTAGTAGGGCGGCGGCGGCACCTGAACCGCTCCGTCGGTGAGTGCGTATACGAGGTTGTACAGGTTGCCGCTGTCGGACAGGCTGTCGCCGAACGCATACAAACTCGTATACGCTGCCTGCGCGCCGCCAATCGTCAGCAGCGCCGCCAGTCCGCAGCCCCACACGCCTTGCCGAATCCTCATCGTTTCTCTCCAGCGTCTTGAACTTGGCTCGCCATGCCGACGCCGTCGCTCGGCGCGCGCGCCTCATGGCTTCGACGGGCACGCATACCGGGGAAGGCGGCGCGCACCGCAGGCGTCTCGGGGCTTCGTGGCCTTGCGCGTCGACTCACGCAATGGCCCCTGAAGCCCGTCGGTCCCCGCAGTCCCGCTGTGGCGCCCGCGCTCCTCGCGAAGGCTGCGAGCCCATCGTGGTTAAAACCTAGCCACAAGGACATCGAATGCAAGCACCGGCGCTCGGCACTTGATCTCGCGCAAGCCAACCCGAGCCGCCGGCTTCCCGCACACCTGACGGCGGGCGCTCGCTCGCATGTCCCCCTTCTGCGGGAACGACGCATCGGCGGAACCGTGGGCACCGCGCTGGCGGGAACGGCGGCGTCGGCGCACCGATCTAACGCGACGTCGGTGGCATTCGCTCCACCATCCAATGGAGGCTAATACCATGACGAAACTGAAGCATTGGCAAGACGCGGTCAGTACCGTGCTCGGTGCCTGGCTGCTGCTGTCGCCGTGGATCCTCGGCTTCCAGGCCGAAACGATGGCGATGGCAAGCGCGGTCGTTCTCGGTGCGGCGATGATCGTGCTGGGGCTGGCGGCGATCTTCGCGCCGCGTAGCTGGGAGGAATGGGTCGAGTTCATCGTCGGCCTGTGCGCGATCGCAGCGCCGTGGGCGATGGGTTTCCAAGCCCTGCGTACGGCCACGTTGAACAGCGTGATCGTCGGCCTGATCGTCGCGGCGCTGGCGCTGTGGGTCCTGCTGGTCGACAAGGACTACAGCCGTTGGTGGCGCGGCACCGCGCATTGAGCGGCGCGGTCGGCGCTTTGCCGATCGAATCCGGCGGGGGCGCATGCCTTCCGCCGGGGCGGGCGCGGCGTGAGGCAAACTAGCGCCCTGCCGACGCCGCACTGTCCCGCCCGATGCCTTCGATCGCACGCCGCCGCCTGCTGAACTCGATTCCCGCGCTGGCCCTGACGCTCGGCGCCGCGCCTGCACTTGGTCTGGCGCGCCGCGTGTCGGCGGTGCCGGGCGGCGTGGCGCGCATTCCTTTCGACGGTGCGCACGCGGCGCCGCGGGTGCGCCTGGGCGAGCAGCGCGTGCTGGTGCTGCGCGAGGCCGAGGCATGGGTCGCGCACGCCGGCATTGCCCTTTCCACGCCGCCCGGTTCGATCGTGAAAATCGATGCCGAACGCGCGGACGGCGTCGCGGAAAGCGTCGAGGTCGAAGTCGCTCCCAAGGCGTACGCCGAGCAGCACCTGAAGGTTCCCCCCGGCAAGGTCGACCTGTCCAAGGAGGACCTGGCGCGTCACGAGCGTGAACGCGCCCATCTGGCGCGGGTACTGCGCACGTTCAGCGAAGCGCCGCCGCCTGCGTTGGCGTTGCAGCTTCCGGTGCAGGGCGCGCGCTCGAGCAGCTTCGGGTTGCGCCGCTTCTTCAACGGCCAGCCGCGCAGCCCGCATAACGGAATGGACTTTGCCGCAATCGCCGGCACACCGGTGGTTGCCGCAGCAGCTGGCCGCGTGATCGATACCGGCGATTACTTCTTCTCCGGCAACACGGTCGTCGTCGACCATGGCCAGGGCCTGCTGACGCTGTACGCGCATCTGAGCGCGATCGACACGCGCAAGGACGAACGCGTGCCTGCAGGGCGAACGATCGGCAAGGTCGGCGCCACGGGTCGCGTGACCGGTGCGCACCTGCATTTTTCCGTCTACCTGAACGCGGTCGCCGTGGATCCCGCGCTGTTCCTGCCGGATTGAGCCCGCTTTCGCAAGCGGCCGGGCGCACACGCCGCGCAGGTGCCGGCCGTCGAACTCGAGTCCGGATTTCGCCATTGCCGATCGATACGCGCATGTCCGCTGCCCCGCCGGTCCGTGTTGCGGCGCGCAGAGTGCGCCGGCGCCGCCCGTCCCGACTGCGGCGCTCGTGGCACCGGATCGCCGCGCTCGCGCCGCGCCCGCGCACGCGCCGCCGCATCCGGCGCGCGCTGCGTTCGACGCCGGTCGCGATCCTCGTGATCGCCGCGGGGATCGTCGCGTTGGCGCTGTGGTACGCGGCGAATGCGCTCGTGCAGGTTGCGCGCAAGCCGACCGAACTGTTCTTTCCGGTCGCCGGCGCACTGTCGAAGACGCCGGCGGAAACGTGGCGGACCTACGCGCCGCTGTTCCGCGCACATGCCACCGCGGTGATGACGCCCGAACTGCTGGCCGCGCTCGCGCAGACCGAAGGCGCCGGCAATCCGGTCGCGCGCACGTACTGGCGCTGGCGGCTCGTCGCCGAGCCGTTCGAGGTCTACCGGCCGGCGTCGAGCGCGGTCGGCATGTACCAGATCACCGACGGCACCTTCGCCGAAGCGAAACGCTATTGCATCCGCGCCGGCACGGTCGTCGAGGACGGGCCCTGGCACGACTGGCGCTCCTGCTGGTTCAACGCGCTTTACCTGCGCGTGGTGCCGAGCCACGCGATCGAGATGACCGCCGCGCTGCTCGACCGTCAGGTTGCAACGATCCTGGCGCGGCATCGGCTCGTCGCCACGCGCGAACAGAAGCAGGATCTGGCCGCCCTCGTTCACCTGTGCGGCGCCGGCGCCGGCGACCGGTATGCGCGGCGCGGACTGCAGCTTGCCGCGGGCGAGCGCTGCGGCGAGCACGACGTCGCGGCGTATCTGGCCAAGGTCAACGCGATGAAGCGCGTATTCGCTCGGCTCGCCGCGCAAGGATGAGCGCGTGAGACGCGGCATCGGTGCGCGGCTGCGCACGGGACTTGCGGTTGCGGCGAAGCGCCCTTGGTGCGCGTTGCTCGTGCTCGCCGCGGCCGTGCCGCTCGTGGTCGCGCTGTATGCGCTCGCGCTCGTTCCGTTCACGCCGGCGGTCGACCGCGTGCTGCAGGCGCGCAACGACCGGCCGAGCGTGCTGCTCGCGGCCGACGGCTCGCTGCTGGCGACCTTCCGCCGCGGCCACCGCGAGTGGATCGCGCTCGACCGCGTGCCCAAGCACGTCGTGCAGGCGCTGGTGGCCACCGAGGACCATCGCTTCTGGGAGCATCGCGGCATCGACTGGCGCCGCACCTTCGCCTCGGCCTGGTACACGCTCGCCGGCGACCGGCAGGGCGGCTCGACGATCACGCAGCAGCTCGCGCGCAACTTCTTTTCCGAGCAGATCGGCCGCGCGCCGACCGTCACGCGCAAGCTCAAGGAGATGATCACCGCGGTCAAGCTCGAGCGCGCTTATTCGAAGCGCGAGATCCTCGAGGCGTATCTGAACACGGTCTCGTTCCACTACAACGCCAACGGCATCGAGATGGCCGCGCGCACCTACTTCGACAAGCCGGCCGCGGAACTGACGCTGGCCGAGGGCGCCACGCTGGTCGGCATGCTCAAGGGCACGCGCGCGTACAACCCGGTGCTCAATCCGGAACGCGCGCGCCAGCGGCGCAACCTGGTGCTCGCGCAGATGGTCAGGCACGGGCAGCTCGACGCGCAAACCTACGAGCGGCTGCGCCGGCAGCCGCTGCGCATCGACTTCGAGCGGCAGGACCTCGACCTCGGCCCGGCGCCGCACTTCGCCGAGACGGTGCGGCGCTGGCTGCTCGACTGGGGGGCCGCACTCGGCTTCGATCCGTACGCCGACGGGCTCGTGGTGCATTCCACGCTCGACCCCGTGCTGCAACGGCTCGCAACGCAGGCGGTGGCGCGCCAGCTCGACGCGTTGCAGGCGGTCGCCGACGTCGAGTGGGCCCTGCCCGAGTCAAAGCTGCTATCGACGCAGGTCGGGCCGTACCGGCGGATGCGTGCGCGCGTCGAACCGTTCCGCCACTTCTGGAGCGCGCGCGCCGATCTGCTCGACGCCTTCATCCGCGAATCGCCCGAGTACGCGCGGATGGTCGACGATGGACTGTCGAACGACGAGGCGCTCGCGCGGCTGCGCGCGGACGATGTGTTCATGGCGGCGCTGCGCGCGCGCAAGACGCGGCTGGAGGCCGGCTTCGTCGCGCTCGATCCGCGCGACGGCGCGGTCCGCGCCTGGGTCGGCGCGCGCGACTTCGCGCTCGACCGTTACGACCACGTGCAGCAGGCGCGCCGCCAGCCGGGCTCGATTTTCAAACCCTTCGTCTACGGCGCCGCACTCGAAGCCGGCGTCGATGCCGCGCGCGAGTTCCAGGACCGGCCGGTAGCGATCCGCGTTGCCGGCGGCGGCGTGTGGCGCCCGGCGGATGCAGGTGGCGCGACCGGGCGCATGCTGACACTGGAGGACGCGCTCGCGCAGTCGCGCAACACGGTCACTGCGCAGCTCATCGAGGAAGTCGGCGCGCGCCGCGTCGCGCAGTTCGCGCAACGCGCCGGCGTGCGCGACAGCCCGCTCGAGGCGGTGCCTTCGCTCGCGCTCGGCACCAGCCCCGTCAGCCTGCTGGAGATGGCAAGCGCGTACGCGACGATCGCCGCGCAGGGCGAGCGCCGCGCCCCGCGGCTGGTGGCGCGCATCACCGACCGCGCCGGCCGCGTGCTCGCCGATTTCGCGTCGGTCGAAGGCGAGCGCGCGTTCGATCCGGCGATCGCGGTGGAGCTGACCGAGATGCTGCGCGCCGCCGTCGACCGCGGAACCGCGCGCGGCATCCGCGACGTGCACGGCATCACAGCCGACGTCGCGGGCAAGACTGGGACCACGCAGAACAACACCGACGGCTGGTTCGTGCTGATGCACCCCGAGCTGGTGGCGGGCGCGTGGGTCGGCTTCAACGATGCGCGCGTGACCCTGCGCAGCGACCACTGGGGGCAGGGCGCGTACAACGCGCTGCACGTGGTCGGCGACTTCATGCGGGGCGCGCTCGTCGCAGGCGCGATCGACGCCGGCGCCGAACTGCCCCGCCGCGAGGGTGCGTTTACGGCAGCGTTACGCCGCTTCGGCGAGCGCCTGCGCCGCTGGTTCGGTTTCGAGCCCGCTGCGCGCGACACCGCACCGAGCCGGCCATAGCGCGGCTTCGAGCGTGCCGCTCGCCGGGGTTGGTTGGCGCATCATGTGCGACCGGCGTCGCGTGCCGCGCGCAGACGCGGCGGCACCGAACGCCCCGGCGCTGCGCCGGGCTATCCGGCCGTCCTGACCGCCGCCTGTGCGGGGCCGGCGGGCGCGGGTTGCGGCTGCGGCAGATACTTGACCAGCAGGCGCACGTCGAGCGCGCGCTGCGCGTCCCACGACCAGGCCTCCAGGCAGACCTGACGCGTCGTGCCGGATTCGCTGCGGTCGAACGGCTGCGCCGCGAGCCGCGCGTTCGTCAGCCGTGCGCCCAGCGGCAGCCGCCGCTCGCTCCAGTCGGCCGCGTCGCCGTCGAAGCGCGCCTGCGGCGTGACCTCCACGACATCCGCGCTCAGCGGGATCGACGTGC
>JBBIQI010000140.1:0-8758 GCA_037442465.1 Burkholderiales bacterium
ACCAGCAGCGCCAGCGGCACGACCGTGCCGCCGACGAGCAGCACACCACCGGCGACGTCGAGCGCGGCGGCGGCACGCGGCGCGATGCGGTCGTCGAGCCGGCGCCGGTACGCGTACCACACAGCGATGCGCACGAGCAGCGCCGCACCGAAGACGAGCGCGAGCAGCGGCGTGCTGCGGCCGTGCCAGGGATGTGCGAGCCAGAACAGGGCCGCGCCCTCGGCGAAGCTCGTAGCCAGCAGCAGCGCGACGGTGCGCGGTTCGCGCCACGCCGGGATGCCGCGCGCGGCCTGCAGCATCCGGCTCTGGCAATAGATGAACGCGGCCGCCAGCAGCGCCGGCAGCCATGCCACGTCGCTCACCCCCGCATACGCGGCCAGCGCGGCCAACGCGCCGACCGGAAACAGCACGGTCGCGGCGACCGCTTCGCGCGTCATCCACGAGGTGCGCGGATTGAAGAACACGTGCAACGCGCGCAGCGGCCGCCCGAGCTCGGCCCACACGCAGGCGAGCCCGAGTCCGATCAGCGCGAGTCCGGCGAGCAGCAGCGCGGCGGCGACGGGCCCTTGCATGCCCGCGACTGCCGTGAACACGATCAGCCCGCTGCCGGCGCCACCGCCAATGAAATTGCCGGCTGCGCGCCAGTCCCACGCGGTTTGCTGCCAGGGTTGGGGACCGTAAGTCATGCAGCGCTGCCGCCCGATGAGTCGCACGCCAACGCGGACGGCACCGCGCCCCGCTGCCGCTGCGCAGCCACGGCGGGCCGTGCGGAACCCGTCGCGGCGGATGCCTGCGCCGCGCCGAGCTCGACCGGCGCGTCGTGCCGACTCTCCCACAGGTAATACATGCCCGGCCCCGTGCCCAGCTCCTCGTGCATGCGGAAGTGTTCGTTTTCCGCGAGCAGCTTCGACACGCTGCTGGCCGGGTCGTCGAGATCGCCGAAAGACATCGCCTTGGCGATGCAGGCGTTGACGCAGGCGGGGGTCGCCTCCGGGTCGACGCCGGGCACGCGCCCCTGTGCCAGTCCCGCGTCGATCGTGTCGACGCAGAACGTGCACTTGGTCGCCACCGCGAGACGGTGCTCGTCGAACGTCCGCGCCTCGCTGTCGATCGGCTCGCCGTAGGCAAAGCTCGCGCGCAGCGTGCGGTAGCGCGCCTGGTACGGACAGGCCACCGCGCAGTACGCGCAGCCGATGCACAGGTCGTAGTCCATCGTGACGATGCCGTCGGCGCGTTTCTTCGTCGCCGTGCTCGGGCAGACCTGTGCGCACGGTGGGTCGTCGCAATGCTGGCAGCCGACCGGGACGAACGCGCGCCGGACGTTCGGATACTCGCCGAACTCCATGTCGAGTACCCGCCGCCACTGCACGCCGGGCGGCGTGGCGTTGGCCAGTTTGCAAGCGGCCGTGCACGTCTGACAGCCGACGCAGCGGCGCAGATCGACGACCATCGCCCAGCGGGTCATGTGTGCGGCTCCGTGTCGGTGCCTCGCGGCCGCATCAGCCCGCGGCCTTCTGCGCCTTGGCCGCGAGCCGTTGCGCGGTCTTGGCCACGTCGACGACGAAACGCGCGTGTTTCGCGCGGCAGATCGTCTCGACCGGATCGCGCCCTTCGACCTCGAAGCTCACCGCGCGACCGTCCACACCCGCGACGCGCACGCGCAGCTCGACGTCCATGCCGAGCAGCGTCGGCGCCAGATGATCGATCTCCACACGCGTGCCGACCGAGTCCTCGCCCGGATCGAGGTGCGCGAGCAGCAGCTCGCGGCAAGCCATCTCGATGTCGCGCACGAGCATCGGTGTGGCGTATACGCGCGCGGCCTCGCCCATGAAGTCGATCGTTCGTTCGCGGTCGACCGTCACGCGTCGGGTCGCCTCCAGTCCAGCGGTCAGCGATGGCTTCATCGTGCTCTCCCTGTCGTTGCGGTCGGGTCCGCTGCTACGATCCGCGCGCCGCTGCGGGCGCCGACGCGCCGCCCGGTTCCGATCAAGCTATTCTTGCAACTCGATACCGATATTCTTTAATTCAGGTCAACCCGATGGCTCGACGCAGCGCCACCGCTGTCCGCAAACCGAGGACCAGTGCCATCGACCCCTCCGCTGGTGCAGCGCCGCAGCGCCGCGAGCTGACGATCCGGCCGGTGCGGCGCGGCGACCTGGACGCGGTGATCGCGATCGATGCACAGGTCACCGGAATCGAGAAACGCGACTACTGGCGGTCGATCTACCGCCGTTACGGCGAGTCGGCCGCGCCCGGCGCGCAGTTCCTGGTGGCCGAGGCCGCCGGCGAGGTCGTCGGCTTTGTCATCGGCGAGGTGCGCGACTGGGAGTTTGGCGCCCCACCCTGCGGCTGGGTCTTCGCGATCGACGTGCGACCCGACGCGCGGCTCGCCGGCATCGGCACACGGCTGCTCGAGACCATCTGTGCGGGCTTTCGCCGCGCGGGCGTGCGCAAGGTGCGCACGATGCTCGCCAGCGACAACACGCTGATCTTGTCGTTCTTCCGCAGCCAGGGGATGATGGCCGGCCGCTTCATTCCGCTGGAAATGGATCTGGAAGGCTGAGACGCGATGAAGCTGCAACAGAACAGCATGCTCGCGTTGTACAGCCTGTTCGAGTTCGCCGCCGATCCGCTGCGGCACATCTCGGCCGCGGAGATCGCCGAGAAGTACCGGGTCTCGCCGCACCACCTGGCCAAGGTGCTCGCGGAGCTGGCGCGCGCCGGCATCGTGCGGTCGGTGCGCGGCGTCGGCGGCGGCTACCGCTTCGCCGGCAATGCGCGGCGGCTGACGCTGCTGGACGTGATCTCGCGCTTCGAGGACATTTCCAGCGGCAGCGACGAGCGCCGCGACCGCACGCCCGCCGACCGCGCGCTGGCGATCGTGCTGTCGGAGATCGACGAGATCACCAAGGCCACGCTGCAGTCGATCACGCTCGCCACGCTGCTGCGGCTCGCCGAGCGCAGCGGCGAGGCCACCGAACCGGCGCCGGTCAATGCGGTCGCCCGCAACGCGCGGCGCGCGGCCTGACGCGCCCGCGCCTTGGCGCCGTCGCGCCAGCGCCGCAGTCATGCGGGCACCGCGCGGCTCGCCGCGACCTGTCGCAGCAGCCGCTCCCAGCCTTCGTCGATTTCGGCCTGCAGCGCGGCGATCTCGGCGGGCGTCATGTGCCGGTAGCGGCTTTGCAGCGCGAGGTAGTCGCTCACCGGCCGCGTACGCTGCGTGACGTTCAGCGTGTACCGGCGGCCGTCTTCGACCTCGTACAGCGGAAACGCGCCGCATTCCACTGCGTAGCGCGCCGCCGTCAGCCCCGCGTCGTCCGGCAGGCCCCAGCCGTCCAGGCACGGGATCAGCAGCGTGAGGATGCGCGTGCCGCGGATCGATTTCGCCTTCTCGACCTTGCGGATCAGGTCGGGCAGATGACCGGCGCTGGCGGTGGCCACGTACGGCACGCCATGCGCGGCCATGATCTCAGTGAGGTTCTTCTTGCGCGAGGTCTTGCCCGCGGGTGTCGAGCCGGTGCGCGCGAAATGCGGCGTCGACGACGACTTCTGCGCGCCGGTGTTCATGTAGCCCTCGTTGTCGAGGCAGACGTAGATGAAGTCCTCGTTGCGCTCGGCCGCCGACGACAGGCACTGGAAACCGATGTCGTAGGTGCCGCCGTCGCCCGCGAGCACGACGACCTGCGTGTCGCGCTTGCCCTGCGCGTCGAGCGCGCGGCGCAACCCCGAAGCCGCCGCCGCACTCGCCTCGAGCGTCGGCTCGTACACGGGGATCTTCAGCGAGCTGTACGGCTGCGGCCCGGCGATGATCGCCATGCACGACGGCGGGATCACCGCCATCGTGTCGGGGCCGAGCGCAGCGAGCACGTGGCGCACCGACAGCGCATCGATGCAGCCCGGGCAGGCCGCGTGCCCGGAACACAGCATCGGTTCGGCCTCGAGCGAAAACCGGATCATGGGTTCGCTGTCCTTTTCGTCATGCCGACGCGAAGCGGAGGAATCCCCACCGATCGCACGGTGCAGATGCCTCGCCCGCCGCGCGGACCTGACATGACGCCCCTGTCATTCATCGCGCCCACACCGATCCGACTGCCGGCTCGCTCGCCCGTGCGGAGCGCACGAACTCGACGATCCGCTCCGGCGGCACGTTGACGCCGCCCACGCCGGCGAGCAGGCCGTGCACCCGCGGCGCGTTCGCTAGACCGTACAACGCCGCGCGCAGCTCCTGGTGCAGCACGCCGCCTGCGCCCGGCGAGTGGTTGCGGTCAAGCACCAGCACGTCGCGCGCGCCGGCGAGCGCCACGCGCAGCGCGCGGACGGGCAGCGGCCGGAACAGGCGCACCTTCAGCAAACCGACCGCCTCGCCCGCGGCGCGCAGTTCGTCGACCGCCTCGCGCACGGTGCCGCACAGGCTGCCCATCGTCACGACGATCGTGCCGGCGCCATCGCAGCGGTAGCTTTCGAGCGCGCCGTAGTAGCGGCCGGTGCGCTCGCCCCACTCGCGGCCGACTTCGTCGGCGAGCGCCGGGACCCGCGCCATCGCCTCTTCGAGCGCCTGCCGGTGCCGGTAGAACATGTCCTGCGTGACGACGTTGCCCCACGACTCGACGCGCTCGGTGTCGAGCCGGTGCGGCGGCGCATACGGCGGCAGGAATTCGTCGACGAGCGACTGCGCAGGAATCGACACCGGTTCGAGCGCGTGCGAGACGTAGAACGCGTCGTGGTTGACCATCACCGGCAGCAGCACGGCCTCGGCGACGCGGAAGGCCTGGATCGTCGTGTCGAGCGACTCCTGCGCGCTCTCGGAATAGAACTGGATCCAGCCGGTGTCGCGCTGCGCGAGGCTGTCGGTCGCATCGGGCCAGAACGCCCACGGCGAAGCGACCGTGCGGTTGACGTTGGCCATCACGATCGGCGCGCGCGCGCCGGCTGCGTAGTGCAGCAGCTCGTGCATCAGCAGCAGCCCTTGCGAGGCGGTCGCCGTGAACACGCGCACCCCGGCGAGCGACGCGGGAATGCACGCCGCCATCACCGAATGCTCGGACTCGGGCGTGATGATCTCGGCGTCGAACTCGCCCGCGGCCGCAAACTCGGTGAGCTTTTCCAGCACCGGCGTCTGCGGCGTGATCGGATAGACGGGAACGACCTTCGGCCGCGCCAGCCGCGCCGCCCACGCGACCGCGTGGTTGCCAGTCAGCAGTACGGGGCGTTCCTGTGCGGCTGCACGTTCGAGTGCGGTCAGTTCGTCGCGCGCGTTCATCGCGCCTCCTCGACCATCTTCATCGACCCGGTCGGGCACTCGCGCACGCACAGCCCGCAGCCTTTGCAGTAGTCGGCGAGCACCGCATAGCCGGCGCCATTGCGCTTGACCGCGAGGTCGGGGCAGTAGTCGACGCAGTTGTCGCAGAAAATGCAGGTGCCGCAGGAAAAGCAGCGTTCGGTTTCCGCAAGCGCCTGGTCGATCTCGAGGCCGAGCTGCACTTCGGTGGCGCACGCGAGGCGCTGCGCAGCGTCCAGCCGCGCTTCGGCCGCGCGCGGCTGCTGCGGGTAGTACCAGGTGTTGATTGCGGCGAGCGGCACGACCGGCTCCCGCTCGCCGTTCGCCGTCGGCTCGTCCAAGGGCGAACCTGCGGGCAAGGCGAGCGTCGCTTCCTCGTGCCGTTCGGGTCGAGCCGGCCGACCCACGAGCGCGGGCGATTCGCGCAGCGCGCGGTCGATTGCCAGCGCGGCGCGCTTGCCCATGCCGACCGCTTCGGTGACGAAGCGCGCCATGCTTGCGAGATCCCCGCCGGCGTAGATGCGCTCCGCGCTCGTCGCCTGCCTCGCATCGACCTTCAGCAGCGCACCGTCGATCTCGAGCATCGGCCGCAGCGCCGCGAGCTCCGGATCCTGGCCGATCGAGGTGACGATCGCATCGGCCACGAGCTGGAACTCGCTGCCGGCGATCGGCTCGACCGTGAACTGGCTGCGCTGCGCTCCGGGTTCGAAGCGGACGCGAATGCACCGAAGCGCCATTGCTCCCGCCCGCTCATCGGCCGCGACAGACTCAGGATAGGTCTCCCGCGTGTCGGGGAAAGTGCCGTCTGCGTTGCGCGCTTTCACCCCCCTTTCGTAAAGGAGGACAGGGGGGATTTCTTCAGCGCCGGCGAAAGGACAAATCCCCCCCAGCCCCCCTTTTTCTTCAAAGGGGGGAGAGACAGGCGCGTCTGCGTTGATCGTCTTCTCGCAGGCGGGGGCTGCGCCGACGAGCATCGCGCCGTCGACCAGCGCGATACCCTCTTCCAGCGCCTCGACGATCTCCTCGCGCTGCGCCGGCATCTGTGCGCGCGACTCCAGCGCGAGGATCGTGACCTCGTGTCCCGCGCGGCGCGCGCTGCGGGCGGCATCGAGCGCAGCGCTGCCGCCGCCGATCACGACGACGCGCCTGCCCAGCGCGGGCGGTGCGCCGGCATTGCTGCGCGCGAGGTACTCGGCGCCGTCGATCGTCCAAGGCTGCGCATAGTCGAGCTGCGGTAGCCGTTTCGGCCGCTGCGCGCCGGTGGCGAGATACACCGCATCGAAATCGCGCCGCAGCCGCGCCAGATCCTCATGGGCGGCGAGCGGCTCGCCGCAGCGCACGTGCACGCCGAGCGCGACGATGCGCGCGATTTCGGCGTCGAGCACCGAGCGCGCCAACCGATACGAAGGAATGCCGTAGCGCATCAGCCCGCCGAGTTCGGGCTGCGCTTCGAACAGCGTCACCCGGTAGCCGCGCCGGCGCAGCTGGAACGCGGCCGACAGCCCCGACGGTCCACCACCGACCACCGCGATGCGCTCGCTGCGCTCGACCGCTGGTGGCGCGAAGCCCCAGCGCTGTTCGAGCGCCAGATCGCCGATAAAGCGCTCGAGCTTGCAGATCGCGAGCGGCTCGTCGAAGCCGCCGCGGTTGCACGCGGCTTCGCACGGGTGATGACAGATGCGACCGGCGATCGCGGGAAACGGGTTGTGCCTTGTCAGGATCTCCCATGCGCCGCGGAAGTCGCGCGCGCGCGCGCGGCCGATCCATTCGGCGATGTCGCCGTTGACCGGGCAGGCCGCGTGGCACGGCGACGGCGCGCGGATGTGCTGCGGCAAAGCCGCGCGCCACGTGCCGGTCTTGAAGACTTCGGTCGTGCCGGTGGTCCAGGTGGTCGGGATCGGCTGCATGTTCATCCCGAGCCGCAGGCGAGCAGTCCCGAAGGTCGAGCCACGCGAGATCCCTCGTCGCTCTTGCTCCTCGGGATGAAGAGGTCCACCGATCGATACCCGTCTTCGCACGCGGCGATGTTCTCGTCGTGCAATTTCGGCGCCTCGGCGGTCAGCACGCGCGCCAGCACGTCGAGCGCGGGCGCCCCGACCGCGCGCGCGAACGCGCCGAGCAGCGCCGAGTTGACGATGCGTCCCAGCCCGCGCCGGCGCGAGATCGCCAGCCCGTCGACCGGAATCACGCGAAGACCCGGCAGTGCGGCCGCGTAATGCTCGGCCGGGCGCGACGAGTTGACGACGATCAGCGTGTCGGGGCGCGCCGCCGCCAGCAGCGGACCCGCGAGCAGGCTCGCGTCGAAGCACAGGATCGCGTCGGCGCGCTCGATGTCGCAGCGCAGGCGGATCGGCCGGTCGTCGACGCGGATGTACGAGCTGACCGGCGTGCCGCGGCGCGCGCCGCCGTAGCTCGAGAACGCCTGGACCTGGCGCCCTTCGGCGAAAAAGGCGGTCGCGAGCAGGTTGCCCGCCGTCTGCGCGCCCTGCCCGCCGCGCCCCTGGATGATGATCTGCAGCAAGCGCGCCTCCTCGAACGCTTTGCCTCGGGTCAATCTAGGCTGGTTGTGGCCATTCGTCGAATTGATTGTCAGAATCCGGCGTATTCACCATTCGGATAGGCCGTCATGGCGTTTGCTTTTCTTCCCCCTTTGGTGAAGGGGGACCGAGGGGGAGATCGCCTTCATACGCACCGAAGGTGCGTCCGTCTTCATGCCCCTTTCGTAAAGGGGGACCGAGGGGGATTTGCAGTCGGTCCCGCTTGCGTAGGTGTTGTCGAAATCTTCCCTGCACTCCCTCTGCAGAATCCCCCCTGCCCTCCTTCACGAAAGGGGGGTAAATGCGCGTTGGGCGGATGAACTTCCGCCAGCTCGACCTGAATCTGCTGCGCGTG
Organism: Burkholderiales bacterium; assembly: GCA_037442465.1. GTDB lineage: Bacteria > Pseudomonadota > Gammaproteobacteria > Burkholderiales > Burkholderiaceae_F > DSNY01. The sequence continues at coordinate 8,171 of JBBIQI010000140.1, forward strand.
CTCGCGGCGGTCTATCGCACCGGCTCGGTGACGGCGGCGGGGCAGCAGCTCGCGCTGTCGCAGCCGGCCACCAGCAACGCGCTTGCGCGGCTGCGCGAGTTCTTCGGCGACGAGTTGTTCGTCCGCTCGCCGCGCGGGCTGCATCCGACGCACGTCGCGCAGCGGATCGCGCCGGCGGTGATCGCGCACCTGCAGGCGCTCGAATCGACGGTGCTGTCGGCCGAAGCCTTCGACCCCGCGACGAGCCGCGTGCACTGGCGGCTGTCGCTGTCGGATCTCGGCGAAATCCTGTTCCTGCCGCCGCTCGCGCACGTCCTGCGGCGCGAGGCGCCGAACTGCACGCTGTCGAACGTCGCGGTTGCCGCCGATCAGGTGAGCGCCGCGCTCGAAGCGCGCGACATCGATCTGGCGATCGGCATCCTGAAGCCCGCGCACCGCGGCATCACCAGCGAGACACTGTTTCGCGAAGGCTTCGTCGGCATCACGGCACGCGACTGGGCACCGCCCGCCGGGAGAAGCGGCAGGACGCTGAGTGCGCAGCAGCTCGCGCGCGCCGCGATCGCCGTGGCCACGCCGACCGCGACCGTG
>JBBIQI010000141.1:0-8709 GCA_037442465.1 Burkholderiales bacterium
CAGGGGCGCTCGGCATGACGAGACGGGTGTCCGGGACGGTGCCGTCGCAGAGTTCAGCAAGGCCCAGTGATTCGTTGCGATGCTGCGCTTGCTGAGGCTCGCCCGCATCGTTCTGACCGTCTACCGCTTCGGGCTGGACGAGATCGTCGCCGCCAGTCTGAAGAGCGCGTGGCTCGTGCGTCTGGTGCGCGCGGTGCCCGTCGGCCGATCGTTCCGCGAGCCGCGCGGCGTGCGGCTGCGGCGCGCGCTCGAGGACTTGGGGCCGATCTTCGTCAAGTTCGGGCAGGCGCTGTCGACACGGCGCGACCTGCTGCCCGAGGATGTCGCCGACGAGCTGGCGAAACTGCAGGACCGCGTGCCGCCCTTCGCTCCCGAATTGGCCGTACGCGAGATCGAACGCGGACTGGGCCGCCGCATCGACGAGGTGTTCGCCAGCTTCGAGCGCGCGCCGGTGGCGAGCGCGTCGATCGCGCAGGTACATCTGGCGGTGATGAAGAACGAGCCGGCGCTCGGCGCCTGGGCCGGTCGCGAGGTCGCGGTCAAGGTGCTGCGGCCCGGCATGCTGCCGGCGATCGAAAAGGACCTCGGCCTGATGGATGCGGGCGCCGGTCTGGTCGAAAGGCTGTGGCGCGACGGCAAACGGCTGCGCCCGCGCGCGGTCGTCGCCGAGTTCGACAAACTCCTGCACGACGAGCTGGACCTGATGCGCGAGGCCGCCAACGCCTCGCAGCTGCGGCGCAACTTCGCCGACTCGAAACTGCTGCGCGTGCCGGAGATGTACTGGGACGGCTGCCGCGCCAACGTGCTCGTGATGGAGCGCATGCGCGGCATTCCAGTGAGCCAGGTCGAGCGCCTGCGCGCCGCCGGCATCGACATCAAGAAGCTGTCGCGCGACGCGGTCGAGATCTTCTTCACGCAGGCGCTGCGCGACGGGTTCTTTCACGCCGACATGCACCCGGGCAACATCTACGTCGGCGACGCGGGCGAAGACTTCGGCCGCTGGATCGCGCTCGACTTTGGCATCGTCGGCACCCTGTCGGAAAGCGACAAGAACTATCTGGCGCAGAACTTTCTCGCGTTTTTCCGGCGCGACTACAAGCGGGTGGCCGAGCTGCACGTGGAGTCCGGCTGGGTTCCGCCCGCCACGCGCGTCGACGAGCTGGAGAACGCGATCCGCGCGGTGTGCGAGCCGATCTTCGACAAGCCGTTGAAGGACATCTCTTTTGCGCAGGTGCTGCTGCGGCTGTTCGAAACTTCGCGCCGCTTCAACGTCGAGGTGCAGCCGCAGCTCGTGCTGCTGCAGAAGACGCTGCTGCAGATCGAAGGGCTGGGACGCCAGCTCGACCCGGAGCTGGATCTGTGGAAGACGGCCAAGCCGATCCTCGAGCGGTGGATGCAGGCGCAGATGGGCTGGCAGGGGCTCGAAGACAAGCTGCGGCGAGAGGCCGCGCAGTGGTCGCATCTGTTGCCGCAGTTGCCGCGGCTGCTGCACCAGGCGCTGACCGACACCGGTCGCGACGACCGCCTGCTCGCCGAAGTGCGCCGTTTGCGGCAGGAGACGCAGCGCCGCAACCGCCTGCTGCTGGTGGGCGTGACCTGTCTCGCTGCGCTCGTGATCATGCTCGCGTGGATGTTCATCGGCATGCCGCTGCCGGGGCGGTAGAGTGGACGCGATCATCCGTTGCGTCGGCTTGACGACGGGCGCAGCGGTGCGCAGGATTGGCCGCGGCACATGCGTCGCCGGGGGAAACGATGCAGACAGCGGAGCGTTTCGTGCGACTGGCCGCCGCGGTGCTGACCGCGCTGACGCTCGCGGCGTGCGGAGGCGGGGGCGGCGGCGCGCCGGCGTTTGCGCCGTCGGTGGCGCCGCAGATCAGCACGCAGCCCGGCAGCCGCGCGCTCGCGGTCGGGCTCACGGCGACCTTCAGCGTCGGCGCGATCGGCACGCCGCCGCTTGCGTATCAATGGTCGAAGAACGGCGTGCCGATCGCCGGCGCCACCGGCGCGAGCTACACGACGCCGCCTGCGACGCTGGCCGACGACGGCGCGCGTTTTTCGGTGATCGTCTCGAACGCCGCGGGGACGGCGGCAAGCGCGGAGGTCTCGCTCGCCGTGTATCCGACGCCGGCGCCGGCGGCGAGCTGCGCCAATCCCGCCGATGCGTTTTCCGCAATCAGCGACGCCAGCGTCGCGGTCGGCAAGGCGGCCGGTGCGGTCGTCGCCAATTGCACGAGTGCGGGTGCGCTTACCAACCTGCGCTGGACGCAGACGGCCGGCAGCGCGGTCGCGCTGATCTCGGACAAGACGCAGGCGATCAGCTTTGAGCCGACTTCCGCCGGCGTCTACGCGTTCCGCGCCGACTTCAACGATGCGGCCGGCACCGCGCGCAGCGCAAATGTGGCGATCAATGCGGTCGCCGGCGGCGCGATCGTGCTCGCGCGGGTCGATCACGCCGTGCGCAAGGGCGGCAACGCGTCTCTGCGCGCATGGACGATGCTGCCGCCCGGTGACGCGATTGCGTCGCTCGCATGGACGCAGCTCGAGGGTCCGCCGGTCGTGCTCGACGTGGCCGATCCGCGCCGCGTGCTGTTCACGGCGCCGGAGGTTGCGCGCGACACGCTGCTGCGCTTTCGCGTGACGCTGCGGACGACGCAGGGGCTCGTCGACAGCGACGACGCGCTCGTGCTGGTCGAGAACTACGCGCAGGCACCTGACAACAGCAACCCGCACGTCTTCAGCGGGCTGCACGTCTCGCGCGTGTACCCGTACAAGGCGACGAGCCCGTTCGCGGCCGACCTGGTCCGCTGCACCTACGACGCCGCGCTGCGGTGGACCGACCCGGGCAAGAACGCCTGCCCGCTGGCGACACTGCCGTTCCTGCACCAGACCACGGGCGGTGCCGAGCCGACCGTCGCGCAGATCATGGACCGCGTGCTCGTGTCGCACGACTGGATGGGCGCGGTGTTCGAGCGGTTCATCGCCGGCGCGGACAAGGCCGACATCCGGCGGCTGCTCAACGGCGTCACCGCGATCGTCATCGGCGCGCAGGTGCGGCCGTCCTTTTACTACGGGTTGACCGGCGCGATCTATCTGGACGCCGACAACTTCTGGCTGACACCCGAGCAGCGCGACGTCATCAACGAAGCACCCGACTTCCGCTCCGACTTCGACCGCGACCTCGCCTACTCGGGCGTATGGCGCTACACACTGAACAATAACAACGTCTTCCTGCCGTGGCCTGCGACGTCGCGCCTTGCGCGCACCGTCGACTACCTGCTGTACGAGGCGGGCTGGCTGATGTACCACGAGCTGGCGCACGCAAGCGACTTCCTGCCGCCCGCGACCAGCAACGGGCTGAACAGCGCCGTGACCGTGTGGGACAACCTCGGCCCGCGCTTCGAGAATGCGCAGCTTCCGTCCGACGAGCTGGCGCGCAACCTGCCGCTGCAGTCGGCCGAAATGCGCGCGCTCGCGCTGGTGAAGTTCGGGGGCGACACCGCCACGCCGGCGCAGCGCGCCTACACGCCGCAGCAGGTCGCCGGCTTCTTCGCGCCCGACCGCGCCACCGACGAATACAACTACTTCACGACGCGCGAGGACATCGCAATGCTGTTCGAGGAGTTCATGATGTTTCGCAACCACGGCGTGCGGCGCGACGTGGCGATCACCGACAAGATCGGACCGACGACGACCGGCAACACGCTGATCGTGCGCTGGGGCAGCCGCGGCCGCGTCGCCGAGACGGCGATTCGCCCGCGCGTGAAGCTCGCCGTCGCGAACCTCGCGCCGTGGATCGATCCGGCGAGCGTCGACGCCTTTCCCGGCCCGCTGGCGATGCGCGCGGGCGAGTCCTGGAACGCCAACCTCGTGCTGCCCGCGCCGCCGGGCGGCGCCGGTGCGGCGTCGGTGCGCGCGCCGGCTTCGAAGGCCGACGACGCCTATCTGCTCGAGCGCGCGCAGCGCCGCGGCCGCGGCGGGATTCCGGGGCTGCCGGGCGAGCGCTCGCTCGGCGCACAGGGGGTTCGTTCGCGCTGAGCGCGTCGGCGCGCAGACGCTGCGGGCGTCTGCCGCACCGGCACCACAACGCGCTTGGCCGGACGATCGCCGTTTGCGCTGGCGCCGCGCTTCGTGCCGCGCTGGCCGCGGCTCGTGCCGCAGCCGACGCGTCCGGTCGCGGCCGAGCTTGCGGTGCGCGGCGCCCGGCTGCAGCATGCGGGGCATGAGCCTGCGCCTGCGCCACCGGATCTTCGCGCTGTTTCTGCTGGGCCGCTTCCCGCTGCCGACCGAAGCTGCCGACATCGACGCGGCGCTCGCGTGGGCGCGCCGCCGCTGGATCTGGCTCGCGCTGGCGTACGCGGCCGCGCTGCAGCTGATGGTCTGGCCCGCGTTCGCCGGCAATCACCCGGGTCCCTACCGCGTGATCGCACTGGTCGCCACGCATTTCCTGCTGTACGTGATCGCGGCGACGACCGCGGGCTGCTGGGTCGGGTTCCGCGTCGGCTATTTCGCCATGTCGATCGGCCCCGCGATCCAGGCGACGGCGGGCGTCGGCGTCCTGCTGCTCGTCTTGTATGTCCTGCGCGCCGATCCGGACTGGCAGGGCGCATTCCGCGACTGGGCGCGCGACACCTTCACGTCGGTCGGCTGGTTGCTCGGCACCTACCTTGTACTCGCGTTCGTCGTCCCCGATCTGGTCGCGCGGCTGCGCCGGCGCGAACGCGCGTCGATCACACGCGCGCTGAAAGCCGAAGCGGCGTCCGAGCGGCTTGCGCGTCAGAGCGCCGAAAGCGCGCTGCGGCTGCTGCAGGCGCAGGTCGAGCCGCACTTCCTGTACAACACGCTCGCCAACCTGCGCTACCTGATCCAGAAGAACTCGCCCGACGCGCTCGCGATGACCGACGCGCTGATCGAATACCTGCGCACTTCGGTGCCCGACATGCGCGCGCGTCGCGTCACACTCGGGCGCGAGGCCGATCACGTGCGGCACTTCCTCGACATCATGCGGATGCGGCTCGGCGGCCGCCTCGAATTCGGCGTCGACGTGCCCGAGGCGCTGCGCGCGGTCGAGCTGCCGCCCCTGGTGCTGGTGACGCTGGTCGAGAACGCGATCAAGCACGGCATCGCGCCGCTCGTCGACGGCGGTCGCGTCGAGGTACGCGCGCGCGACGCGGGCGACGCCGTCGTCATCGAGGTCGCCGACACCGGCGTCGGTTTCGGCGCAGCGCAGGAGGCGCCGGTCACCGAAGCGTCCACCGGCGCGGGGCTTGCCAACGCACGCGGCCGGCTGTGGCTGACCTACGGCGACGCGGCCGAACTGACGCTCGCCGCCAACGCGCCGCGCGGCACCGTGGCCACGCTGCGGATTCCGCGCGAAGTCGCCGCCGCAACCGCCGCGCGCGAACCGCGCGTGCTGGTGATGTCGACCGAGGAGTGGGCGCGCATGAAGGGTTCCCTGCCACCGACCGACGAAAGGCCCGCCGCATGAGCGAGAAAAGACCGACCGCGATCATCGCCGACGACGAGCCGCTGCTGCGCGCGCAGCTCGCCGAAACGCTGGCCGCCTTGTGGCCGGAGCTGGCGATCGTCGGCATGGCCGCGCACGGCGAAGAAGCGGTGCAGTTCGTCGCGCGTTACCGGCCCGACATCGTCTTTCTTGACATCGAGATGCCGGGCATGAACGGACTGCAGGCGGCCGCACAGATCAAGGGCCTTGCGCACATCGCCTTCGTGACCGCGTACCACCAGTACGCGGTCGAGGCTTTCGAGCGCGGTGCGCTCGACTATGTGCTGAAACCCGCGACCGACGCCCGCCTGCGCGAGACGGTCGAGCGGCTGAAGGCGCGCGTGCAGGAAGCGGCGCCGCCGGCCGAGGACATGGCGCGCGTGATCGCGCAGGTCGCCGCCGCGCTTGGCAAGCCGAACCCGGTCCGGCTGAAGTGGATCCAGGCGTCGGTCGGCAGCCAGATCCGGCTGATCCCGGTCGCCGACGTGTTGTACTTCCAGTCGGACCTGAAGTACGCGCGCGTGGTCACGCGCGAGGCCGAGTCGTTGATCCGCAAGCCGCTGAAGGAACTGCTCGAGGAGCTCGACCCCGAGGTCTTCTGGCAGGTGCACCGCGCAACGATCGTCAACTCGAGCGCAATCGCGCACGTCGTGCGCGAGGACGACAAGCTGTCGCTCGCGCTGAAGCAGCGGCCCGACCGGCTCGAAGTCAGCCGCAGCTTCGCGCATCTGTTTCGCAGCATGTAGGCCTGCGATGCCCGAATTCACGACGCGCGACCCCTCGCAGGCGGCGTTCTGGGACGAGCGCTTCGACGCGAACTTCACGCCGTGGGATCAGGGTGCCGTGCCGCCCGCGCTCGCGCGCTGGGTCGCGGGCGCGCCGCTCGCCGCGGGCGCGCGCGTGCTGATTCCGGGCTGCGGCAGCGCGTACGAGGCGGCGTTTCTCGACGCCGCCGGCTTCGACGTGCTGTCGATCGACATTGCCGAGGCGGCGCTGGCGCGGGCGCGCGCCGTGCTGCCGGCCGATGCCGCCGGCCGCGTGCTGCGCAAGGCGGACTTCTTCGCTTTTACCGCCGCGCCGTTCGATGCGATCTACGAGCGCGCTTTCCTGTGCGCGCTGCCGCCGCGCCTCGCGCCGGCGTACGCGGCGCGCTGCGCGCAGTTGCTGCATCCGGACGGTCGGCTCGCCGGGTTTTTCTTCATCGACCCGGCGCCGCCCGAGCCGCGCCGCGGGCCGCCGTTTGCGATGACGCGCGCCGAACTCGACGCGCTGCTCGCGCCGGCGTTCGAGTGCACGGAGGACCAGGCGATCCCCGCCGGCGAGTCGATCGCCGTGTTCGCCGGCCGCGAGCGCTGGATGGTGTGGCGGCGGCGCGGCTGAGCGTGCCGTTGCGCGCGGGACACTCGCGCCGGCGTTGAAACCCGGCGACAGCGATCGACGGCGCGGCGGGGCGGCCCCGTTCCTATAATCCCCGCCACTTTCCGCACCGGGCCGACGCCATGACGCTGATCTTTTTTGTAGTGCTCTACCTGCTGGCGTCGATCGCTATCGGTCTGTACGCCGCCTCGCGCGTGAAGAACACCGCGGACTACGCGATCGCGGGGCGTTCGCTGCCGCTGTACATCATCGTCGCAACGACCTTCGCGACCTGGTTCGGCTCGGAGACGGTGCTCGGCATTCCGTCGAAATTCGTCGAGGGCGGGCTGTCGAAGACGGTCGAGGACCCGTTCGGCGCCGGACTATGCCTGGTGCTGGTCGGCCTGTTCTTCGCGCGTCGCTTGTACAAGATGAACCTGCTGACGATCGGCGACTTCTACCGCCAGCGCTACGGCCAGGGGGTGGAGATCTTCAGCGCGATCGTGATCCTGATTTCGTACCTCGGTTGGGTCGCGGCGCAGATCACCGCGCTCGGCCTGGTGTTTCATCTGCTGTCGGGCGGCGCGATCAGCGTCGCGCAGGGCATGGCGCTCGGCACGCTGGTCGTGCTCGTCTACACGCTGTTCGGCGGCATGTGGTCGGTCGCGCTGACCGACTTCTTCCAGATGATCATCATCGTGATCGGGCTCGCGCTGATCGCGGTCGTCGCCGCAGATCTGGCCGGCGGCGCTGGCAAGGTCGTCGCCTACGCCGCCGAGCGCGACATGTTCAAGTTCTTTCCCGAGGCGAGCGCGCACGCGTGGCTGTTCTGGCTCGGCTCGGCGATCACGATCATGATCGGCTCGATCCCGCAGCAGGACGTGTTCCAGCGCGTGATGTCGGCGAAGGACGCCGACACGGCGGTCAAGGGCCCGATCATCGGCGGCGTCGCCTACCTGCTGTTCGCCGGCGTGCCGATGTTCATCGGGCTGTCGGCCTTCGTGATCATGCCGGAGGCGGCGTCCACACTGCTGAAGGACGACTCGCAGAAGGTGCTGCCCACGCTCGTGATGGAGCACATGCCCACCTGGCTGCAGGTGTTTTTCTTCGGCGCATTGTTGAGCGCCATCATGTCGACCGCGTCGGCCACGCTGCTCGCACCCTCGACGACCTTCGTCGAGAACGTGCTGAAGAACTTCGTGAAGATGAACGACAAGCAGTCGCTGCGCTACATGCGCGTCACCGTGTTCGTCTTCACCTGCATCGTGCTCGGCTACAGCATCCGCATGGAGGGCACGCCGATCTACGAGCTGGTCGCCAAGGCCTACCAGTTCCCGGTGGTCGGCGCATTCTGGCCGCTGGTGTGCGGGCTGTACTGGAAGCGCGCCACCAAGCAGGGCGCAATCTGGTCGATCGTGCTCGGCATGTCGAGCTGGGCGCTGCTCGACTTTACGCCGCTCGGCGAGGCGTTCCCGTCGGTGCTCGGCGGCTTCCTGCTCGCCGCGGTCGGCATGGTCGCAGGCTCGCTCGCGCCGACCGCCGGCAACCGGGCGCACCACGCCACCCACAAACACGGCGCGCAGCGCGCCTGATCCTGAAAAACTCATTTGAACCACAGAAACATGGAGAACACGGAGGAAAAACAACCGTTGTGCGGACAGGCTCGCTCACCCGGCGGGTCGGGCGGGGAATGCGGGCAAGGAGTTGATTTTTCGCCTTTCTCTGTGCCTCTGTGTTTCTGTGGTGAGGAATCCGGCTTGATCGGCCCATAGCGGCGCGACCTTCGTCATCCCGGCGGAGGCCTGGATCCAAGCGTGACGGCATCCCGAATTCGCCGCGTTCTCAACCTA
>JBBIQI010000142.1:0-8676 GCA_037442465.1 Burkholderiales bacterium
TCAGACCCTGCCGATGAAGTCGCGCTTGCCGAGTTCGACGCCGTTGTGCCGCAGGATGTCGTAGGCGGTCGTGACGTGGAAGAAAAAGTTGGGCAGCGCGACGTGCAGCAGGTAAGTGAGGCCCGGGTATCTGACGGTTTCGCCGCGGATCTTCAGCTCGACCTCGCGCGTCTCCGATCCGTCCAACTGTTGCGGCGAAAAGCCCTGGATGTAGTCGATCGTCCGCGCGATGCGCGCCTTGAGCTCGCCGAGCGTCGCCTCGCTGTCCTCGTACTTCGGCGGCTCTTCGCCGGCGAGCCGCGCCACCGCGCCCTTGGCGAAGTCGCACGCGACCTGCACCTGCTTGGTCAACGCGAACATGTCCGGGAACAGCCGCGCGTTGAGCAGCACCGCCGGGTCGATCTTCTTCTGTTCTGCGTGGGCGGCGGCCTTGTCGAGGATCGCCGCCAGATTGCCGAGCATCTTCGCGAATACCGGCACCGACGCTGTGTACATCGAGATCTGCATGAGTCCTCCTGATTGAGCACTACGAGTCCGCGCCACACCTGCCAACCGCCCGGCGTCCGCATCCCGCGCCATGGTCATACACCGCCATTCCGAGCGCATCACCTTCGTCATTCCGAGCCAGCCCACCCTCGTCATCGCGAGCCAGCCCACCCTGTCATTCCGAGCCAGTCGGCCCTTGTCATTCCGAGCCAGTCCACCTCTGTCATTCCGAGCCGAAGGCGAGGAATCTCCGCCACTCGCAACGTTGAGATCCCTCGCTTTGCTCGGGATGACGGACAGTCATGCCGAGCGGTGGCATCGTCATTCCTACCCCGCGACACTCGTCGAGCCGGAGCCAGTGACACACGTCACTCCGAGCCGCACCCGCCATCGTCACTCCGAGCTCATCGCCGTCGTCATCCCGAGCACATCACCCTCGTTATTCACATCACCCTCGTCAGGTCGCATCCGCTGCTGACACGGCGGCGAAGCGAGCCCCACATCACCCTCGTCATTCACATCGCCCTCGTCAGTCCAAGCAAGCCCACCCTCGTTATTGCGAGCCAGCCCACCCCGTCTTTTGAGCCAGCCCACCCTGTCATTCCGAGCCGACGCCTCGTGTCATTCCGAGCCGAAGGCGAGGAATCTCAGTGTCTCGCATCGCCGAGATCCCTCGCTTTGCTCGGAATGACAAACGAAGTCGGCTTCGCGATGGCACAGCCGGCGACTGCGATGACATCGCTGGCGAGCGCGGCGAAAAGGCCGTCGGGTGCATCACACCGAGCCGATGCGTCTCGTCGATATGAGACGGCGCCTCCTGTCATTCCGAGCCGAAGGCGAGGAATCTCCGCCGCCCGCGACGCCGAGATCCATGGCGCTGCGCAGGATGACGGGACCGGCGCCCGCGCCGGCGAAAGGCACTCGCAGCGAGGTGGTGTCACGAGACTGGGCAACCCTCGATCGGTCAGCGCTTCTTCAGCGCCAACATCGTGCCGCGACAGTTCTTCGCGCCGCAGTGGCACGCGTGCTGCCGCTTCAGCGTCGGCGTGATGCGCTCGTCGACGATCAGTCCGTAGTCGTAGAACAGCTCTTCGCCGGCGCGGATGTCGCGCAGCGCCTGGATGAAGACGCGCCGGCCGTCTTCGTCCTCCTCGGTTTCGCAGTTCGGATCGCACGAGTGGTTGATCCAGCGCGCGGCGTTGCCGCCGACGGCGGCGTCGATCACGTGCTTGCCGTCGGACAGCGCGAAGAAGAAAGTGTGGTGCGGATCGTCCGGGTCCGATGGCGGTCGGCGGTCGGCTTCCTTCCACGTGATCAGCTCGCCCTTGTATTCGATGATGCGTTCGCCGGCGCGGAACTTGCGCGCGGCATACACGCCGCGGCCGTGGATGCGCGAGCGCTTGACGACGATCTTGGGCTTGCGGACTGCGGTGCTGCTGGCGGGCATTGCTGCGGTTCTCTCGGTAAAAAAGGCGCGCAAGTATCGCAGAAGGCAGCCCGCATGCGCGCTTCAAAGCGCCGCGATCAGCTCGCGCGCCTGTGCGACATAGCCGCCGCCGAAGAGATTCGCGTGGTTAAGCACGTGGTAGAGCTGGTACAGCGCAACCCGCGCGGCGCGCTGCGGCCGTGGCGGGCGCGCGGCGTTGTACGCGGCGAAGAACGTCGCCGGGAAGCCGCCGAACAGCCGCGCCATCGCCAGATCCGTCTCGGCGTCGCCGTAGTACGCGGACGGATCGAACAGCACGAGTCGGCCGGCGCGATCGAACGCCGCGTTGCCGCGCCACAGGTCGCCGTGCAGCAGCGACGCCGGCGGCGCCTCGGCCGCGAGCAGCGCGTCGCAGGCGCGGCAGGCGGCCTCTTCGAGCGCGGCGAGCGCAGGCAGGCCCCGTTCCCGCGCGAAGCAGAACTGCGGCCGCAGCCTGCGCTCGCGCCAGAACGTCGCCCAGTCCTGTGCCGGCGCGTTGAACTGCGGTGTGGCGCCGATCGAGTTGTCCCGGTGCCAGCCGTAGGTGTCGCGCGTGACTGCGTGCAGCGCGGCGAGCGCGGCGCCGGCCGCGCCCCAGTCGCCGTCGTCGTGCAGGTCGACCCATTCGAGCACGAGAAAGCCGCGCGCGCCGGCAACGCCATGGGCGACCGGTCGCGGCACGCGCACGGTGCGCGTGGCGTCGATTTCCTCGAGTGCCTGCGCTTCGGCGTCGAACGGATGCGCCGCCGCGCCGATCTTGAGGAACAGCGGACCCGCTCCCGAATCGAGTCGCCAGGCCTCGGCGATCGACCCGCCGCCGATCCGCTCGGCCGAGCGCGGTTGCCAGGCGGCGCCGAGCGCGCCGCGCACGGCCGCATCGACCGTCTGCGCGAGCGCGTGGTCCAGCGCGGTCAATCCGCCTGCCGCGCCGGCTGCAACCACGGCACAAAGGAAAGCCGCGGGCCTTGCCACACGACCTCGGTCAGCCCGTCGCCGAGCAGCAGCGCGAGCCGGTGCAGCGCCTGCCCGAATGATGCGGCGGGCAGGTACGACAGCACGTGCTGGGTGTGGATCTGGACCTTCGACATCGTCGAGCGCTCGACGACCGTCAGGCGGTAGCCGAGCTCGGCCACGACGCGCATGTTCGGGGTTCCGGCCGCCTGCCCGGCGAGGATCGAACGGATCCCGCCGCTCGCGGCCGCGTTCAACATGTACCAGCGCAGAACGTGGTTCAGCCGCCGCCCGCTGTACTCGGCAGCGGTGGCCGCGCGGCTGACAACGAGCGCCGGAAAGTCATCGGCGGCGAAGTCCCAGTCGAGTTCCAGCTCGGCGCGCGCCTCGTCGGCGTCGAGCACGACCGTCTGGCAGACGGTCGCCACCGGCACCGCGCCGTCGAACACGGCGGTCACGCTCGAACGCGGCGCGTCCCGCGCGCAGCGGATGCAGTCGGCGTCCTTCAGCGTGAACCAGGTTGCGCGCGCGTAGCTCGCGATGCGCAGCTCGTCGATCGCCGGATGCTCGGCGGCGTCGATCACGCGTGCGGTCAGCATTCGAAGTGTGCCTCCGGAAGTCGCAAGAGCACGGCCGGCAAGGCGCGAGCCCGAAAGTTTCGCCGCACAGACACGCAGCCGTGGACCGAGGCGCCGCATCGGCGTGGCGCGGGTCGCGGCGACCCTGCGCACGCAAAGCGATGCTGCGCGACGGTGCAGCGCCTTGCTATTCGTCGCGTGATCTCGGTGCCTCCGCGGTGAGGTATCCGGCCTTACAGCTTCTCAGGCTGCGCGGTGCAGCCTTGCGGTACGTTCGGTGCGCAACCCGAGCCCCGGACCCGATCCGGCGCCGGGATGCAGCATGCGAAAGGCGTCCAGATGCAGCGGCGCGCGCACGCGCGTCTGCTCGGCCAAGCGCACGACGGTGCCGGTGAGCCAGTCCAGTTCGCCGGTGCGTCCGGCCGCAACGTCGATCGCGAGCGACGGTCGCATCGCCGCAGGGCCGTCGAGGTAGGCCTGCCAGCGCCGCGCGTGCACGTCGGCGGCGAGCGCGGCGCCGGCGGCCTGTGCGACGTCGAACACCTCGTCGAACAGCTCGCGCAGGAAGCGCAGCGCGATCGGTTGGGCGCGCACCTGGCCGAGCGTCAATTGCGTGACCGCGCAGGCGGTCGCGAGCGGCTCCAGGCCGACGAACTCCTCCCACAGCAGCGCATCTGCGCTCGGTGCGACCTGCGTGTCGATGCCGGCACCGGCCAGGCGCGCAGCGATGTCGCGCGCCAGCGCGTTTGCGGGCGGATGCAACGGCGCGAGGCCGACGCGCCGCACGTCGGAGAAGACCTCGACCAGGCCGAGCTCGGTGCGGCGCGCGTCGACTGCGACCACGCCGGCGAGCACGCGATCCTTGCCGAACAGTGCGGCGCACATCTGCGGTGCGGCCAGGCCGTTTTGCGTGGTCACGTAGATGCGTTCACCGTCGTCGTCTTCGGCCACGCCGCGAATCGCCCGCTCGAAGTCCGGCATCTTGGTGCACAGGACGACGAGTCGGTGCGAGCCGCGCGCGACCGCGTCGCAGATGAAGCGTTCTCGGTCGATCAGCGTTTCGCGGCCGGCGCGCCGAACAGCTAGTCCGAGCCGCCGATAGCCGAGGAAACTCTCCGGGCGAACGCGGAATGTCACGTGCCAGCCGGCCGCCAGCAGCGCGGCGCCGAGCACCGCGCCGACCGCGCCGGCACCGACGATCAAAGCGCTCTTGTCCGTGTACAGCATCGAGGCAATACCTGCGATCCGCCGCCTGCCGCTTGCGCGGCGCCGCGCGAACCGTAGCAGCGGCGCCACCGCGCTCGCAAGCGCCCCCGCGCCGATTTGGGATGGCCGCGGCGTTGCGGCGGCACACAGACCGGGACGCTGTCCGTTGCGCGGGCCGATCCTGCGTCTGCGCTGCCCGCCGTACCGCGCCGTTCAGGGACGCTTCCGGCCGCAACCCCGCTCGTTCGCGCCGGACTCTGCGCGGCCGCTCAATCGGACGCAGCGGCCGGCCAGCGCAGCGGCAGCTCGGCTTTCAGCGCCTCCAGCGGCCGGCTCTTCAACACGTCGAGCAGGTTGTTAAATTGGTCGGTCCACAGCGAATACGCCGGGTTCGGCGCGATGTCCTCGACGCGTGCGGCGAGCGCTGCGTCGTCGAAGGCGCGCGGATCGCGCGCGATCAGCACCCAGTCCGTGGTCGATGCCGAGCCGCCGCCTTCGGGCTCGTCGCTGACCAGCTTCGCGGTCAGGCCTTCGGCGTGCGCGATATTGGCGAGCACCGGCTTCAGATCCAGAAAGCGGTTCGAGATGTGCACGGCGACGATGCCGGCGGGCGCGACGTGCCGCGCGGCAAGCGCGATCGCTTCGCGCGTGATCAGGTGCACCGGGATCGAATCGCTCGAAAACGCGTCGATCGCCAGTACGTCGTAGCCTTGCGGCCGGCCCGCCGCCAGCTCGCGTTCCATCGACAGCCGGGCGTCGCCCAGCACGAATTCGAGCCGCGCCGGCGTCGCGTCCAGATACGTGAAGTGGCTGCGCGCCAGCCGCAGCACGTCGGGATCGAGTTCGTAGAAGCGGATCGTGTCGCCCGCGCGGCCGTAGGCCGACAGCGTGCCGATGCCGAGTCCGACCACGCCCAGTTTCACCGGCCCGCCCGCCTGCTTCGCGGCGATCGCCAGCCCCACGCCGGAGCTGCGCGCATAGTAGGTCCCGGGCTCGAGCCGGTCGGCGCCCTGGGTCGGCTGCTCGCCATGCAGGATCACGCCGTGCAGCAGGCGCCGCACCTCGTCGGTGCCGCTACCCTGCTCGCGCACGCGCAACGTGCCGTAGAAGTTGCGCTGCATGACGATCACGTCGTTGCGCAGGAACTCGACGTACTGCCAGCCAAAATAGCCGGTGGCCACGGTCGCGATGAGCGCGGGCCCGATCAGCGTGCGGCTGCCGAGCACGAGGTAGACCGCCAGTGCGCCAAGCGCGAACAGCGCCAGCGGCAGCTCGAAGTACGCCGGGAACACGCGCGGGGCGACGAGGCCAACCGCCAGACCGCCGAGCGCGCCGCCTGCCGACAGGGTCAGGTAGAAGTGCGTCAGATAACGCGGCGCGGGCTTGCGCAGCGCCAGTTCGCCGTGGCAGAACAGACACGCGACGAACAGCCCCGCGCAGTACAGCGGGATCGCGATGCTCACGTCGAGCACGCCGCGTTCGGCCGTCAGGCCCCAGGCCATCGCGACCACGAGCATCAGCGCCGGCAGCAGCAGCCAGCGTCGCTCGTACCAGCCGCGTCCGCCGCGACCTTCGAACACGATCACGAACGACAGCAGGTACAGCGTCAGCGGCAGCACCCAGAGAAACGGCACCGAAGCGATGTTCTGCGTGATGTGGCTGGTGGCCGCCAGCAACATCACCGAGCCGAGGGCGGCGAGCGCAAGCCACAGCGCGTAGTCGCCGGCGCCCGGGCGGCGTTCGGCCACCGCATCGGCCGCACTCGCCGAGGCGATCGCCGCGGCGGGATCGAGCGCGTGCGGCGCGTCCGGTCGGGCGCGTGCCTGCCAGGCGGTCGCCGCGCACGCGGCGACGAACAGCGCATACGCGCCGCTCCATGCGTACGACTGCACCGCCGAACCGGCGAAGGGTTCGATCGCGAACGGGAAAGCGAGCAGCCCGATCAGCGACCCGAAGTTCGACAGCGCAAACAGCCGATAGACGGTTTTTTCGGGAAACCG
Source organism: Burkholderiales bacterium (assembly GCA_037442465.1). GTDB lineage: Bacteria > Pseudomonadota > Gammaproteobacteria > Burkholderiales > Burkholderiaceae_F > DSNY01. Next base: position 6,687 of record JBBIQI010000142.1, read on the forward strand.
GTGCGCGACCCACTTCTGCACCAGCGGGCCGGTCGTCGACAGCAGGAAGTAGGGCAGCCCGATCGTCGCCGCGAGCAGCACGATGATCGCGAGTGCGGCGTCCTCCTCGCCGGCGGGCTTGAGTGCCTCGCGCGGAATGATCGGCAGGAAGGCGAGGCTGGCGGCGAGCAGCGCGATGTGCAGCAGCGCCTGCCGCTGCGGCGCCAGACGCCGCGTGACGAAGTGCGAATACGCGTAGCCCGCCAACAGCAGCACCTGGAAGAACACCATGCAGGTCGTCCACACGGCCGAGGTGCCGCCGAACCATGGCAGGATCTGCTTGGCGATGATCGGCTGGACCAGGAACAGCAGGAACGCGGACAGCAGGATCGTCGAAGCGAACAGCAGCATCGGGGGGCGCGAGGCGGAGGAGGTGGCGCGGGCGACGCGCGGGGGCTGGCGGCGCCGTTGGCGGGGCGCGATTGTCGCACGGGGTTTGCGCGTCGCCGGCCGGCAGCCGCTTCGCCCAAACGCGCGGGGACTTGACCAATTTGCGTGATCGGACGCTCAAGACCCGCAGCACGCTGCCGAGTAACAGCGACAGGCCGCGCATCCGCGCCGGCCCGGAGCGTGTCGGTGTTCGAATTGCCCCCTCAGCGCCGCGACCACCCCGGCGACCCGTTGCATCTGGACGCGGTCGCGCCGGCGTGGAGTGCGATCGTCGCGCGCGATGCGCGGCCGATCGGCTTCCGGCTCGCGTTGCGACGCGCCGAAGGTGCGGGGTCGCTGCCGCTTGCCGCGCTGCTCGACGGCGTGCTGGCGGGCTTCGTGGGCGAAGGCGGCAGCTCGTTTCCCCACGGCCTGGTGCTGCTCGCGCCGTTGGGCTTCGACGTCGACGCGTCGCTGGCGGGCTTGCGCCCGCCCCGCAACGTGCTGCTGGAAGTCGCGCAGTCCGACCTGGCCGACGCCGACAAGCTGCGGCTTCTGTTCGAAGCGCAGCGGCACGGCGTGCGGCTCGCGCTGCGCGTCGAAGACCGCGCCGCGGTGGCGCGCGACAAGCTGCCGCTGTTCCAGTACGTGGTCGCCGACGCGGCGACGCATGGCCCCCCGCCCAGAGACCTGGCGCTGCTGGCGCTGGGTGTCAGCACGCGCGCGCAGGCGGAGGCGACGCTGCAAGCTGGCGCGCACGCGATCGTCGGCTGGCCGCTGACGGACGTGCGGCCGCGGCCGCCCGGCCCCGTGCAGCCTGCGCACCACGCCGTGCTGGAGTTGATCCGGCTGGTGCAAAGCGATGCCGAAATCCACGAACTCGAGCGCGCCTTCCGCAGCGAGCCGGTGCTCGCGTATCTGCTGCTCACGCTGGCCAACAGCCCGGCGTTCATCCGCTCCACACCGGTGGCCTCGCTCGGGCAGGCGATCATGCTGCTCGGCTACAAGCGACTCGTCAAGTGGCTGGTGCTGCTGCTGGTGATCGCATCCAAGGAGTCGAAAGCGCTGCCGCAGATCTACACGGCGGTGGCGCGGGCGTTTTGCCTGGAGAACCTCGCCGCGGCCGCCGGCGCGAAGCCGGGCGTGCGCGACGAGTGTTTCGTCGTCGGCGCGTTCTCGCTGCTCGACAGGATCACCGGCCAGTCGATGGCACAGCTCTTCGACGACCTGCCGTTGCCGTCCGCGGTGCGCGACGCGGTGCGCGATCGCAGCGGCCCGTACGCCGCATATCTGGAACTGGCGCTGGCGCTGGAGGACGGTGTCGCCGTGCGCCGGCATGCCGCCGCTGTCGGCGTGTCGCTCGCGCAGATCAACGCCGCGCTGCTGCAGGCACTCGCCGCGACCGACGCGCTGCAGAGCGTCGTCTGAACGCACCGCGCAACCGCGGCAAAGCGCGTCAAACGCCGGTGGCGCCGCACCCTGCGGGCGGCCAGGCGCTCGCCCTGAATCCGGCAGTCCACCGATGCAGTTTCGCGCAAGGGCGTCGTCCGACCGGCCTTTGCGGCTTGGGCTGCGCTCACCC
>JBBIQI010000143.1:0-8570 GCA_037442465.1 Burkholderiales bacterium
GACGGCACGACGTGCACGACGGCGAGATGCGCGGCGTACCGCGCAGCGGCGAGCGCGGCGCGGCGCACTGCGGCGTCGCCGTCCGGCGAGAAGTCCGTCGCGCAGACGATGCGCTCGGGCGGCAGGCCCATGCCCGCGCTTTCCGGCCGGCTATTCGCCCGCGGCGTCGCGCGGGCGTTTGAGGTTCAGCAGCGGTCCGAGCAGGTCCATCGGCAGCGGGAACACGACGGTCGAGCCGCGGTCGCCGGCCACCTGCGTCATCGTCTGCAGATAGCGAAGCTGCATCGCCTCGGGCTGGCGCGCAAGCATCTGCGCGGCTTCGAGCAGCGTGGCGGCGGCCTGCTTTTCGCCTTCGGCGTGGATGATCTTGGCGCGCCGCTCGCGTTCGGCCTCGGCCTGGCGGGCGATCGCGCGCACCATCGACTCGTTCAGATCGACGTGCTTGATCTCGACGTTGGTGACCTTGATGCCCCAGGCGTCGGTCGCGGTGTCGAGGATCTTCTGGATGTCGAGGTTCAGCCGCTCGCGTTCGGCGAGCATTTCGTCCAGCTCGTGCTTGCCGAGCACCGCGCGCAGCGTGGTCTGCGCGAGCTGGCTGGTCGCGACCAGATAGTTCTCGACGTTGATGATCGCGCGCTGCGGGTCGACCACGCGGAAGTAGATCACCGCGTTGACCTTGACCGACACGTTGTCGCGCGAGATCACGTCCTGCGCGGGCACGTCCATCGTCACCACGCGCAGGTCGACGCGCACCATCTGCTGGATGCCCGGCACGATGATCACCAGGCCCGGCCCCTTGACCTTCCAGAAGCGGCCGAGCAGGAACACGACGCCGCGTTCGTATTCGCGCAGGATGCGGATCGACGCGACGACGAGCGCGATCAGCAGGAACAGCAGCGAGCCGAAACCGATCTGCAGGTCGAGCAGCATGAGCGATCTCCCTTGGTGTCAATCCTTCTTGACCGCGACGAGCGTCAGCCCGTCGACGGCGGTGACGCGGATGCGATCGCCGACGGCCAGCGGCGCGTCGCAGCGGATGCGCCAGCGTTCGCCGCGCACCTCGGCCCAGGCGCCGTCGGCGTCGACCGCGACGACCGTCCCGACGGCGCCGGCCATCTCCTCGCGGCCGCTGACCACCGGCCGCCTGCGCGCCCGCAGCGCAAGCCCGCCGACGCCGAAGATCAGCGCCGCGCTGGCCACCGCCATCGTCACGATCGCCGCCGGCGGGATGCCGAAGCCCGGCACGTCGGTGTCGATCAGCATCAACCCGCCGACGACGAACGCGATGATTCCGCCGACGCCCATCGCGCCGAACGCCGGCATGAACAGCTCGGCGATCATCAGCGCCATGCCGAGCAGCACCAGCGCGACGCCGGCCCAGTTCACCGGCAGCAGATGGAACGCGTACAGCGCGAGCAGCAGCGAAATCGCGCCGGCCACTCCCGGCACGCCGAAGCCGGGGCTCGTGAACTCGACGAACAGCCCGTAGACGCCGATCATCATCAGCACCAGCGCCACGGTGGGGTTCGACAGCACGCCGAGAAGCTGCGAGCGCCAGTCGGGACTGAGCGTCTCGATGCGCGCGCCGGCCAGCTCCAGCGTGGCCTTGGCGTTGACCAGCGTCACCGTCCGCCCGTCGATCTTTTTCAGCAGCTCGCGCACGTCGGTCGCGATCACGTCGATGACGCCGGCGGCGAGCGCGTCTTCCGACGGCAGGCTGCGCGCTTCGCGCACCGAACGCTCGGCGAAATCCGCGTTGCGCCCGCGCAATTGCGCCAGACTGCGGATGTATGCGGCGGCGTCGTTGACCGCTTTTTCCGTCATCGCGTCGCGCGGGCCGCCGGTCGGCATCTTCGAGGCCTGCTCCGTCTTCTCGGTCTTCTTCGACTTGTCCTGCTTGTCGGTCTGCTGCGGCTTGTCTTCGGACGGCTCTTTCGGCTTGTCCTCGGGCGACCTGGGCGGCTGCGAACCGGGCATGCCGATCGCCACCGGCGTGGCCGCGCCGAGATTGGTCGCCGGCGCCATCGCCGCCACGTGGCTCGCGTACATGATGTAGGTACCGGCGCTGGCGGCGCGCGCGCCTTCCGGCGCGACGAAGCTTGCGACCGGCACCGGCGAGGACAGGATGTCCTTGATGATCGCGCGCATCGACGTGTCGAGCCCGCCCGGCGTGTCCATCTGCAGCACGACCAGCCGCGCGCCGCGCCGGTGCGCCTTTTCGATGCCGCGGTGAATGAAGTCCGCCGTCGCCGGTCCGATCAGACCGTCGATGTGCAGTACGACGACCAGCCGCTCGGCGGACGGTTGTTGTGCGGCGAGCAGCGCGGCGAAGCCGAACGCAGCCAACGCGGCGAACAGCATGCGCCGGAACGGGGTCGGGAACAGCTTCATGGCCTTCAATTTAGCCCCTTTGCGCTGCACGTACATGCCGCCGATGCGGCCCCTACAGCCGCTGCACGCCGAAGCGCCGCAGCACGGCCTTTTCGGCTTCGACCGCGAGGAACTTGACCATAGCGAGCGCCGCGATCAGTGCCCAACTGGCGGCGTCCAGCGGCGCCGACTTGAACAACGCCTGCATTGGCGGCGCGTAGGTGAACGCCAGTTGCAATGCGACCAGCCCGACCGAAGACCAGAACGCGATCGGGTTGCCGTACAGAGCGCCCCGACCCATCGAATGCGCGACGAAGTGGCGTGCGTTGAACAGATACACGACTTCGCCGATCACCAGCATGTTCACCGCCGCCGTACGTGCCGTCTCGAGCGAGGATCCGCGCGCGAATTCCCACTGGAAGACGTAGTAGGTCGTCGCGATCATCAGCAGGCTCACGTAAACGATGCGCGCCAGCAGCAGCTTGGTGATCAGCGGCTCGGCGGGCGGCCGCGGCGGCCGTCGCATGAGCCCGGCCTCGGCCGGCTCGAAGGCAAGTGCGACGTCGAGCATCACCGTCGTCACCATGTTGATCCACAGAATCTGCAGCGCGGTCACCGGTAGAGCCGTCCCCAGAAAGACCGCCAGCAGGATCAGTCCGACTTCGCCGCCGTTGGTCGGCAAAATGAACAGCAGCGACTTCTTGATGTTGTCGAAGATCGTGCGGCCTTCGCGCACCGCGTGGTCGATCGACGCGAAGTTGTCGTCGGTCAGCACGATGTCGGCGGCTTCCTTCGCGGCGTCGGTGCCCTTCTTGCCCATCGCCACACCGATGTCCGCACTCTTCAGTGCGGGCGCGTCGTTCACCCCGTCGCCGGTCATCGCGACGATGTCGCCGCGCCGCCGCAACGCCGCCACCAGACGCAGCTTGTGTTCCGGGCTGGCGCGCGCGATGACATCGGTCTGCCCGACGCGCTGCGCGAGCTGCGCTTCGTCGAGGGCATCGATCTCGCGGCCGTCCAGCGCGTGGTCGTGCCGCAGTCCCAGTTGCGCGCCGATCGCGGCGGCGGTGACGCCGTGGTCGCCGGTGACCATCTTCACCACGATGCCTGCGGCCTGGCAGTCGGCGACCGCCTCGATCGCCTCGAGCCGCGGCGGGTCGATCATGCCGGCGAGCCCCAGCAGGGCGAAGCGCGGCGCGATGTCGTCCATCGACAGGGCGATCGTGCCCTTGGGCATCTCGCAGACCGCCAGTGCAAGAACACGCTGGCCGGCGCGCGCGGCGTGGTCGATCGCGGCGTCCCAGCGCGCGCGGGCCAGCGGTGCGCCGTCGGCGGTCGTCGTGCACAGGTCGAGCACGCGTTCGGGCGCGCCCTTTAGATACACACGCGCGTGCCCGGCGTGGTCGTGGTGCAGCGTGGCCATGAAACGATGCTCGGACTCGAACGGAATTTCGTCGATGCGCGGCGCTGCCGCGCGTTCGGCGCTCGCGTCGAGACCCGCCTTCAGCGCGAGCGCGAGCAGCGCGCCTTCGGTCGGATCGCCCGTCATCTGCCACGCGTCTTCGACCCGACGCAAGGCGGCGTCGTTGCACAGCAGTGCGCAACGCGCGAACGCGGCCAGATCCTCCGCGGAAGCCGGATCGATCGGCTGCCCGTCCTGCGTGAAGCCGCCCTCGGGCGCGTAGCCTGCGCCGCTCACGTCGAGTGCGCGCGCCGGCAACAGCACGCGCACGACGGTCATCTCGTTCTTGGTCAAGGTGCCGGTTTTGTCGGTGCAGATCACCGTGACCGAGCCGAGCGTTTCGACCGCGGGCAGCCGGCGCACGATCGCGTTGCGCGCGGCCATTTTCTGCGTGCCGATCGCCAGCGTGATCGTGACGATCGCCGGCAGGCCTTCCGGGATCGCCGATACCGCGAGCCCGACCACGGTGAGAAAGATGTCGATCGCCGGAAACGCCCGCACATAGTGTCCGAACAGGAACACGAGGGCGGCGCCGGAAACGATGAACACAGTGATGCGGCGCGCGAACTGGTCGAGCTTGCGCGTCAGCGGGGTGGCGATCTCGCGCACGCCGGCGACCAGCGCGCCGATGCGGCCGATCTCGGTGGCGCTGCCGGTAGCCACCGCCACGCCGGTGGCCTGGCCGTACGTGACCACGGTGCCCGAGTACGCCATCGAGCGGCGTTCGGCGAGCACGGCATCGGTGGCGACCGGCTCGACCGACTTTTCGACCGGCACCGACTCGCCGGTCAGCGCCGCCTCGTCGATGCGCAGGTTCTTCGCTCTGACGAGTCGCACGTCGGCCGGCACGCGATCGCCCGAGGCGAGCAGCACCAGGTCGCCGGGAACGACCTCGGCGGCCGGGATCTGGCGCCGCTGGCCACCACGCAGCACGGTCGCTTCGTGCGCGAGCATCGCGCGCACCGCCTCGAGCGCGCGCTCGGCCTTGCCCTCCTGGATGAAGCCGATCACCGCGTTGACGATCACCACGCCGAAGATCACGCCTGAATCGCTGAAGTGGCCGAGCGCCAGCGTGACGGCGCCGGCGGCGATCAGCACGTAGATCAGCAGGTTGTGAAACTGCAGAAGGAAACGCGTCAGCGCGCTGCGGCGCGCGGGCGGCGGCAGCTCGTTGCGGCCGAACCGCGCGAGCCGGCGGGCCGCCTCGTCCGCCGACAGTCCGCCGGCGGGCGTCGCGAGCGCGGCGAGCACCGTGTCGGCGGGCTGCGCGTGCCAGGCCCCATCCGGCGGCAGCGCGGTCGCGGGAAGCGCTTGCGTGTCGTCGTACATGTTTCCGCAGCGCGCGAGCGGGCCGCCCGCGCTCAAGGTTCGAGTCTAGGAACCCGTGCGGCCGCGCGTCGCGCCAGCGGCCACGTTCGTTGATGCCGGTCAGTCGTGCCGCGCCGATCGGTGACAACCCCGATTGCGCCGCGTCCGTAGGCGCGGCCGTTGACCGAAGTCATCGCAGGCCGGGACCGCCGGCTCAGGCTATCGTGTCGGATGCGCGACAGCACCGCGCACCCGGACCGGGACAACATGCATACGCTCGCGGCGAATCGAACCCGCGCGCTCGAGCAGGCACTGCTTGCGATCGTCGCGGGCACGCTGCGCGACCTGCAGCCCGAAGCACCCTTGCCGCCGGTGACGCTCGCGGCGAGTCTCGACCGCGATCTCGGGCTCGACAGCCTGGGCCGCATGGAGCTGATGCTGCGGGTCGAGCGCGAGTGCGGTGTCGATCTGTCGGAGGACACGCTCGCGCGGGCCGAGACGGTCGGTGCACTGCTCGACGCGGTGCTCGCCGCGCAGGGGCGCGCGGGACCGCGCCGCGCGCGTGCACCTGCCGCGGCCGCAGCGGTGCGGCCTTCCGCGCCCGCAGCGGAGGCGGGCGAACCGGCCACGGCAGCGACGCTGCTTGACGTGCTCGACTGGCATCTGGCCCGGCACGCCGAACGGACGCAGATCACCTGTCTGGCCGACGACGGCGCGCAGTCGATCAGCTTTCGCCGGCTCGCCGATGGCGCGGCGGCGATCGCCGCCGGTTTGCAGCGCGCCGGGCTCGAGCCGCGGCAGTGCGTGGCGATCATGCTGCCGACGTCGCCCGAATACTTCGACGTGTACTTCGGCATCCTCGCGGCCGGCGGCATTCCGGTGCCGATCTACCCGCCGGCGCGCGCCTCGCAGCTCGAGGAACACGTGTTGCGGCACGCGGGCATCCTCGCCAACGCGCAGGCGACGATGCTGGTCACGGTGCCGGAAGCGATGGTGGTCGCAAGGCTGCTGCAGGCGCGCGTGCCGGGGCTGCGCCACGTGGTGACGCCGCAGGCGCTCGCCGAGCGCGGCGGCGCGTTCGCGCCGGTGGCGCTGCATGGCGACGATCTGGCGTTCGTCCAGTACACGTCCGGCAGCACGGGTGAACCGAAAGGGGTCGCGCTGACGCACGCCAACCTGCTCGCCAACATCCGCGCGACGGCGCGCACGATCGAGGCGAGCCCGCGCGACGTGTTCGTCAGTTGGCTGCCGCTGTATCACGACATGGGACTGATCGGCGCGTTCCTGGGCACGCTGTACGTCGGCTGCCCGCTGGTGGTGATGTCGCCGCTGGCGTTCCTGTCGAAACCTGCGCGCTGGCTGCGGGCGATTCACGACTGGCGCGGCACGCTGTCGGCGGGGCCCAACTTCGCGTGGGAGCTGTGCGTCAAGCGCATCGACGATGCCGAGCTGGAAGGGCTCGACCTGTCGTGCTGGCGGCTTGCGTTCAACGGCGCCGAGGCGGTGAACCCCGACACGCTCGCGCGCTTTGCGCAGCGCTTCGCCCTGTACGGATTGAAGCCCGAGGCAATCACACCCGTGTACGGCCTGGCCGAAGCGGCGGTCGGGCTGCTGTTTCCGCCGCTCGGTCGCGGACCGCTCGTCGACCGCGTGCAGCGCGCGGCGTTCACGCGCAGCGGCCGTGCGCTGCCGGCAGCCGCGGACGACACGACCGCGCTGCGTTTCGTCTCGTGCGGCCGGCCGCTGCCCGGCCACGCGATCCGCATCGTCGACGAGGCCGACCGCGAAGTCGGCGAGCGCATCGAAGGGCAACTGCACTTCCGCGGTCCCTCGGCCACGCAAGGCTACTTCCGCAATCCGCAGGAAACGGCGCGGCTGTTCCACGACGGCTGGCTCGACACCGGCGACCGCGCCTACGTCGCCGCCGGCGAGGTCTACATCACCGGGCGCGTCAAGGACATCATCATCCGCGGCGGTCGCAACCTGTATCCGCAGGAAATCGAAGACGCGGTCGGCGCCGTCGACGGCGTGCGCAAAGGGTGCGTGGCCGCATTCGGCGCGGCCGACCCCGAGCGCGGCACCGAACGGCTGGTCGTGCTCGCCGAAGTGCGCGCGACCGGCGCCGACGAACGCGCGCGCCTGCGCGCGGCGATCGCGCGCGCGGTGCTCGATGCGATCGGCGAGCCGCCCGACGAGGTCGTGTTGGCGCCGCCGCACGCGGTGTTGAAGACCTCCAGCGGCAAGATCCGCCGCGCCGCGTGCCGCGCGCTGTACGAGCAGGGCCGTCTGCACGCGCAGGCGCGCGCGCTGCGCTGGCAGGTGCTGCGGCTGGCAGCGGGTGCCGTCGTGCCGCGCATGCGCCAGGCCGCGGCCGCGTTCGGCGCCGCGCTGTTCGGGCTGCGCGCGGTCGCTGCGTTCTGGCTGCTCGCGCCACCGGTCTGGTTGCTGACGTTGTTCACGCGGACGCCGGCGGCGGCGTGGCAGCTCGGCCGGGTCGGGGCGCGGCTGCTCCTGCGTCTGGCCGGTGTGCCGCTTTCGGTGCGCGGGCCCGAGCGCCTGCCCGTGGGACCGTGCGTTCTGGTTGCCAACCACGCGAGCTACCTCGACGGCATCGTGCTCGTGGCCGCGCTGCCGCGGCTGTACGCGTTCGTCGCCAAACGCGAGCTGCGCGGCCAACGGATTGCCGGCCCCTACCTGCGCAGGCTCGGCGCCGAGTTCGTCGAACGTTTCGACGTCAGGCGCAGCGTCGAAGATGCGAACCGCATGGCCGACGCGGTCCGGCGCGGTCGCTCGCTGCTGGTGTTTCCCGAGGGCACCTTCGTCGATCGCCCGGGGCTTCTGCCGTTCCGGCTCGGCGCGTTTCTCGCCGCCGCCAGCGCGCGTGTGCCGGTGGTGCCGCTGGCGATTCGCGGCACGCGCGAGCTGCTCGGCGCGGGGCGCTGGTGGCCGCGCCGCGCTGCAGGTCGATATCGGCGCGCCGATCGAGTGCGGCGCGCCGACCGAGGAGCTGTTCGCGGCGGCCGTGCGTTTGCGCGATGGCGCGCGCGCTGCGATCCAGGCTGCACTCGAGTCCGCCCGCCCGGCGCCGTGAGCGCGCGTTGCGCCGCTGCGGAGCGCGTCACGTGTCGCTGTGCGCGAGCTGGTGCTCCAGCAGCGTCGGCTCGCCCAGCGCGCGATCGATGTCCGCCTCGGCGGCGAGCCAGTCCTGCAACTCGTAGCCGGGTGCGAACCCGCGTCGCTGCGCGCGGTAGTACGCCGCTTCCGCGATCATCGCCTGCCTTTGCTCGGGGCTGATCGATGCGCTGGCACCCGTGCCCGCGTGCGCGCCAGCGGCGTGCGAGCCATGCCGGCTCGCGTGCGCGGTCGGCGCTTTGCTCGAATGCGCTTTCGTTTTCATCTGACGTCTCCTCTCATCGCGGTACCAGACTAG
>JBBIQI010000144.1:0-8444 GCA_037442465.1 Burkholderiales bacterium
GGCGGAAACGCCCGCGCGCGTCGTCCCTTGGTGATCCCCACGCCCGCGCCGTCTACGGCCGAGCCTTGGCGCTTTTGCTCAACGCGTTGAGTAAAATTACTCAACATCATGAGCAAAAGGCGCCAGATGTACCGCCGCCCGCGGGCCGCCGAACTGGCGCGGCGGCTGGCCGAGCCGCGTCGCTTCATCCAGGTGGTGGCCGGGCCGCGGCAGGTGGGCAAATCCACGCTCGTGCAGCAGGTGGTGGCGGCGCTCGGCGTGCCGGTGCGCTACGCCAGCGCCGACGAGCCGACGCTGCGCGGCAGCGACTGGATCGCGCAGCAGTGGGAAGCGGCGCGGCTCGAAGCGGCGCGGGCCGGCGCCGACGGGGCGGTGCTGGTGCTCGACGAGATTCAGAAGATTCCCGCCTGGTCGGAGGCGGTCAAGCGGCTGTGGGACGAGGACACGCGCGCCAGGCGGCGGCTCAAGGTGGTGCTGCTCGGATCTGCGCCGTTGCTTGTGGCGCGCGGAATGAGCGAAAGCCTGGCCGGGCGCTTCGAGCTGCTGCATTTGCCGCACTGGTCGTACGCGGAAATGCGCGCGGCGTTCGGTTTTTCGCTCGAGCAGTACCTGTTCTTCGGCGGCTATCCGGGCGCGGCTTCGCTCGCCGCCGAGCCGGCGCGCTGGCGGCGCTACGTGATCGACAGCCTGATCGAAACTTCGATCGCGCGCGACGTGCTGCTGCTCACCCGCGTGGACAAGCCGGCGCTGCTGCGGCGGCTGTTCGAACTGGCGTGCCGCTACTCGGGGCAGGTGCTGTCGTACACGAAGATGCTCGGTCAGTTGCAGGACGCCGGCAACGCGACGACGCTGGCGCACTATCTGGAGCTGCTTGCCGGCGCCGGGATGGTGGCGGGGCTGCAGAAGTACGCCGGCGACGCGGCACGCCGCCGCGGCTCGAGCCCCAAGCTGCAGGCGCTCAACACCGCGCTGCTTTCGGCGACCTCGGGGCTCACGCCGGACGAAGCGAAAGCCGACCGCGAGTTCTGGGGCCGACTGGTGGAATCGGCCGTCGGCGCGCATCTGGCGAACGCGGCGCAGGCGGGCGAATGCGAGCTTTACTACTGGCGCGAGGGCGGCCACGAGGTGGATTTCGTCGTGCGCGCCGGCCGTACGCTCACGGCCATCGAGGTCAAGAGCGGCCGCACACGGGATGCGCGAAGCGGCCTGGCGGCCTTCGCGGCGGCGTTTCGCTGCAAGCGGCAACTGCTGATCGGCGCCGACGGCATCGCGGTCGAGGAGTTCCTTTCGCGGCCCGTGGGGCATTGGGTGCGGGCGGCATGAGTTCGGGCACCGCGCCCGTCGTCGATCGCGCCTTCACCGATGGGCGGGATCACCCTTTGCTGGACCAAATCGGGGCGCGTACTGTATTTGGAAGACACCGCCACATGTCGGACCGCATTCTTCGATCGAAGGAGGACTCTGCCATGAAGCTAAAGGTGGGCCGCCAAGCTGACGCGCTGTACCTCACCCGGAGCGAAGCACCTGCGAGTCGTTCGGAGGAAGTCTCGCCGGGCATCCTCGTGGACGACGACGAACAGGGTCGTGTCGTCGGGGTCGAGATGCTGCATTTGTCGAAGCGGGCGCCGGACACCGACATTCAGCGGCGGTTGTTCGAGTCCGTGCCTGAAGTCGCCTGAAACGCTGAGCGACCGGCGCGGGGCCCCGCGCCACAACCCACCGGCCGTTGTTGGCGCCGCTCATTCGCTGCCAGTGCGCGTCAAGCCGCTGAATAGACCGCTGTGAAACTCGCAGCGTCCCTCTCGCCTACCCTCGCTCGGAGAAGCCATGTCCACGTCCACCAATAGAACCGTCCGCGCCGCGGTCGTCCAGGCCGGCTCGATCCCGTTTGACACCGACGCCTGCATCGACAAGGCGATCCGCCTGACGGCGGAAGCGGCAGCGGGCGGCGCCAAGCTCGTCGTGTTTCCGGAGGCGTTCGTCCCCGGCTATCCGAAGGGGCTGAACTACGGGCTCGTGGTCGGTGCGCGCGATCCGGTGGGGCGCGAGGAGTTCCGCATGTATCTGGACGCCGCGATCGAAGTGCCGGGGCCGCACACGCAACGGCTCGGCGAGGCGGCGGCCGCGCACCGGTGTTATCTGGTGATCGGCGTCATCGAGCGCGAGCTGGGCACCTGCTACTGCACGGTGCTGTTCTTCGGCCCCGACGGCGCCATGCTGGGCAAGCATCGCAAGCTGATGCCCACCGCGATGGAGCGGATGATCTGGGGCTTCGGCGACGGCTCCACGCTCACCGTGATCGACAGCCCGTACGGGCGCATCGGCTCGGTGATCTGCTGGGAAAACTACATGCCGATGCTGCGCATGGCGATGTACGCGAAGAACGTCCAGCTCTACTGCGCGCCGACGGCCGACGACCGCGAAACCTGGCTGCCGTCGATGCGGCACGTCGCGCTGGAAGGGCGCTGCTTCGTGCTGACCGCCTGCCAGTTCCTGCGCCGGCGCGACTTTCCGGACAGCGTGCGCGTGTCGCTCGGCGATTCGCCCGACGCGGTGCTGATGCGCGGCGGCAGCGCCATCGTCAGCCCGCTCGGCCGCGTGCTCGCCGGCCCGCACTTCGACGGCGAGACGATCCTGGCTGCGGATCTGGACCTCGACGAGATCGGCCGCGGCAAGTTCGACTTCGACGCCGCCGGCCACTACAGCCGGCCCGACGTGTTCCAGTTGATCGTCAACGAGCGGCCGATGGCGGCGGTGGTGGCGAAGGGCTGACGCCCTTGTCATCCCGAGCGCCTGGCGCGAGGGGTCTAGAACGTGCCGAGGCTTGAGATTCCTCGCCTGCGGCTGGGAATCGCCCCGTCGTCAGCGCCGTCGCCACTGCGCCTGCCGACGTCGCGATAACCACCCCCACCACAAGGCCCGCGTCCGCCACACCGGCGCAGGACCGCTCGCACGCTGGTCAGCCTCTCTTTTTCCCGCCTACAAGGAACCTTGCAATTATGGAGTTCAACTCCATAATTGCAGCCATGATTCCACGCCGTCGGCTGTCCACACTGACCGCCGCCTTGGACGAAAGTCCGGCCGTGGCGCTGCTGGGTCCCCGCCAGGTGGGCAAGACCACCCTCGCACTCGAAGTGGCGAAGACGCGGCGGTCCATCTATCTCGATCTGGAATCCGAGGCTGCCCTGGCCAAGCTGGCCGAGCCGGAGCTGTACCTCGCGCAGCACGAGGACAAGCTGGTCGTGCTCGACGAAATTCAGCGCACGCCGCAGCTTTTCCGCAGCTTGCGCGGGCTGATCGACGCCGGCCGCCGGCGCGGGCGCCGCACGGGACGGTTTCTCGTCCTTGGGTCGGCCTCGATCGATCTGCTCAAGCAGTCCAGCGAATCGCTCGCCGGGCGCATCCGCTACCTCGAGCTGGCGCCGCTGGATGCCGGGGAGGTGGGTGCCAGGCATCTCGATGCGCTGTGGCTGCGCGGCGGATTTCCCGAAAGCCTGCTTGCCGATTCGGATGCGGTCAGCCTGCGCTGGCGCGCGGACTTCATCCGGACCTATCTCGAACGCGACATCCCGCAGCTTGGGCCACGCATCCCGGCCGAGACGCTGCGCCGGCTCTGGACGATGCTGGCGCACCAGCAGGGCGGGCTGCTGAACGCCGCTGCCCTCGCCCGGGCGCTGGCGGTTGACGGCAAAACGGTGGCGTCTTACCTCGACTTGCTCGTCGATCTGTTGCTCGTGCGGCGCTTGAGTCCGTGGCACGCCAACGTCCGCAAGCGACTGGTCAAGTCGCCCAAGGTCTACGTGCGCGACAGCGGGCTGGTGCATGCCCTGCTTGGGATCGCCGACCGCGAGGCGCTGCTTGCGCACCCGGTGGCGGGTGCGAGCTGGGAGGGCATGGCGATCGAATCGCTGATCGCCGCCGCGCCGGTCGGAACCGAGGCCTACTTCTTTCGCACCGCAGCCGGCGCCGAGATCGATCTGCTGCTAAAAATCCCCGGGCGGCGCAAGCCTTGGGCCATCGAGGTCAAACGCGGGCTTGCGCCCAAACTGGAGCGCGGCTTTCACCTCGCGGCGGAAGTCGTCAAGCCGGAACGAGCCTTCGTGGTGTATAGCGGCGATGAGCGGTATCCCCTGGCCGCAGGCGTGGAAGCCATCTCGCTGCCCGACCTGAGCGAAGAGGTCGCTGCCGCCTAGGCGACATCGCTTGCCTGAGCTGCCGCGTCCGGATGGCCGCAACGCGGCATGCGAGCGTCCGCGCGCGAGGTCGGCGCACGTCGATACAACCCTGCCCGTCAGTAGCGCCGCCACAGCGCGTCGCCCATCGCCGGCCGTCGTTGTGTTCGAAGGACACGACCCCACCGGCCGGCCGTGGACAACGCGCTCGTGCCGAGCCGTGGCGTCCATCAAACGGGTACCGGTTCACTCTGCGCGCGGGCCGTTGTTGATTTGGCTTAAATGCGCCGGCCGCCGCGCGGTTTAGCTTCGCGCGTTCGACCGATCCCGCGGGCCCGGCGGGCCCGCAAGCAGCCATCATGCGACTCGTCTGTCCGGCCGGCACGCTGCCGGCGCTCAAGGCCGCCGTCGACAACGGCGCCGACGACGTCTACCTCGGCTTCCGCGACGCGACCAACGCGCGCAACTTCGCGGGGCTGAACTTCGACGACAAGGCGCTCGCCGAAGGCGTGCGCTACGCGCATGCGCGCGGCCGCCAAGTGCTGGTCGCGCTGAACACGTTTCCGCAGCCGGGGCAGGGCGAGCTGTGGCGGCGTGCGGTCGATCGCGCGGTGGAGTTCGGCGCCGATGCGCTGATCGTCGCCGACATGGGGCTGATGGACTACGCGCGCCGCACGCACCCGCAGGTGCGGCTGCATCTTTCGGTGCAGGCGTCGGCGACGAGCTACGAGGCAATCAACTTCTACCGCAGCCGCTTCGGCATCGCGCGCGCGGTGCTGCCGCGCGTGCTGTCGCTGGCGCAGGTCGAGCAGGTCGTCGCCAACACGCCCGTCGAGATCGAGGTGTTCGGCTTCGGCAGCCTGTGCATCATGGTCGAAGGCCGCTGCGCGTTGTCCTCGTTCGTGACCGGCGAGTCGCCGAACACCAAGGGCGCGTGCTCGCCGGCGTGGGCGATCCGCTGGGCTCAGACGCCGACGCATACCGAGTCGCGCTTGAACGGCGTGCTGGTCGACCGCTTTCGCCCCGACGAGGCGACCGGCTACCCGACGCTGTGCCGCGGCCGCTATACGGTCGAGGGCGACACGTACTACCCGTTCGAGGAGCCGACGAGCCTGAACACGGTCGAGCTGCTGCCCAAGCTCGCGGCCATCGGCGTGCGCGCGATCAAGATCGAAGGGCGTCAGCGGAGCCCCGCGTACGTCGCCAAGGTCACGCGCGTGTGGCGCGACGCGATCGACGCCGCGGTGAACGAGGGCGCCCGCTGGCGCGTGCGGCCGGCATGGCAGAGCGAACTGGCGTCCGTCGCCGAAGGCCGCCAGTGCACGCTGGGCGCGTATCACCGGCCGTGGAAGTGACATGCAACCGAAAACCATGACCCCGAAACTCACCCTCGGCCCGCTGCCTTACTACTGGCCGCGCGAACGGACGCTGGCGTTCTATCGCGAGGTCGCGGGTTGGCCGGTCCAGGTCGTCTACCTCGGCGAGACCGTCTGCGCGAAGCGCCGCGAGCTGCGGCTGGCGGACTGGCTCGACCTCGGCGCGCAGCTCGCCGCCGCCGGCAAGGAAGTCGTGCTGTCCACGCTCGGGCTGATCGAGGCGGAGGCCGATCTGCGCGCGGTGCGCGCGGTCGTCGAGCAGCAAGACTTCCGCGTCGAGGCGAACGACATGAACGCGGTGAACCTGCTCGCGGGCCGCGCGCCGTTCGTCGCCGGGCCTTTCCTCAACGTCTACAACGCCGACACGCTGGCGCTGCTGCAGGCGGCCGGCGCGGTGCGCTGGGTCGCGCCGATCGAGCTGCCTGCCGCCGGCATCGCGACGCTGCGGCAGGAGCTCGCCGCGCCGATCGAGATCGAGGCGATCGCGCACGGCCGGCTGCCGCTCGCGATGTCGGCGCGCTGCTTTACCGCGCGCTACCACAACCTGTCGAAAGACCACTGCGAGTACCGCTGTCTGCAGCACCCGGACGGCATCGCGCTCGCCACGCAGGACGGCGAGCCGCTGTTCACGATCAACGGCATCCAGACGCAATCGGCGCAGCCGATGACGCTGCTCGACGAGCTGCCGCGGTTCGCCGATCTGGGCATCGGCTGCGCGCGCATCAGCCCGCAGTCCGAAGGCACGGAACGCATCGTCGCGCTGTTCGACGCCGTGCGGCGCGGCGAACTGGCCGCCGACGAAGCGTTCGCGCAAGCGCGCGCGAGCGAGCCGATCGCCGCGAACGGCTACTGGCACGGCCAGCCGGGTCGTGCCGCGGTGGCCGCGGCCTCGTAAACGGGACCATGCGATTCACCAAAAGCCATCCATGAACGCGACGCACGAACACCGACTTGCGCTGCCGCCGTTGCCGCGCTGGCTGCCGCGTTACCCCGGATCGTTGGCGCTGGCCACGGGACTGAACTGGCTCGTGATCGACCGGCTGCCGGCCGAGCTGCGGGCCAAGCTGCACGGCAAGTCGGTCGCGATCGTCGTCACCGACGTCGCCTTCGAGTTCGCGTTCCGCGTGCAGGGCAGCCGCTGCACGGCGCTCGCCGCGGTCGAGCGACCGGATCTGAAGCTCGCCGCGACCGCCGCCGACTTCGCCGCGATCGCCGCCGGCAGCGCCGACGCCGATACGCTGTTCTTCCAGCGCCGGCTCGTCATCGAAGGCGAAGTGGAACTGGCGACCGAACTCAAGCACTCGCTCGACGCGATCGAGTTCCCGCGCCTGCGGCGGCTGCTGCGTGCGTTGCTGGAGCGCTTGCCGGGGGCAGGGCTGACGTAGCGCGCCGCCGCCTGCGGCGTCAGCGCCGCGCGCGCAGCGCGTTGCCGGCCATCGTGACGATGAACAGCGCGATCGCCGCCGCGTTCCCGGCGCCGCCCCAGGCGCGCGCACCGAGGCTGTCGGCCGCCACGCCGGCGGCGCGCAGCACGAGCGAGGCGTGCAGCAGCGCCAGCGGCAGATACAGCCACGGCGTGTACGGCAGCTTCACGCGCAGCACCGCGGGAAAGATGATCGGCGCGTGGCCGAACACCATCGACAGCACGAAGCCCACCAGCAGCGCGTGCAGCGCCGCGTCCCATGCGCGCGTCGCCCCCGCGCCGCTCGCAAAGAGCAGCCCGGCGATCGCAAGCCAGAAGTAGCCGGCGAGCAGACACACCGCGATGTAGCGCGTCAACCCTTTCTGCCGCACGGTGCGCCGTGCGATGTCGTGCACCGCGAGCCACGCGGCGAGCAGCACGAGCCCGGCGCCGAGCCACTGCCAGCGCGAGTCCAGTCCCAGCGCGACGGCGGCCACGCCGCTCGCGAACAGCGCGGCCGCCGCGACGAACCACGCGCGCACGGCGGCTGCAGGCCGCAGCACACGGGCGAGTTCGAGCCGCTCGCCGCTGATCGTGAAGACGAAGAATGCGAGCCAGCACGCGATCGCAGGTTGCAGCCCGGCGTTGGCGATCCATAGCGCCACGCCGGCGGCGAACGACAGCGCGCCTGCGGCGAGCACCCAGCCGTGCAGCGCGCGCGCCTGTAACGCCTGCACGACGGCGACGACGAGCAGCACGGCGGCACCCGTCACGGCCAAGACCATCGCGACGGGCCAGACGCCGCGCGCGGCCGCGAGCGCGGCAAGCGCGAGCGCAGGCGGCGCGACGTAGCCCCAGAACTTGCCGAGTGCGACCGCGCGTTCGAGCGCGATCACCGTGCCGAAGAAACCCACGATCATCAGCACCGCGTGCAGCCCCGCGGCCTGCGCCGCCCACGCAGGCACGCCCCAGCCGAGCCGCGCGAGCCCCGCGGCCACGCCGATCGCGAGGCAGAGCGCGCCGAGCACGAGCAGCGGCGCGCGCGTTGCGAAGGGCTTCACCGGCCGAGCAGCCTGCGCGCCGAGTCGCTCATCATCGACGGATCCCACGGCGGCTCCCACACCCATTCGAGGTCGACGTGCGCCACCCCTACGAGCGCCTTCAACGCGGTGTCGATGTCGTCTTCGATGACGCCCGTCAGCGGGCACGCGGGCGTGGTCATCGTGACCTGCAGGCGCACGGTGTCGCCGTCGCGCTCGAGCCCGTAGACGAGGCCGAGATCGACGATGTTCACACCCAGCTCGGGGTCGATCACCGAGCGCAGCGCGTCCCACTCGGGGCCGCTTCGTTCGTGTTCGGGGACGGGTTCGATCATGCGGCGGCAGGTTCGGGGGTGGACAGTCGGCGCACGGATTCGACGAAGCGCGCGAGCGTCGGCGAGCGTACGCCCGCGGGCAGCATCGCTTCGATCAACTGAAAGCGGCCGCGCGTGGC
>JBBIQI010000145.1:0-8384 GCA_037442465.1 Burkholderiales bacterium
CCGAGCCCATGACCCGCGTCATGCCGAGCCGAAGGCGAGGCATCTCCGCCGTTCGCCGCGCCGAGATCCCTCGCTGCGCTCGGGATGACGAAGCCACGGTGCGGGATGACGAAGCCAGGGTGCGCGATGACGAAGCCAGGGTGCGGAATGACGAAGCCGGGGTGCGAGATGACGACAACCTCGGCGCTGCGGACGGCAGCGTCGGCGCGTGGCTCGACGCCGGCGCGCACTCCGCGCCTGCGCCTTGCGCCAGCGCGTGATGACCCGGCCGATCGCGGCTTCACCCGCTGGGTGAGGGCAGTCGAAGCGGCAAACCCCGGCCGCGCAACGCACTTGCGCGAAACGGCATCGGTGGACTGCCGGATTCAGGTCCAGTGATCGCGACCGCCCCGTCAGTCATCCCGAGCAGCGCGAGCGATCCCGGCGTTGTGATCGGCGGAGATTCTTCGCCGCGGCTCGAAACGGTGGCTCGGAATGACCGTGCAGGGTCATCGCGAGCGCGCGGTCAGCGATCCCGGGCGGCGCGAGAGATCCCGGCGACGCGATCGGCCGAGATTCCTCGCTGCGGCTCGATGCCGGCCGGGCTTCGGCTCAATTCGTCTCGGCCAGCAGACGCCTCACTTCGGCGGCGTGCGACTCCACGCGCGCGAAGTCCTCGACGCCGCCGGCGACGAAAGGCGAACGCGAAATACCGGCGCCCGTCGACTGTGGCACGAAGGCGAGCAGCGCCTGCCGGATCCGTTCGGTCTCGTCGGCCCCGACGCGCTGATGCGCAACGAAAGCCGGCGTCGGAATCGCGGCGAGCGTGGCGAGCACCTTGAGCGGCGCGGCGGGCCCATCGACCAGGTCGCGGAACTGTCCGACCGCGCCGACCAGCGCGACCGCCTCGCCGCGCTCGAGCGCGAGCGCGCCCGAGGAGATCGAGTGCGTGAAGCGGATCTCAACGTCGCGCCCGACGGTCAAGCCGCGTTCGGCGAGCCAGCGTCGCAGCACCAGCGTCGTGATCGACAGCGGATCGATCGCGGCGACGCGCCGGCCGCGCAGGCCGTCGGGCAGCGCCAGTTCGGTCGCCGGCAGCGTCACGAGCTGCACTTCCGAGCTCTGCGCGAAGCGCGCGACGAAGCGCTGGCCCCAGTCGGCCACGGCGATGCGCGTGATGTGCGGCGGCAGCAGCGTAATGTCGTATTCGCCGTTGCGCGCATTTGCCGCCAGCGTGCGGAAGTCCGGCGCGGTGTACAGCTGCACCGGGCGCTGCAAGGCACGCTCCAGGTGCTCGCGCAGCGGCTGGTACAGCGTGATCAGCGAGCGTGTCGACAGATACGGAATGAGACCCACCCGCAGCGTCGGTGCGCCTGCGGGCTGTGCTGCGGTCCGCGCCGCCGCCGGTGCGAGCGCGGCGGCGGCCTGCAGCAGCCGGCGGCGGACGAGATCGGCCCGGTTCACCGCGCAGCCTCGCCGCCGCCGAGCAGCCGGTCCAGCTCGGCCAGAAACGCCGGCACATCCAGCGGCTTCGTGAGATAGGTGTCGAAGCCGGCACGGCGTCCCTGCTCGATGTCGCCCGGCATCGCGTTGGCCGACAGCGCGACGATCGGCGCGCGCGCGAACGCCGCTTCGGCGCGAAGTTGCCGGCACACCTCGTAACCGTCGATGTCGGGCAGTGCCACGTCGACGACGATCAGATCGGGTCGCTGCCGGCGCGCCAGCGCGAGCCCGGAGGCGCCGTCGGTGGCGGTGACGAGCCTGATACCGGGGCGCAGCGCCAGCACGCCGGCCAGCAGCTCGACGTTCGACGGGTTGTCCTCGATGTAGAGCACGGTGCGCGTGCCGTCCGCCGCGGGCGTGTTTGGCACCGACGGGGGCGTCGGCGCGACGACGGCGCCGGGTTGTGCAGCCGGCAGTCTGACCGTGAACACCGAGCCCGTACCCGCCTCGGTGCGGACCTCGAGCGTCCCGCCCATCAGCTCGACGAGACGCTGGGTGATCACCAGGCCGATGCCGGTGCCGTCGATCGGTCCGCCCTCGGCGCCGAGCCGGTTGAACGGCTGGAACAGCTGACCGAGTTGCGCGTCGGTAAAGCCGCGCCCGGTGTCGGCGACGGCGAGCTCGACCCGGCCGTCGGCGCCGCGCGCCAGCGTCAGCGTGACACTGCCTCCGACGCGGTTGTACTTGATCGCGTTGGAAAGCAGATTGGTCAGCACCTGTTTCAGCCGCGTCCGATCGCCGAGCACGTGCGGACCGGACCCCTCGGCTACGCGGTTGACGATCAGCACGTCGTGCCTGCGCGCGAGCGGATCGGCCATGCGCGCGCACTCGTTGACCAGCGGCGCGAGGTCCACCGGCTCGCGGCTCACGGTCATCGCGCCCGACTCGATGCGCGACAGGTCGAGCACCTCGTTGATCAGCTCGAGCAGGTGCCAGCCGGCCGTTTCGATCTGCCGGACCTGATCGCGCGCCTGCGCCGGCAGTGCTCCGCCCCGCAGTTGCAGCACCTGTGCGAAGCCTAGGATCGCGTTCAGCGGCGTGCGCAGCTCGTGGCTCATCCGCGAGAGGAACTCGGACTTCGCGCGGCTCGCGCGCTCGGCGGCGTCCAGCGCCGTGACCAGTTCGCGTGTGCGCGCCGCCACGCGCTCTTCCAGCTCGGCGTTCATCCGCTGCAGGCGCGCTTCCGCCTCGATGCGTGCCGTGATGTCGGCGAACGACGTGACCGTCGCGTGCGGCCGTTCGTCGCCGGCGCGCGCGAGCGGCATCGAATTGACGGACAGCCACGTCGTGGCGCCGTCGGGTCGGCCGATACCCATCACGACGTCGCGCTGCGGCCGGCCCGTGCGCAGCGCCACGCGCGCCGGATCCTCGTCGGCGGCGAACGGACGGCCGTCGCGGTGCACGGCGCGCCAGCGCGGATCGGGCGGATCGGACCCGAGCAACTGCGCGCGCGTGAGCCCGAGGATGCGCGGCGCCGCCTCGTTGCATGCGAGCACCTTGTCGTGTTCGTCGCGGAACACCACGCCTTCGGCCAGCGCCTCGACCAGCGTGCGCTGGCGCGTCTCGGACTCGCGCAACGCCGCGATGCGCTCGGCGAGTGCGCGCGACATCGCGTTGAAGGCCGTCGCCAGGCGCGCGACTTCGTCGCGACCGCGCACCGGCACCTCGATGTCGTACTGGCCGGCGCCCACCTGCGCGGTCGCCGTCGACAGTTCGCGCAGGCCGCGCGTGAGCACGCCCGTGAAAAGAAGCAACAGCAAGACCGAGGCCGCCAGCCCCACGCCGCCGATACCGATCGTCTGCAGCAGCAGGCGCCGCTCGCCGGCGACCAGGCGGTCGGACGGAAGGCCGAACTGCATGCGGCCGTAGGGCTGACCGCCGAGCGCGATCGGGGCGGCGACGTGGAACACGCCGTCGTGCGCGACGAACTCGTCGTCGTCGGCGCGTGCAACCTTCGCGCCGGCGGCGGGCTGTGGTCCGGCCGCAGCGAGCGGGCGGCCGTCGAGGTCGTACAGCACGAGATAGGCGAGCCCGATGACGCTCGCGCTTTCGCGCGTGATCTCGCGCAGCGCCGCGTAGTCCTTTTCCGCGACCTGTGGCGCGACCGCCGTGGCGAGCAGCAGCTGCGTGATGCGCGCGTCGTTGCGCACCTCGGCCATGAGCACCTCGCGGATGGCGCGGTGGCTCGCCAGCAGCAGGGCCAGAATGACCGCGACCTGCACGGCGAGCGTGGCAATGAGCAGCTTCTGTCGCAACGAGGGCATCCACGCTCCGTCGAACCGAGCCCGTGAACTCTGCAGCCGCATGCTACTCGCCGGCCAGCGCGGCCACGCCGACGCAGACCGGACTAGCGCCGCTCGTAGGTCACGTAGGCGTACGCGTACGGACACTCGCCGCCGGCGGCGTGCTCCTCGCGCACGACCTCGCGCCAGGCGCTGCGGTCGAACGGCGGGAAGTGCGCGTCGCCCTCGACGTCCGCGTCGATCTCGGTCAATAGCAGCCGATCGGCCAGACCGAGCGCTTCGCGGTACGCCTCGGTGCCGCCGATGACGAACACCTCGGGCGCGTCCTCGCACGCGGCCAGCGCCGCAGCGAGGCTGTCGAACACTTCCGCGCCGGCCGGCGCAAAACCCGGCGTGCGCGAGATCACGATGTTGCGTCGGCCAGGCAACGGCCGTCCGAGCGATTCCCAGGTCCTGCGACCCATGATCACGGGGTGTCCCATCGTGATGCGCTTGAAGCGCGGCAGATCGCCCGGAATCCGCCACGGAATCGCCCCGGCGCGGCCGATCACGCCGTTGCGCGCGACCGCGGCGATCAGCGTGATGCGGGGCATGGCGCGACGCGACCCGGATGGCCGCTGGCGAAGGAAGCGCTCCCCGGGGCGGGCTTTCCCGCGGCCGGCGGCCGATGCGTGCGCGCGGACGTCGTCACACCGCCACCGGCGCCTTGATGTGCGGGTGCGCCCGGTAGTCGACGATCTCGAAGTCCTCGTAGCGATAGTCGAAGATCGTCGGCGGGCGGCGCTTGATCACGAGCTTCGGATACGGGTAGGGCGCGCGCGAAAGCTGTTCGCGCACCTGCTCGAAGTGGTTGCTGTAGATGTGGCAGTCGCCGCCCACCCAGACGAAGTCGCCGACGTCCAGATCGCACTGCTGCGCGACCATGTGGGTCAGCAGGCTGTAACTGGCGATGTTGAACGGCACGCCGAGGAAGATGTCGCAACTGCGCTGATAAAGCTGGCAGGACAGCCTGCCGTCCGCGACGTAGAACTGGAACAGCAGGTGGCAGGGCGGCAGTTTCATCTTCGGGATGTCGGCGACGTTCCAGGCCGACACGATCAGGCGGCGCGAATCCGGATTCGCCTTGATCTGCTCGATCACCTGGGCGATCTGGTCGATGTGCCCGCCATCGGGCGTCGGCCACGCGCGCCACTGCACGCCATACACGGGGCCCAGTTCGCCCTGTTCGTCGGCCCATTCGTCCCAGATCGTCACGCCGTTGTCGCGCAGGTACTTGACGTTGCTCGAGCCCTGCAGGAACCACAGCAGCTCGTGGATGATCGAGCGCAGGTGCAGCTTCTTCGTCGTGACCAGCGGGAAACCCTCGCGCAACGCAAAGCGCATCTGGTAGCCGAACACCGAACGCGTCCCGGTGCCGGTGCGGTCGCGCTTGTCGACGCCGTGCTCGAACACGTGGCGCATGAAGTCTTCGTACTGGCGCATCAGATGCCCTGGAAGAGAAAGTCCAGCGCGTTGTCGATGTCGGAGCGGTGCGCGGTCAGGTTGGTCACGCGCTTTGCGAGACGGTGCGCTGGAAACGTGGCGATGTTGGCCGTGTCGAGGAAGACTTTGGCCGATTCGACCGTGAACACCGGGTTCAGTCGCTCGGCGTACTTGCTCGTGGACCGCACGCGCCGCAACGGAATGACGACGCGTGTGCCCAAGGCGTGCAGATAGTCCACCTGCACGTCGATCCAGTACGGCACGTCGCGGCGCTGCTCGGCAATCGGATTGGCGTAGACGTCAAACCTGGCCATCCGGATTCTCTTCGAGCCACTTCTGGATCTGCTGCGAGAGGGTGCCTTCCTTCTCGATCCGCGCGTTGTACGCCTCGATCGCTGCGCGGTTGCGCTCGAGCCAGCGCTCGCGCAGTCGCCGCCGCACTTCTTCCTCGAGCAGCGCGTCGACCGTCTGCGACAGGTTGATGCCCAGCTCCTTCGCGAGGTCGAGCACCTTCGAGTTCAGCGACAGGTTGGTCGGCCGTTTGGGGGCGTCGTCGAAGCGCAGCATGTCAGTGTTGCATGCGCATGAATCATGCGCAGAGTATACGGCCGTGATTCGCGCTGCAGATCACGCCGCGAACTGCAACTCGGCGAGCCGCGCGTACAGACCGCCGCGCGCAACCAGCTCCGCGTGCGTGCCCGACTCGGCGAGCCGCCCCTGCTCGAGCACGAAGATGCGGTCGGCGCGCTGCACGGTGGCGAGCCGGTGCGCGATCGCGATCGTCGTGCGGTCGCGCATCGCCGCGGCCAGTGCGGCCTGCACGGCGCGTTCGCTTTCGGCGTCGAGCGAGGAGGTCGCCTCGTCGAGCAGCAGCAGCGGCGCGTTCTTCAGCATCGCGCGCGCGATCGCGATGCGCTGGCGCTGCCCGCCGGAAAGCCGCAGGCCGCGTTCGCCGACGAAGGTCGCGTAGCCGTCCGGCAGTCGCGCGGCGAACTCGTCGACGAAGGCCGCGCGCGCCGCGGCGAGCGCTTCGTCGTCCGACGCATCGGCACGGCCGTAGCGGATGTTGTCGAGCACCGAACCCGAGAAGATCACCGGCTCCTGCGGCACGACCGCGATGCGCGACCGCAGGTCCGCCAGCCGCAGCTCGCGCAGGTCGATGCCGTCGAGCCGGATCGCGCCTGCGTCGACTTCGTAGAAGCGCTGCAGGAGCTGGAAGATCGTCGTCTTGCCTGCACCCGAAGGGCCCACAAGCGCGACGGTCTGCCCCGGCGCGACCTCGAACGTGAGTTCGCGCAGCACCGGATGCGCCGGCCGTGACGGGTAAGTGAAGGTCACGCGCTCGAAGGCGACGCGCGCCCCGCCGCGAGACACCGGCAGCGCGCGCGGCGCCGGCGGATCGGCGATCGCCGAGCGCGCCGCCAGCAGCTGCATCAACCGCTCGGTCGCGCCCGAGGCGCGCAGCAGGTCGCCCCACACCTCGGCGAGCACGGCCACGCTCGACGCGACCAGCATGATGTAAAGCGCCGTCTGCGACAGCTGCCCTGCCGTGATCTGACCGGCGAGCACCGCCTGCACGCCGCCGTACAGGCCCCACAGCAACGCACCGAAGGTGCCGACGATCAGGAAAGCGGTCAGCAGCGCGCGCGTTCCGGTCCGCCGCACCGAAGTGGCGAACGCCGTTTCGTTGGCGACGGAGAAGCGCCGCGCCTCCGCCGCCTCCTGCGTGAAACTCTGCACGACCGGGATCGCGTTCAGCACCTCGGCCGCGATACCGCTGGTGTCGGCGATGCGGTCCTGGCTCGCGCGCGACAGTTTCCGCACGCGCCGGCCGATCGCGAGCGCAGGCAGCACGACCAGCACGATGATGCCGGCGACGGTCAGCATCAGCCGCGGGCTGGTCGCCACCAACATCGCCAGCCCGCCGACGAACAGCACCGAGTTGCGCAGCCCCATCGAGATGCTCGAGCCGACCGCGTTCTGGATCACCGTCGTGTCGGTCGTCAGCCGCGACAGCACTTCGCCGGTCTTCAGCGTCTCGAAGAACTGCGGGCTCTGCTGCAGCACGTGCGCGTAGACGGCCTGCCGCAGATCGGCGGTCACGCGCTCGCCGATCCAGGTCACCATGTAGAAGCGCGCCGCGGTGAAGGTGCCGAGCAGCACCGCCACACCGAACAGCAGCAGGAAATGCTCGCGGATCGCGACCAGCCGGTCACCGAGTTGCGTGCCCGCGGGCAGCGCGAGCCCGCCGTCGACCAGCAGCTTGACCGCATACGGCAGCGCGAGCGTAGACGCGGCCGCCAGCGCCAGGAACAGCAAAGCCAGCGCGATCTGCTTTCGATAGGGCGCGACGAACGGCAGCAGCGCGCGCAGCGGCTGCAGTTTCTTGGTCGGCGCGGCCGAAGTCGCCATCGGATCAGAAGCCGCCGAGCGACTTCAGCACGCCCCACGCCGCGCCCAGCATCAGCAGCCCCCACGCGACGTACGCGAGCGCGAAGCCGCCGCCGCGCGTTTTCGGCTCGCGCAGATACGCGACCGCGTACCACACGCGCCCGGCGAGCCAGACCGCGCCGAGCGCGGTCGCCGGCATCGCGCCGATGTAGTACCCGGCCAGCCACAGTGCGGGCAGGAAGATCACCACGTTCTCCAGCGTGTTCATCTGCACGCGATACGCGCGCTCGAACAACTCGTGCCCGGTCGTCGCCGGCGCCTTGATGCCGTACTTCACGCGCGCCTGGCCGACCAGCCATACGGTCGCGAAACACAGCGCGAGCGCGGCGAGCGTCACCAGCGCGAGCCAGTCGTGGGCTTGTTTCATCTCAGCGACTCCGATTCAAGCTTCGCGCGCATCGTAATGCGACTGCCCAGCCGGACCGTCGCCGCGTCGCCGACTTCGACGGTCGCCGCATCTACCACCATGACACGGAGAGCACCGAGAAAACCTCGAAGTTCTGTGTGTGCTCGGTGTGCTCGGTGTCTCGGTGGTTCGACCATCGGCCTGCTCCAGCCGAACACGTGACCACGGAGGCGGCGCGGTGCGCGTGAGCACGAAACGGCGACGTGCCGGCATGGAAGCGGCCTGCTGATTGAGGACTAGCCAAGTTCGTGACACCGTCACCTTGCGAGTTCGTTTCGCCCTCGGGGGCGCCGGTTCCGTCAGCCCGAGCAGCGCGAGGG
>JBBIQI010000146.1:0-8322 GCA_037442465.1 Burkholderiales bacterium
CTCAGGCGTCCTGCAGGATGGCAGCGACGACACGTCGCCCCTCCGCCGCGAGAACGTTGAAGGTACGGCAGGCGGCCGCCGTGTCCATCGCCTCGACGCCGATGCGCGCGCGCGTCAACGCGGCGTACAACGTGGGCCGGGGAAATCGCTGGCGAGCGCCGGTGCCCAGCAGCACGATCTCGGGCGCAAATGCGAGCAGTGCCGCGAAGTCGCTCTCGGCGAGCGTTTCGAAACTGCGCGCGCTCCACGCCGAGGCGGCGTGCTCGGGGGAGAAAACCAGACTGCCGGTGAAGCGGGCCGCGTTGATTTCGATGTAGCCGGGCCCGTAGGCCGTGACCGTGTTCAGCGATGTGCGCGGCTCCAGGTGCAGTTTCAAGTGGCTGCGGCTCCTCGTGGCGCGATTCCGCGTGCGGCGCGGGACGGCAAAGGTTCCGGTAAATTATAGGCATACGTTGTACCGCAACAGCGAGCGCGCCGCGCAGGTCCCGGGCGCTTCAGGGCGAAGGTCGCGCCGCGGCGCTCGCAACTGCCCGGTCCCGCCGTGCGGGACGGGGCAAGAGTAACGGGCGCGACGCGCTTGTGTTCCGGGACGCAACTCACCGTCGAGCCCGTTCGCCGCATCGAGGAATTCATGGCCGAAGTTCCGCGCGAGTTTGCGCGCATCAAGCGTCTGCCGCCGTACGTTTTCAACATCACCGGCGAACTCAAGATGGCCGCCCGCCGACGCGGGGAGGACATCATCGACATGAGCATGGGCAATCCGGACGGTCCAACGCCGAAGCACATCGTCGACAAGCTGGTCGAAGCCGCGCAACGGCCGGACACGCACGGCTACTCGGTGTCGAAGGGCATCCCCCGCCTGCGGCGCGCCATCACGAGCTGGTACAAGACGCGCTTCGACGTCGAGTTCGATCCGGACTCGGAGGCGATCGTCACGATCGGGTCCAAAGAGGGGCTCGCACACTTGATGCTCGCGACGCTGGACCGCGGCGACACGGTGCTGGTGCCGAACCCGAGCTATCCGATCCACATCTACGGCGCGATCATCGCCGGTGCGGACATCCGCTCGGTACGGATGACGCGCGGTGTCGATTTTTTTGCGGAGCTGGAACGCGCGATCCGCGAGTCGTTCCCGAAGCCGAAGATGATGATTCTCGGCTTCCCGAGCAACCCGACCGCGCAGTGCGTGGACCTCGCTTTTTTTCATCACGTCGTGGAGCTGGCGCGGCAACACGGCATCTACGTCGTGCACGACCTGGCCTACGCCGACATCACGTTCGACGGCTTCAAGGCGCCTTCGATCATGCAGGTGGCGGGTGCGCGCGACGTCGCGGTCGAGTTCTTCACGATGAGCAAGAGCTACAACATGGCCGGCTGGCGCATCGGCTTCATGGTCGGCAACAGGGATCTGGTCGCCGCGCTCGCGCGCATCAAGAGCTACCACGACTACGGCACGTTCACGCCGATCCAGGTGGCGTCGATCGCCGCGCTCGAAGGACCGCAGGACTGCGTCGAGGCGATCCGGCGCGAGTACCAGCGTCGGCGCGACGTGCTGGCCAAGGGACTGCACGAGGCCGGCTGGCTGGTCGAAGTACCGAAGGCGTCGATGTACATCTGGGCCGAGATCCCCGACCCGTACAAGGCGATGGGGTCGCTGGAATTCGCGAAAAAGGTGCTCGCCGACGCCAAGGTCGCGGTCTCGCCCGGCATCGGCTTCGGTGACTACGGCGACGACCACGTGCGGTTCGCCCTGATCGAGAACGAACAGCGCATCCGCCAAGCCGTCCGCGGCATCAAGGAAATGTTTCGCAAGGACGGTTTGCTGCCGGCGGCTCGCGCCGCCGCCTGAGGGCGGGGGTGCTCGCGGCAGCGAGCGCCGCCTCCGTGAAGAGACATCGACCCGCATCAGCATGAACCCAATCAAAGTCGGACTGCTCGGTTTCGGCACGGTCGGCCGCGGCACCTACGAGGTGCTCCGGCGCAACCAGGAGGAAATCCGCCGGCGAGCGGGGCGCGGCATTCAGGTCGCCGCGGTGGCCGTGCGCGACGTGAAAAAGGCGCGTGACGCGATCGGAGCGGCGCTGCCGATCACGTCCAACGCGCAGGACATCGTCCGCAGTCCGGACATCGACATCGTCGTCGAACTGATTGGAGGTTACGAGCCGGCGCGCACGCTGGTGCTCGAGGCGATCGAACGCGGCAAGCACGTGGTCACCGCGAACAAGGCGCTGCTCGCGCTGCACGGCAACGAGATCTTCGCCGCGGCGAGCAGGCGGGGCGTGATGGTCGCGTTCGAAGCGGCGGTGGCCGGCGGCATCCCGATCATCAAGGCGTTGCGCGAGGGGCTGACCGCCAATCGGATCGAGTGGATCGCCGGCATCATCAACGGCACCAGCAACTTCATCCTGTCCGAAATGCGGGCGAAGGGTCTGTCCTTCGCCGCGGCGCTCGCGCAGGCGCAGCGGCTCGGCTATGCGGAGGCCGACCCGACCTTCGACATCGACGGCATCGACGCCGCGCACAAGCTGACAATCCTCGCTTCGATCGCGTTTGGCGTGCCGATCAACTTCGCCGCGGCGTACACGCAGGGGATCGCGGACCTCGCTGCCGAGGACATCCGTTACGCGGAGCAACTCGGCTACCGCATCAAGCTGCTGGGTATCACCAGGCGCACCGACAAGGGCGTGGAGTTGCGCGTGCACCCGACGCTGGTGCCGATGCAGCGACTGCTGGCGAGCGTGGAAGGCGCGATGAACGCGGTGCTCGTCAAGGGCGACGCGGTCGGCGTGACGCTGTATTACGGCAAGGGCGCGGGCGCGGAGCCGACCGCGTCGGCCGTCGTCGCCGATCTAGTCGACGTCACGCGCATGCATACGGCCGATCCGGAAAACCGCGTGCCGCACTTGGCGTTCCAGGCCGAGCATCTGGCCGATCTGCCTTGGCTCGGGATCGAGGACACGGTCACCTCGTACTACTTCCGCATGCGGGTCGCCGATCAGCCCGGCGTGCTGGCCGACATCGCGCGCATCCTCGCCGACCGCCGCATCTCGATCGACGCGCTGTTCCAGCGCGAACCGTCGGAAGGGGAGAACCAGACCGACATCATCATGCTGACGCATGAGGCGATCGAGCGCGACGTCAATGCCGCGATTGCGCGGATCGAGGCGCTGCCGACCGTGCTGGCGCCGGTGATCCGCATCCGGCAGGAAGAGCTGGTCTGATGCGCTACGTCAGCACGCGCGGCAAGGCGCCGGAGCAGGGCTTCCTCGACATTCTGTTGTCCGGGCTCGCGCCGGACGGCGGACTGTATCTGCCGGCGTTCTATCCGCAGGTCACGCCCGCCGAATTCGACGCCTGGCGGACGCTGCCCTACGCCGAACTGGCCGCCGCGCTGCTGCGCAAGTACGCGACCGACATGGCGCCGGCCGACCTCGAGGCGCTGTGCCGGCGAACGTACACCTCCGCTGTCTTCGGCCACGGGCGCGCCGACAGCGACGCCACGCAGATCGCCCCGCTGCGCTGGCTCGAGCCCGGCTTGGCCCTGCTGGAGCTGTCCAACGGGCCGACGCTCGCGTTCAAGGACATGGCGATGCAGCTGCTCGGGGGGCTGTTCGAGTACGCGCTCGCGCAGCGCGGCGAGACGCTCAACGTGCTGGGCGCGACCTCCGGCGACACGGGGTCGGCGGCCGAGTACGCGCTGCGCGGCCGCCGCGGCGTGCGGGTGTTCATGCTGTCGCCGCACGGACGGATGAGCGCGTTCCAGCGCGCACAGATGTATTCGCTGCACGACGCGAACATCTTCAACATCGCGATCGAAGGTGTGTTCGACGACTGTCAGGATCTCGTCAAGGCGGTATCGAACGACCTCGATTTCAAGCGGCGTTACCGCATCGGCACGGTCAATTCGATCAACTGGGCGCGGATCGTCGCGCAGGTCGTCTACTACTTCAAAGGCTATTTCGCGGCAACGCGGGCCAATGGCGAGCGCGTCTCGTTCGCCGTGCCATCCGGCAACTTCGGCAACGTGCTCGCCGGCTGGATCGCGAAACAGATGGGATTGCCGATCGCCAGGCTCGTGGTCGCCACCAACGAGAACGACGTGCTCGACGAGTTCTTTCGCACCGGCCGCTATCGTCCGCGCAAACCGGCCGAGACGCGGGCCACGAGCAGCCCGTCGATGGACATCAGCAAAGCGTCGAATTTCGAGCGCTACGTGTTCGACCTGGTCGGGCGCGATGCGGCCGTCGTGCGCGAGCTGTGGCGGGCGCTCGATACGCGCGGCGAGTTCGACCTGGCAGGCACCCCCTGGCTGGACAAGATGCGCGCGTGCGGACTTTTCTCCGGGTCGAGCACGCATGCCGACCGGCTTGCGACGATCCGCGCCGTTCACGCGGCGAGCGATGTGCTGATCGATCCACATACCGCCGACGGCGTCAAGGTCGCGCGCGCGCACGCCGAACCGGGCGTGCCGATGGTGTGCCTCGAAACGGCACTGCCGGCGAAGTTTGCCGACACGATCGTCGAGGCCGTCGGTTTCGCACCGGCGCCACCGGCGGCCTACGCCGACCTCGAGTCGCGGCCGCAGCGCTTCGACGTGCTCGCCGCCGATGTGCAGGCGCTGAAGCGCTACATCGCGGAGCGCGCGCGCTGACAGCACCCGAGCTCATGAAGGTCATCGGCTTCATCGGCTACTCGAATACCGGCAAGACGACGCTGATCGAGAAGCTGATCCCGCTGCTCGCCGCGCGCGGCCTGCGCGTGTCTGCGATCAAGCATGCGCATCACGGGTTCGACATGGATCGACCGGGCAAGGACTCGTATCGCTATCGCGAGGCGGGCGCCGGCCAGGTGCTGATCGCCACCGAGCAGCGCTGGGCGCTGCTGAGCGAAACGCCGCAGCGCGCCGCCACGCTCGAGGAACTGCTCGCGCAGTTGGCGCCGTGCGATCTCGTGATCGTCGAGGGCTTCAAGAGCGAAGGATGCATTCCGCGCATCGAAGTGCGCCGCACCACCAACACCGAGCCGCCCATCTTCCCCGGCGATCCCAACGTGATCGCGGTCGCCGCCGACCACGCGGTCGACACCGCGTTGCCTGTGCTCGATCTGAACGACGCGGCTAAGATTGCGGCGTTCATCGTGCAGCGCTTGCAGTTGCCCTGATGCTTTCCGTCGAAGAAGCCCTCGCGCGCCTGCTCGACAGCGCGCAGCCGGTGGCCGACGTCGAGACGATCGCCACGCTCGACGCCGACGGCCGCGTGCTGGCGGGCGCGGTCGTCTCGACGATGGACGTGCCGCCGCTGGACAATTCGCAAATGGACGGCTACGCGGTGCGCGCGGCCGACGTGCCGGTGGCGCCGACGACGCTGCGCGTCTCGCAGCGAATCGCCGCCGGCCAGGTCGGCGCTGCGTTGCAACCGGGTACCGCCGCGCGCATCTTCACCGGTGCGCCGGTTCCGGCCGGGGCCGATGCGATCGTGATGCAGGAGGCCACGCGCAGCGACGGCGAGCGCGTGACGATCGACGAAGTGCCGCAGCCGGGCGCATGGATCCGGCGCGCCGGATGCGACATCGCGCGCCGCGCGCAGGTGCTCGCGGCGGGCCACCGGATGCGGCCGCAGGACTGCGGGCTGGTCGCCTCGATCGGCGTGGCCCGCCTCGCCGTATTCCGGCGGCTGCGCGTGGCCGTGTTCTTTACCGGCGACGAGCTGGTGATGCCTGGCGAGCCGCTGCCGCCGGGGCGCATCTACAACTCGAACCGCTTCGTGCTGCGCGGGCTGCTCGCGCGGCTCGGCTGCGAGGTGGTCGATCTGGGCATCGTCGCCGACGACTTCACGCGCACGCGTGCGGCCTTCGTCGAAGCCGCGGGCCGCGCCGACCTGATCATCACGTCGGGCGGCGTGTCAGTCGGCGAGGAGGACCACGTCAAGCCCGCGGTGCAGGCAGAAGGTTCGCTCGACCTCTGGCAGATCGCGATGAAGCCCGGCAAGCCGCTCGCGTTCGGTCACGTGCGCGGCGTGCCGTTCATCGGGCTGCCCGGCAATCCGGTATCCAGCTTCGTGACCTTCCTGCTGTTCGCGCGGCCATTCATCCTCGCGCGCCAGGGGGCGACCGAGCGCGCGCCGCGTGCGCTGCCGTTGCGCGCCGAGTTCGACCTGCCGAAGCCCGACCGGCGGCGCGAGTTCCTGCGCGTGCGCGTCAACGCGCAGGGCGGCGTCGAGGCCTTCGGCAACCAGAATTCCGCGGTGCTGACCTCGACCGCCTGGGGCGACGGTCTGGTCGACAATCCGCCGAGTCACCCGATCGCGCGCGGTGACACGGTCCGCTATCTGTCCTTTGCGGAGTTGCTGGCATGAAGGTGAGGGTGCTGTACTTCGCCCGGCTGCGCGAAGCGATCGGACGCGACCGCGAGGAGCTGGAGCTGCCCGCGGGCGTGGCCACCGTCGCGGCGCTGCGCGACTGGCTCATTGCGCGCGGCGACCCGTGGGCGAGCGCTTTTGGCGAGATTCGGCGCGTACGCGCCGCGGTCGACCAATCGATGGCGCCCGACGACGCGGGCCTGCGCGAAGGCGTCGAGGTCGCGTTTTTCCCGCCGGTGACGGGAGGCTAGCCGTGCCGGTGCGCGTGCAGCGCGAGGACTTCGACGTCGGCGCGGAGATCGCCAAGCTGCGGGCGCACGATCCGCGCGTCGGCGCCGTCGCGACCTTCGTCGGCGTGGCGCGCGATACGAACGACGGCGAGCGCGTGGCGACGATGACGCTCGAACACTATCCGGGCATGACCGAACGCGCGCTCGAAGACATCGTCGCGCAGGCCAAGCGCCGCTGGAACGTGATCGAGGTCCTGGTGATCCACCGTGTCGGGGAACTGAAACCGCTCGACCAGATCGTGCTCGTCGCCGTGACTGGCAGCCATCGCGGCGAGGCCTTCGCCGCGTGCGAATTCGTGATGGACTACTTGAAGACCGAAGCGCCGTTCTGGAAGAAGGAGTCGACTCCCGCCGGTACGCGCTGGGTCGAGGCGCGCGAAACCGACGAGGCGGCGCGCGACCGCTGGACCGAACGGAACGCGTCACGATGAGCGCGCTGGCGGCGCTGGCCGTGGCCGTCGGTGCGGTGCTGGGCGCATGGTTGCGCTGGGCCCTGGGTCTGTGGCTGAACCCGCTGTGGCCGGAGGTGCCGCTCGGCACGCTGGCGGCCAACTTGGCCGGCGGCTTCGTCATCGGTGCGGCGGTCGAATTCTTCGCCGTGTATCCGGGCATCGCGCCGGAGTGGCGGCTGGCGCTGATCACCGGTTTTCTCGGCGCGCTGACGACCTTCTCGACGTTTTCCGCCGAGTCCGCGACGCTCGTGCTGCGTGGTCAGTACGCCTGGGCGGCCGGTCACGCCGCCCTGCACCTGGCGGGCTCGCTCGCGCTGACGCTGGCGGGGATGATCGTTTTCCGCTGGCTGGCGAGGTAGTGCATGCGGCAGGGCGTACAACTGCAGTTCTACTTTCCCGAGGGGGCACGGCACCACCACGCGCTGCTGCACGAGTGGCTGCTTGCGCAGGCACGCGCCTGTGGCATCCAGGGTGCGTCGGTGTTTCGTGCGATCGCCGGCTACGGCCGCCATGGCCGCATGCACTACGGGCACTTCTTCGAGTCCGCCGGCGAACTTCCGGTCGAGGTGAGGATCGTGACCACGGCCGATCTGGCGCAGCGGCTGCTCGACGCAATCGACCGCGAACAAGTCGGCGTTTTCTACGTCCGTTCCGCGGTCGAGTATGACTGGACCGACAGCCCGCCCGGCGGTTCGTGACGCGCGCCCGGCCCGTCGCACGATGGCGGGGCGGCAGCGGTGAATCCGCGCTGACGGCCACAGTCGCTCGCGCTTGGGCGAACCGGCCACGCGCCAGGTCGTCGCCGCGTGGTCACGCCGGGGGGGATCGGCACAAACGGGTTCCAATCCGCCCGGCAGCGGCGGCGCAATCGGCTTCTTCGACAGACCGATGGTCGCTCGTTCGCCCAGAATCGGCCCGCCATGGTGCCGTTTTCGCGTCCGGTCCGCTGCGCCGCCCTGTGCGCGGGGCTGCTGCTGGCCGCCGCCGCAGCCCAGGCGCCGCATCCGGCGCAGACGCTGATCGCGCAAGCCATCGCCGCCAGCCGCGTGAATCCCGAAGACGGCCGCCGCCTTGCCGAAAAGGCGGTCGAGCTGGCACGGGCCGAGCGGGATGTCGATCTGGAGCTGCGGGCGCTGATACTGCTGTGCGAGCACTACGCGGAGCGAGAACACGCGACGGCCAAGGAGATGCTGACGCGCGCCGGCGTCCTGCTCGCGCGCGCCA
>JBBIQI010000147.1:0-8294 GCA_037442465.1 Burkholderiales bacterium
TTCGGCGGCCCTCCCCTGGCCGTGGGCCGGCGCTGCGTGCGGCGCCGGGCGCTGCGCGCCGCCAACTTCGGCGTCCGGTCGCCGGCGTTCCCGGCGTTGCAGCCGCGCCGCTTACGGCCGCTGCGCGATCACGGTGGCGAAGCGTTTCAGGCGCTCGCCCGGCGCAGGGAACTCGTCGACGCTTGCGAGCAGGATCTCCCAGTCGGCGAAGGTCGCCTGCAGCTCGCCGGCCGGGAACAGGCAATACCCCGCTGTGGGATCGAACATCTCCATGTAGGTCGTGCCTTCGATGAGCACGTTCACCGCGGCGATGCCGCCGGGGGCGACCGCGCGCCTGATCTCCTGCAACACGCGGCGCGCGTCGTCGCAGGCGAGAAACATCAGCAATCCGATCGCGACGACGGTGTCCCAGGTTCCGGTCGCACGCCATTCGGCGAGATCGGCTTCGAGCACGCGGATCGGCAGCCCTTCGGCCTGCGCGCGGCGGTCGAGATCCTTGATCGCGTCGGGGCAGGCGTCAATCGCGGTCACCTCGTGCCCGGCGCGCGCAGCCTCGATCGACAGGTTTCCAAGCCCGCAGCCAAGCTCCAGCACGCGGCCCGCCAGGTGCGGCAGCACCCACTGTTCGAATGGATTGAGCCGGTACTCCTGCTCCGCGATCTGTCGGTCGAACTGCTTGGCGAAGAACTCGATGCTGAGATTGTGGGTCATGGCCGTCCTCCGATGTGCGTCATTCTGGTCCCGTGCCCGGGCCGCGACAATTCCGGACGCTGCGGGGGCGCAGGCCTTGCCGCCGCTGCCGACGGAGGTCGCTCGCAGCGGGCGGACCACATACCCCACCGGTGACACGGGTTCCGTGCCAGCGCAGTTGATACGCCTCAAAAGAACTGCGACGCCAGTCAGGCAGACTGCGACATGGGTTCGTGGTCGGACGCGAAGGGAGGGTATTGCCGCACGCGCCCTAACGCCACGCAGCGCCGCGGACGCGCACGTTCAAGGGTTGTTCCGAGCGATGTCATCTCGACGTTCCAAGCCGCTTGTGTATTCCTGCTCGGGTTGCTCGAGCGCGGCGCAACTCGCCAACGCGGTCGCGCTGAAGCTCGACCGCAACGGCACGGCCGAGATGTCATGCATCGCCGGCGTCGGCGGCGACGTGCCATCGCTCGTGCGCACCGCCAAGTCGGGGCGACCGATCGTGGCGCTCGACGGTTGCGCGCTCGCCTGCGTCAAGCACGCGCTGGCGCGCCACGGCGTGCGCGCCGACATGTACTTCCTTCTGTCCGACTTCGGCGTCAAGAAACGCCATCACGCCGACTTCGACTCGGCCGAAGCCGATCGCGTGTTCGCCGCGGTACGCGACCTCGTGCGCGCGCGGCCCGCGCCTGCCACCGAGACCGAAATCGCCGTTTCCGAAACCGAAACGCGCGAGGAATTGCCCGCATGAACGCTGTCGACACCGCACGGGCAGCGGCCGCTCCGGCGCTGCCGCCGTTGAAGCTCGCCGGGCGCGAGGTGCTGCCGATCGTGCAAGGCGGCATGGGGGTGGGCGTCTCGGCGCATCGTCTGGCAGGCACGGTCGCCAGCCTGAACGCCGTTGGCACGCTGTCCTCGGTCGATCTGCGCCGCCATCACCCGGACCTGATGGAACGTACGGCGCACATCGGCACCGGGGCCGACGCCAAAGCCGTGATCGACGCCGCCAATCTCGAGGCGCTCGACCGCGAGATCAAGGCGGCGCGCGCGCTCGCGCAGGGGCGCGGCCTGCTCGCGGTCAATGTGATGCGTGCCGTCTCCGAGTACGCCCACTATGTCAGGCGCGCCTGCGAAAGCGGCATCGACGCGGTGGTCGTCGGGGCGGGGCTTCCGCTCGACCTGCCCGAGCTGGCCGCGGATTTCCCGCGGGTCGCGCTGATCCCGATCCTGTCGGACGCGCGCGGCATCGCGCTGATCCTGAAGAAGTGGGAGCGCAAGGGACGGCTGCCCGACGCGATCGTCATCGAGCATCCGAGGCACGCCGGGGGCCACTTGGGGGCGGCGCGGATCGAAGAGCTCGCCGACCCTCGCTTCGAGTTCGAGAACGTGATCCCCGAA
Source organism: Burkholderiales bacterium (assembly GCA_037442465.1). Classification (GTDB taxonomy): domain Bacteria; phylum Pseudomonadota; class Gammaproteobacteria; order Burkholderiales; family Burkholderiaceae_F; genus DSNY01. The sequence goes on from JBBIQI010000147.1 coordinate 2,092, forward strand.
GCGCGCGCCGCGCTGCGCGCGCTCGGCGCCGAGGACCGCGTGCCGCTGATCGCCGCCGGCGGCATCGGCACGCCGCAGCGCGTGCGCGAGCTGATCGCGCTCGGCGCGGCCGCCGTGCAGCTCGGCACCGCCTTTGCGGTCACCGAAGAAGGCGACGCGCATCCGGAGTTCAAGCGCGTGCTGGCCGGTGCGCAGCCGGAGGACATCGTCGAGTTCATCAGCGTGGCCGGGCTGCCGGCGCGCGCCGTGCGCACGCCGTGGCTGGAGAATTACCTGAGACTCGCGCCCAAGCTGCAGGCCAAGGCGGCCCAGCGCGGCGCCAGGCCGCGTTGCACGATGGTGTTCGACTGCCTCGCGCAGTGCGGGCTGCGCGACGGCATCGCCAAGTTCGGCCAGTTCTGCATCGATCACCAACTGGCCGCCGCGCTGCGCGGCGACGTCAAACACGGCCTGTTCTTCCGTGGCGCGGGCAAGCTGCCGTTCGGCGCCCAGATCCGGCCGGTGCGCGATCTGATCGCCTTCCTGCTGGGCGAGCCCGTTGCTGCCGCCGCCTGACGGCGATGCGACCGAACGGAACGTAGGGCACCACTGGCCGTACGCGTTGCCTCCTGCGCAGCCATGTCGACGACACCCACCCGCAGCGGCGAAACCAAGCGCGTGATCCCGCTGGCCGTGCAGGCAAATACGGCAGCGGCAGCGCGCGCCTCGCTGCGCTGGCTGGCGGTCGCGCCGCATCGCTACTTCTTCTTCCTCGGCATGCTCGGGCTGACGGCGGCGTCGCTGTGGTGGCTCGTCCAGCTCTGGGCGCGTGTGCTCGGTGCACCGCTGGCGCCAGTGCTGCCGCCGTCGTGGCTGCACGGCTGGACGATGGCCAACGGCTTCCTGCCGTTCTTCATGTTCGGCTTCCTGTTTACCGCGGGACCGAAGTGGCTCGCCGTCGTGCCGCCCGCAACCCGCACGCTGCTGCCGCCCGGCGCACTGGCTTTCGCCGGTTTTGCCGTTGCGCTGATCGGCGCGCACGTCGATGCGGCGTTCGTCGCCGCCGGCGCGCTGGCGATGGCCGCCGGTTGGGGCGCTCTCCTGTGGCGCTTCTTGCGGCTGGTGCGCGCGAGCCGGCTCGACGACCAGGTGCACGCACGGCTGGTGCTCGCGTTCTTTTCGCTCGGCGCGCTCGCACATCCGGCCTTCGCCTGGGGCACGCTGCAACTTTCCGCCGCGTGGGTCCATACGGCGGAAATGCTGTCGATCTGGCTGTTCATCGCGCCGGTGTACGTGACCGTCGCGCACCGGCTGATCCCGTTTTTCACGGCCAGCGTGGTCCCCTTCCTCGACGCCTGGCGCCCGCTGTGGCTGCTCGCCGCGTTCGTGTCGATCGTCGTTGCGCACGGACTGCTGCCGGTGGCGGGGGTGCTGCTGCCCTCGAAGTCGATCCAGGCGCTGCGGTTTGCGGTCGATGCGGCCGGCGCGGCGTTGCTGTTTTTCGTCGCCTGGCGCTGGGGTGTCGTGCAGAGCCTGCGCAACCGGCTGCTGGCGATGCTGCATCTCGGCTTCTCCTGGCTTGGCATCGCGTTCGCGCTGTACGCGTGGAACCAGGCGGTCGTTCTGCTCGAGGCGCCGGCCGCATCGATCGGGCTGGCGCCGCTGCATGCGCTGACGATGGGCTTCTTCGGCTCGGTGTTGCTGGCGATGGTCACGCGCGTGACCGCCGGCCACGGCGGCCGCACGCTTGCGGCCGATCGCCTGACCTGGGTGCTGTTCTGGGTGCTGCAGATCGCCGTGCTCGCGCGTGTGCTGGTCGATGCCGCACCGGCGCAGGGCGTCTGGCTTACGCCCGCCGCGATCGCGCTGTGGTGCGTCGTGTTCGTCACCTGGGCCGCGCGCAATCTGCCGATCTACCTGACGCCGCGCGTCGACGGCCGCCCGGGCTGATGTACGCGACGCTCAAAGCGATCCACATCGCGTGCGTAGTCGCCAGCGGCGCCGGGTTCCTGCTGCGCGGGGCACTGATGCTGGCGGGCTCGCCGCTGCTGGCCACGCGCTTTGCGCGCGTCGCACCGCACGTGATCGATACGATGCTGCTCGCCGCCGGCGTGACGATGGCGGCGGTCGCGCGCATTTCGCCGCTGGCGCATCCCTGGCTCGCGACCAAGATCGGCGCGCTGCTCGCCTACATCGTGCTCGGCTCGATCGCGCTGAAACGCGGTCGCACGCGCGCGCTGCGCAGCGGCGCTCTCGCCGCCGCCGTTGGCACGTACGCGTACATCGTCGGCGTCGCGTTGACGCGCAGCCCCACCCTGGGGTTCTGAGGTGGCAGCGACGTCGTCGCGCGGCCGGCTGCACGACGGCCCGCAACCGATGCAGGTCATCCATCGCGCGCGATGTCGGGGATCCTGGCGTTGCGAGCGGCGACGTCCGCGTCGTCCCGAGCGACGCGAGGGATCTGGGCGCAGCGTGCGGATGAGATTCCTCGCCTTCGTCTCGGAATGACCAGGACACTCGGCTCGGAATAACGTGGAAACGCGGCTCGGAACGATGAGCGGCTTCGGCTCGGAATGGTGAGGGGTTCGGCTCGGAATGGCGACGGCGCGCCGGGGCGCGACGACGGCGTGGCGCGCGGGCGCGATCGTGAGGACCTCGCCGAGCGTCGATCGAGCAGGGTATCGAGTCGCAGCCACAAAGGAGTGCGCGGTCGCCACGTCACGAGCAGCAGCGGCCCGCCTGTCGACGTGCCCCGGACCCGAGTGGCCGACGCGCCGGCTCGGAGCGACGAGCGTCGGCTTGGATGTCCAGGCGCGTCGATGGGCAACGCAAATCGATGGGCCGGCGCCCTGTGGGTTCATCACCGCGACGGGCAAGACTCGCGGGCCGCCGCAGGCGGCATGGGCGTGCACCGGCGCAGCCGATGGTCGCGCGGCAGCCTTCACTGGCGCGGCACTACGAGGCTCCCGCGGGGCGCGGAGCACAAGCATTCAGCCGTCCGACCGGCACGGGTCATCCGGACGGAATACGTTCGGGCCGGCCGGCGTTTGCGCTGGATCAATACGGCGCGGGGCCTGGCCGCATAGGTTTGCCGCCCAAACAGGCACGGGGCGGGCCGGGTGTCGGCCCCCGCAGAGAACCGGAAAACCCATGGGGACGATCGACTTTCGCACGCCTGCGGCCGGCTTCGACCAGCCGTTGGAGCTTTGGCTGGCCTGTCATGACCGCGTGCGCCGCATGTGCACGCTGCTGCAACGACTGCTCGAGCACTTGCGCGAATCGGGCGCCGACGAGCAGGCGCGGGTCACTGCGGTGTCGATCCGCCGCTACTTCGACGAAGCGGCCCCACGCCATCACGAGGACGAGGAAGTCGATCTGTTTCCGCGCCTGCTTAAGCGGCTCGAAGGCAGGACCGAAAGCGAGGCGGCCGGGGTCCGCAACGCGATCGCGCTGCTCGAAAACGACCACCGCGAAATGGGGCGGACGTGGTCGATCCTGCGCGAAGCGCTCGCCGCCGTCGAAGGCGGGGACGCCGGCGCGCTCGACGAGGCGGTGGTCGCGCTGTTCGTCAGCCGTTACCGCAGCCATTGCGAAGTCGAGGACACGGTGATCGCCCCTGCCCTGCGCCGCGCGCTGACGAGCGACGAACTCGGCGAAGTCGGCCGTGCGATGGCGCAGCGGCGCGGCATCGACTGGGACGAGATCGCCGCACCGCGCGAGTCGCGATCGCGCTGACGCCCCTGCACCCGCGGCGGGTCGGCACCGCGCGGTGCCGCTCGGGATCGCCTCACGCCGGACGCTGACCCGCCGCGGTGCGGTCGTCCGAGGTGTTGTATTCGGCCGCATCCGCCGCCAGATTCGACCACGGAGGCTGCCATGAACCAGACGCCGATTCGCCTGCCCGAAGACGTCGTTGCCATCGTGCCGATGCGCAACGTCGTGCTGTTTCCGCACGTATTGCTGCCGATTTCGGTCGGCCGCGCCAAGTCGATCGCCGCCGTCCAACATGCCGTGCAGAACAAGGCGCCGCTCGGCATCGTGCTGCAGAAAGACGCGCGCGTCGACGACCCCGGCCGCGACGATCTGTACGCGGTCGGCACCTTGGCCAACGTCGTGCATCACGTGGTCGCCGGCGACGGGCTGCATCACGCCGTGTGCCAGGGCGTGCAGCGCATCCGCATCAAGGAACTGGTCGAGGGCTTCCCGTTCGTCGCCGCCCGCGTCGAGCGCATCGAGGAACCGACCCGGCTTTCGGCCGAGGCCGAGGCGCTGGGGCTGCAGTTGCAGGCCAAGGCGCTGGAGATCCTGCAGTTGTTGCCGGGCGCACCGGCCGAACTGGCGCAGGCGCTGCAGGCGGCGCGCGCGCCGGGGCAACTGGCCGACATCACCGCCAGTCTGGTCGATGCCGAGCTGACGGAGAAGCAGGCGCTGCTGGAGACGACGAACATCGAAGAGCGCCTGAACCGCGTGCTGCAGGTGCTGGCACGCCGCATCCAGGTGCTGCGGCTGTCGCAGGAAATCGGCGAGCGCACGAAAGAGCAGCTCGACGATCGCCAGCGCAAGTTTTTGCTGCGCGAACAGCTAAAGACCATCCAGAAGGAGCTGGGCGAGGACGTCGAGGGCGGCGAGGACCTGGCGCAGCTCGAAGAGGCGATCGCCAAAGCCGGCATGCCGCCCGAGGCCGAGGCGGCCGCGCGCAAGGAACTGCGGCGCCTGAAATCGATGGGCAGCCAGTCGGCCGAATACTCGATGCTGCGCACCTGGATCGAATGGATGACCGAGCTGCCGTGGAAGACGCCGGAAGAAAAGCCGATCGATCTGGCCGCCGCGCGCGCGGTGCTGGAAGCCGACCACTTCGGGTTGGAGCGGGTCAAGCAGCGCATCGTCGAGTTCCTGGCAGTGCAGAAACTGAACCCGCACGGGCGCGCGCCGATCCTGTGTTTCGTCGGCCCGCCGGGGGTGGGCAAGACCTCGCTCGGGCAGAGCATCGCCCGGGCGCTGGCGCGGCCGTTCGTGCGCGTGTCGCTCGGCGGCGTGCACGACGAAGCCGAAATCCGCGGCCATCGGCGCACCTACATCGGCGCGCTGCCGGGCAACATCGTGCAGGCGCTGCGCAAGGCCGGCGCGCGCGACTGCGTGATGATGCTGGACGAAGTCGACAAGGTGTCGGCGAGCATCCACGGCGATCCGTCGGCCGCGCTGCTCGAGGTGCTGGACCCCGAGCAGAACTCGACCTTCCGCGACAACTACCTGGGCGTGCCGTTCGATCTGTCGCGGGTGGTGTTCATCTGCACCGCCAACGTGATCGACAACGTGCCGCCGCCGGTGCGCGACCGCATGGAATTGATCGAACTGCCCGGCTACACGCCGGAGGAGAAACTGGAGATCGCCAAGCGCTATCTGGTGCCGCGCCAGCGCGAAGCGAACGGCTTGCGCGGCGACCAATGCGAGCTGACGGACGCGGCGCTGGCTGCGATCATCGCCAGCTACACGCGCGAGGCGGGGGTGCGCCAGTTGGAGCGCGAGATCGGGCGCGTGATGCGGCACGCCGCGATCAAGGTCGCCGAAGGCGGCGACGTGCACGTGCGCGTCGATGCCGCCGATCTGGACCCGATCCTCGGGCCGGCCAAGTTCGAGCACGAAGCGGCGATGCGCGCCGGCATTCCCGGCGTGGCCACCGGGCTGGCCTGGACGCCGGTGGGCGGCGACATCCTGTTCGTCGAGGCCACGCGCGTGGCCGGCAGCGGCAAGCTGATCCTGACCGGTCAACTGGGCGACGTGATGAAGGAAAGCGCGCAGGCGGCGCTGACGCTGGTGAAAGCGCGCGCGCCGCAGCTGGCGATCCCGGCCGCGATGTTCGACGGCATCGACGTGCACCTGCACGTGCCGGCCGGCGCGATCCCGAAAGACGGTCCGAGCGCGGGCATCGCGATGTTCATCGCGCTGGTGTCGCTGTTCACCGACCGCGTGGTGCGGCACGACGCGGCAATGACCGGCGAGATCAGCCTGCGCGGACTGGTGCTGCCGGTAGGCGGCATCAAGGAGAAAGTGCTCGCCGCCCAGCGCGCCGGCATTTCCACCGTGTTGCTGCCGGCGCGCAACCGCAAGGATCTGCGCGACGTGCCGGAATCGGCCCGCAACGAGCTGCGCTTCGTCTGGCTGGAAACCGTGGACGACGCGGTGCGCGCGGCGCTGGCCGAGACCGCGCCGCGGCGGCAGAGCGA
>JBBIQI010000148.1:0-8291 GCA_037442465.1 Burkholderiales bacterium
CGCCTGATTGCCGAAGGCAAAGAGCCGGCTTCGGCGGTGCCGGTGCTGCTGGGGACCCAACTGGGGCGGCGCGCCGCGGCCTGGCGCCGATCGCCGTGATCGCACGCGCCGCCGAACGCGTGACCGCGGACCGGCTCGGCCAGCCGCTGCGCGCCGACGATGCGCCGGCGGAAGTGCGCGGGCTGGTCGTTGCGATCAACAGGATGCTCGAACGCCTGCGCGAATCGTTCCGGTCGCTAGACGACTTTTCGGCCGACCTCGCGCACGAGCTGCGCACCCCCCTGAACAACCTGATGCTGATGACGCAGGTGACGCTGTCGCGGCCGCGCAGCGCCGACGAATACCGCGAGGCGCTGCACTCGAACCTCGCCGAGCTGGAAAGGCTGCAGCGCATGGTCTCCGACATGCTGTTCCTCGCGCGCACGGACAAGGGCATGATCGAGACGAAGTTCGAGCCGGTCGACCTCGCGCAGGAGGCAACCAGCGTTGCCGAGTTCTTCGAGGCGGCCGCCGACGAAAAGGGCCAGCGCATCGAGGTCGACGGTGGTGCGCAAGCGGTGTGCGACCGCTCGATGGCGCGCCGCGCGATCACGAACCTGTTGTCGAACGCGGTGCGCTATGCACCCGCCGGCGCGCTGATCCGCGTGCGCGCCGGCACCGACGGACAGCGTGCGCAGCTCGTCGTCGAAAACCCGGCTGTCATGCTGTCGCGGGAGCAGTTGCAGCGGATGTTCGTCCGCTTTGCGCGCGGGGCCGACCGCGCCGAGGCGGCGGCCGACGGCGCCGGGCTGGGGTTGTCGATCGTCGAGTCGATCATGCGGTTGCATGGTGGCAGCGTGACCGCCGATACGGACGGTGAGCGGGTACGGATTGGACTGTCGTTCGCCGCCGCCAACGCGCCGCGAAGCGTGCGGCTTGCGCCTGCGCAAGGATGACGTGGCTGTAATCCGCGTGTCAGCGACGCGTCAGATGCGGCGACCGAAACTGCACGGCAGACGCGATCGCCTGTCGGACGACGCCGGCCGCAACCTGGATCGATGCGGCTCGCGACAACGGGGGATGCGCTGACAGCGGACGAACCGACCGCGAGCAGGCAATGGAACCGACCGGAGGCAGGCGATGTCGATTCAACAGTGGCTGACCCCGCACTGGGCGTGGTTGCTGTTGGGCTACCCGGCATGGCAGGCGGCGAACGCTTGCCCGCTGCTCTGGGTTTGCGGGGCGGTCACGGCCGCGTTGATGGCCGTAGTGGCCGCCACACTTGCGCTGGCGCGCGAGTTGGCGCTGGTATCGGCATGGCAGCCGCCCGATTGATCGGACCCGACCATGCGGACTTTCTTTTTGGGAGGATGCGTATGAACTGGAAGCAGGCCGCGATCGCTGCCGCGACCGTATTGAGCATCGGCACGATCACCACCTACGCGCAACAGAGCCAGGAGCCGCCGCGCACGATGGGCCCCGGAATGATGGGGCCCGGCATGATGGGCGGCGGGCCAGGCTACGGCCGTGGCTGGCGCGACTGGGACGACGACCACCGCGGCTGGGGAATGATGGGCGGACGCGGCATGGGCATGATGGGCGGCGGCATGGGGCCCGGCATGATGATGGACGGCATGGGCATGATGGGCTTCGGACTGGGCGCGATCGGTCGCCTGGATCTGAACGACAGCCAGCGCCGACAGATTCAGAAGATCGACGACGAACTGCGCCGCAAGAACTGGGACCTGATGGGCAAGATGCACGACGAGATGTCCCGGATGCGCGACGCGATGTGGACCGACAAGCGCGACCGCGCCGCGATCCTCGCGGCCAACAAGCGCATGTCCGAACTGCGCCAGCAGATGCTCGAAAACATGCTCGACGCCGCCGACAAGGCCGAAGCGGTGCTGACGCCGCAACAGCGCGAGCAGCTCCGGCGCTACGCGCCGTAGGCGCCGCGCAAGGGAGACGCTTCGATGATGAACGGCTGGGGCATGGGCGGCGGCTGGTTCGGCATGGGGCTCGCGTGGATCCTGCTCATCGCGCTGGTCGTCGCCGTCGGCGTGTGGGCTTTCCGGCGCGCGGGCGACAACCCGTCCGCGCCGCGCGAGACCGCGCGCGACATCCTCGACAAGCGCTACGCGCGCGGCGAGATCGGCCGCGACGAGTACGAGCAGAAGAAGCGCGACCTTGCCGGCTAACGCGCCGCGCCGCGCGGCCGCACCGCCGGCGTCGACGCTATCGAGCGTTGCTCGTCCACGTGACACGTGCCGACCGCGCGGCGTGCGCGTCCCTGAGCCGTCGTCGCCCCGAGCCGACCACCCCTCTTTGTCCCGGGGTGACCCCCCGACGTCATCCCCAGCCGACCACGCTTCGTCATTCCGAGCCGAAGGCGAGGAATCTCTCCGGCTCGCAGCGCCGAGATCCCTCGCGCTGCTCGGGCTGACGAGACCGGCACCCCGTAAGGGCGAATCGCACTCGCAAGGCGGCGGTACCACGAGGTCGGGTAATTCTCGACAGCTCTGCGGGTGCCACGAGCGGACGACACCCCGCTGGCGCAACGCGAAGATGACAGCGGCGTCATCGCACTGTCAGCACACCGGCAGCCACGGCGGCGGACACTTGTGGGCAACGGGGCTGTCGGTCGCCGACCCGCGGGGGGCACGACCCGCAGGCCGCAAAGCCACGGTCGGCCGTTGCACGAACATCGACGTATGTGGTCCGACGCAACCACGAGGGCAAGCGCAATGCCGACGCACGGACACCGAGTGCTGCGCGACCTTCGCTCACGCAGCACCTGGGTGCTGATCGCCTTTCTGGCGATCGCCGCGTATTTCCTGCTGTCCGAGCACCGTGCGCATTTCCTCGCGTACCTGCCGTTCGTGCTGCTCGCCGCCTGCCCGCTGCTGCATCTGTTCCACGGCCATGGCGGCCACGGCGCGCACGGCGGAAGCGACGCGGATCGGCCGCCCGCAGGACGGCCGCACCGGCATGAAGGAGATTCGCAATGAACGCGGAAGCGACGTCGGCCTACGGGCTGTGGACGCTCGCCTTCATCAACGTCGCGGTGTTCGTGATCTTCGCGTTTTCGTTCGCACGCCCGCAAAGCGCGCGCGACTGGAGATCGTTTGGCGCGTTCACCGCCTTCCTGGTCGCGCTGTTCACGGAAATGTATGGCTTCCCGCTGACGATCTATCTGCTGTCGGGCTGGCTCGCGAACCGCTTCCCCGGCATCGACTTCCTGTCGCACGATGCCGGCCATCTGCTCGAGACGATGTTCGGGTGGCGCAGCAATCCGCACTTCGGACCGTTCCATATCGCGAGCAACGTGCTGATCTTCGGCGGCTTCATCCTGCTCGCGGCGGCGTGGAGGGTGCTGCACGCGGCACAACGCGACGGCCGGCTCGCCTCCACGGGTCCCTACGCGCGGATTCGCCACCCGCAGTACGCAGGCTTCGTGCTGATCATGACGGGCTTTTTGCTGCAGTGGCCCACGCTGGTGACGCTGGCGATGTACCCGGTCCTGGTCTTCATGTACGTGCGACTGGCGCTGCGCGAGGAGCGGCAGGCGCGCGCGCAGTTCGGCATCGAATACGAGCGCTACGCGGCGCGCACGCCGCGTTTTTTGCCGCGGCTCGGTACGGCGGCCGCGGCCGCGCAGCGCTGACCGAGCCCGCACCGACGAAGGAGGGACCGGACATGCGCATTGCGCCCAAGTCGCCCGCCGAGGTGCCTTGGTACCTGCGTGCTTTTTTCTGGAATCAGCGGAGGAAATACGGCGCTGCGCTCGACTCGGCGCTCGCCTGGGTGCGCTCGCCCCCGCTGTTTCTCGGCGTCGCAATGCTGTACGGCATGATCGACCGGCGATCCTCACCGATCGAGCCGGCGCTGCGTTCGCTGCTCACGGTTCGCGTCTCGCAGATCAACCACTGCCCCTTCTGCGTCGACCTGAATTCGGCGACGCTGATCAAGCGCGGCGCAAGTCCGGACAAGGTTCAGGCGCTCGACCGCTGGCGCGACAGCGAACTGTTCGACGAACGCGAGCGCGTCGCGCTCGACTACGCGGAGGCGGTCACGTATCCGGACCGCGGCGTCGACGACGCGCTGATGGCGCGGCTCAAGCGGCACTTCGACGACGACGCGATCGTCGAGCTGACCGGACTCATCGCGTTCCAGAACCTGTCGAGCAAGTTCAACAGCGCGCTCGGCATCGCGCCGCAGGGCTTCTGCCGCCTGCCGGCGCAGGGCGATCAGCGGAATGCCGCACACAAGCCCGCGCCGGGCCAAGCGACGCGATCCGATTCGCGCGAGGCGCTCGATGCTCGCCCGCGCGCTTGATCGGCCGCCCGGCGGCGTGCCGCTACTCGCCGTCGCCGGGTTTGCGCCGGCCGCAGCGCTCGCATTCGGCTGGGCTTGGGCGGTCGCACGGTCGACACGAGCACACCGAACGCCTAGAAAGGTGGAGCGGACATGAACAGTCCGCGAAGCTTGGCGGCGCAACTCGCCCCAAAGGCGAAAGGAGGATGCGATGGCACCGACCCAGAAACCGATCGAAACGCGGCGCGTGGCGTGCGAGATCTGCTTGAAAGAGATCCCGCAGTCCGAAGCCATCAACGCCGAAGCGCGCGACTACGTTGCTCACTCTTGCGGTATCGACTGCTACCGCGTTTGGGCTGAACGCACAGCGGACCAAACTGCGGCAAAGCCCGAAGAGAGCGATCGGGGGCAACCATGAAAAGCATCGCGATGACCGCATGCACGGTGGCGCTCGCGCTGTTCGGTCCGATTTCCGCGATCGCGCAGCCAGCGACGCCAGTGCCGCCGGCTGCGCAGACGAGCCGCGGCGGCGGAGTCACCGTCAGCGTAGCGCCGAAGGATCTGGCGGCCAACGCGCCGCGCTGGGATTTTGAGGTCGTCTTCGACACGCACAGCGTCGACCTGAACCATGACCTCGTCAAGAGCGCCGCACTGATCGACGCCGCCGGAGACAGGCACGCACCGCTCGCCTGGGAGGGCGACCCGCCGGGCGGCCATCACCGCAAGGGCGTGCTGAGTTTCAAGCCGCTGGGCAGCGTCGACGAGGTCACGTTGCAGATCCGCGATGTCGGCATGCCCGAACGCATGTTTCGCTGGCCGTTGAGGAGACAGGCCCGATGAGCCTCGTCAAGACTTCCGCGTGGCGATTCGGTGGCGGCGCACTCGAAGTCCGCGGCGCAACGCTGACCCTTCGCGCCGAATATCCCGTCGCGGTCGGACTGGCCGCATCCGCGCTGCTGTTCGCGCTGTATCTGGGCCTGCTTACCGCCGTGTCCGGCTGGTCGTTCACGCTCGAGCAACTGGCGAGCTACTGGTACTTCCGCGTTGCGCTCGCGGCCGGGTTCGGCGTACAGGTCGGGCTGTACGCGCGCATGAAGCAGGTGATCGAACGCGCCGGACCGGACCGCGCGGTCGTCGCCGCGTCGGGAACGACGTCCACCGCGGCGATGGTGTCGTGCTGCTCGCACTACCTCGCGAACATCGCGCCGGTGCTCGGCGCATCGGGGCTGGTGGCGCTGGCGTCGCAGTATCAGGTCGAGTTGTTCTGGGTCGGGCTCGCAGCGAGCGGTGCGGGCGTCGCGTTCATCGCAACGAGGCTTCGCAAGGCTGCGCGCGAGCACGCGCATTGCGCCGCGCCGACGACCGAAACCACGGGCAACGTCGCGCAGGGCACGTCGGACTCGTACAGGAGAAGCGGAATGGAAACGGATCCCGTTTGCGGCATGACGGTCGAGCCGGAGACCGCCGCCGGCAGCGCGGAGTTTCAAGGTACGACGTACTGGTTCTGCTCGACCCATTGCCTGGCGAAGTTCAAGGACGATCCGCAGCATTTCGTCGGGTCGGCGCCGCAGGCGAGACACCGGACCACCGGGCACGCGCCCTCGCATCACGCCGCCGCCGGGCAAGCCGCTTCCGCCCGCATCGACGAGGCGCCCACGCCGCCCGCAAGCGGCGCGGAGCAAGAGACCGGCGCGGTGATCTACACCTGTCCGATGCACCCGCAGGTGCGCCAGTCGATGCCGGGCCATTGCCCGCTCTGCGGCATGGCGCTGGAGCCGCTGCTGCCTTCGCTCGAAGAAAAGGAAAACCCGGAGCTGGTCGACTTCTCGCGCCGCTTCTGGTGGACGCTGCCGCTGACGGCGATGGTCGTGCCGCTGGCGATGCTCGGGCACCGGATCACCGCGCTGTCGCCGGCCGCGCTGTCGTGGATCGAATTGGCGTTGTCGGCGCCGGTGATCCTGTGGGCCGGCTGGCCGTTTTTCGTCCGCGGCGCACAGTCGGTTCGCAACCGCAGCCCGAACATGTGGACGCTGATCGGCCTGGGCGTGGCGGCGGCCTTCGTCTACAGCACGGCGGCCACGATCGCGCCGCAGCTTTTCCCGGCGAGTTTCGTCGTGCACGGCCGCGTCGGCGTGTACTTCGAGGCGGCGGCGGTGATCGTGTCGCTGACGCTGCTCGGTCAGGTGCTCGAATTGCGCGCGCGCTCGAAAACGTCGGCGGCGATCAAGGCGCTGCTGGGGCTCGCGCCGAAGACCGCGCGCCGGCTGCGCGACGACGGCACCGAGGAGGACATCCCGCTCGCGCACGTGCACGTCGGCGACCGCCTGCGCGTACGCCCCGGTGAAAAAGTGCCGGTCGACGGCGTCGTGCTCGAAGGTGAGAGCAGCGTCGACGAATCGATGCTGACCGGCGAGCCGATCCCCGTGCACAAGCGCGCCGGCGACAAGCTGATCGGCGCGACGATCAACACCACGGGCGCGCTGGTGATGCGCGCCGAGAAGGTCGGTTCGGCGACGATGCTCGCGCAGATCGTGCAGATGGTCGCCGAAGCGGCGCGCTCGCGCGCGCCGATGCAGCGGCTCGCGGACGTGGTCGCGGGCCGCTTCGTGCTGGTGGTGATCGGCATCGCGCTTGCCACGTTCCTGGTCTGGGGCAACTTCGGGCCCGAGCCGAGCTGGGTGTACGCGACGATCAACGCGCTCGCGGTGTTGATCATCGCCTGCCCTTGCGCGCTGGGGCTCGCCACGCCGATGTCGATCATGGTCGCGACCGGGCGCGGTGCAACGCAGGGCGTGTTGTTCCGCGACGCGGCGGCGATCGAGTCGATGCGCAGGATCGACACGCTGGTCGTCGACAAGACCGGCACGCTGACCGCAGGCAAGCCGGCGTTCGACCGCGCGGTCGCCGCCGCCGGCTGGACCGAGGACGAAGTGCTGCGGCTCGCCGCCAGCCTCGACCAGGGCGCGGAGCATCCGCTCGCCGAAGCGATCGTCGCCGAGGCGCGCCGCCGCGGGCTGGCGCTCGACGCGCCGCAGTCTTTCGCGACCGCCGCCGGCATCGGCGTGCGCGGCGCGGTCGGCAGCCGTCGCGTCGCGATCGGCAACACGGCGCTGATGCGTGACGAAGGCGTGGACTGGCGGCCGCTCGAACGCGACGCCGAAGCGCTGCGCGCGCAGGGCGCAAGCGTGATGTTCGTCGCCGTCGGCGGCTGCGTCGCCGGACTGCTCGCCGTGTCCGACCCGATCAAGCCGACGACGCCGGCCGCACTGCAGGCGTTGCGCGCCGACGGCGTGCGCGTCGTGATGGCCACCGGCGACGGCTGGACCACCGCGCGCGCGGTCGCAATCAAGCTCGGCATCGACGAGGTGTTCGGGGAGGTTAAGCCGCAGGACAAGGTCGAACTGGTCGCGCGCCTGAAGGCCGAAGGTCGCAAGGTCGCGATGGCCGGCGACGGCATCAACGACGCGCCGGCGCTGGCCGCCGCCGACGTCGGCATCGCGATGGGCACCGGCACCGACGTCGCGATGAACGCCGGCCACGTCACGCTGATCAAGGGCGATCTGACCGGCATCGCGCGCGCGCGCGAGCTGTCGCGGCAGACGGTGCGCAACATGCGGCAGAACCTCGTGTTCGCGCTCGTCTACAACGCGCTCGGGGTGCCGCTCGCCGCCGGCGTGCTGTATCCGTTCTTCGGCCTGCTGCTCTCGCCGCTCGTCGCCGCGCTGGCGATGAGCTTCAGTTCGGTGTCGGTGGTGGGCAATGCGCTGCGACTGAGGACGGGTTAGGCGGCGGCAGTCCGCCGATCCGCAACACGTGGAGCACAGGCCATGGAAATCAAAGCGATCATCGCGATGGTGCGAAGCGACGCACTCGAAGCGGTCGAAGCGAAGCTGCAGCAGGCCGGCGTGCAGGGCATCACGGTCACGAAGTCCAAGGGGTACGGCGACTACCGCAACTTCTTCGCGCGCGACTGGATGAGCGACGGCGTCCGGATC
>JBBIQI010000149.1:0-8219 GCA_037442465.1 Burkholderiales bacterium
GCCGCCGCCCGGCCGGCCCCGAATGGCGGCCGCGGAAAAGCAGCTCTTGCGTCAGTGGATCGAGGCCGGCGCGGTCTGGCCCGACGAGGCGATCGACCCGTCGGCGCGCACCCATGACGGCCGGGCCGGCTCGCGCTGGGTGCAGCGGCGGCGACTCGGCCGCGGCCGGCGCGCTCGCGGCATTCATATCGGCGGCAGGCTCGCACGTGCAAGGCGTCTCGTGCCGCCTGGCCACGCGCCGTTCGCCCGCGTGCTCGCGGCCACGTCGCGCGGCGTTCGATCGCCGGTGCCCGGCCGCATCGGCAGTGCACGGAACGTGTCGGCTCAGGTCATGCCGAACGCGCGCAGCGCCTTGTAGAGCATGTAGCCGGCGAGCGCGTACAGCATCAGCGCGAAGATGCGCTTCAGCGGTCGGGTATCGAGCGCATGCGCCACGCGCGCGCCGAGCGGCGCGGTCAGCACGCTCGTCGCCGCCACCGAAACCAGCGCCGGCAGGTAGATGAAGCCAACGCTGCCCCTCGGCAGTCCGGTCGCGTGTAGGCCCGCGAAGATGTAGCCGACCGTCCCCGCGGCTGCGATTGGAAACCCGAGCGCCGCGGACGTGGCCACCGCATTCTGGATGCGCACGTTGCACCAGACCATGAACGGCACCGAGACGAAGCCGCCGCCGGCGCCGACGAAGCTCGACAGCAGTCCGATCACGGTGCCCGCGCCGAACATGCCGGCCGGCTGCGGCAGTTCGCGCTGCGGTTTGGGCTTGCGGTCGAGCAGCATCTGCGTCGCCGAAAAACCGACGAAGGCCGCAAAACCGAGGGCGAGCCAGGTCGTCGGCAGCCGGCCCGCGATCTGCGCGCCGGCCAGCGATCCGACCAGAATGCCCGGGGCGAAGGACTTGACGACCGGCCACAGCACGGCGCCGCGACGATGATGCGCGCGTACCGAGGACACCGAAGTGAACAGGATCGTCGCGAGCGACGTGGCGACCGCGACGTGCACGACGTGCTCGAGCGGCACCCGTTGCGCGGTCAGGATCATCGTCAGAAAGGGCACCAGCAGCATGCCGCCGCCGATACCGAGCAACCCCGCCGCGAAACCGACCACCGCGCCGACCGCCAGCAGCAGCGCGACGAAGCTCCAATCCATCACGCGTCCCGCAGCAGCTTGCCGGTGATGAAGCGCCACTGCGCTGCGGTCACCGGCGTGATCGACAGCCGGTTGCCACGGCGCAGCACTTCCAGGTCCGCCAGCTCGCGATGCGCGCGCAGCTCGGCGAGCGGCACCAACCGGGTCTTTTTCAGTGCGCGGATGTCGACCAGCACCCAGCGCGGCGCGTCGTGTCGCGCCGCCGGATCGTAGTACTCGCTGGTGCGCTCGAACTGCGTCGGGTCCGGATACGGGCCGCTCGCGACTTCGGCGAGGCCGGCAATGCCGGGCTCGGCGCAACTCGAGTGGTAGAACAGCACGCCGTCGCCGATGCGCATCTCGTCGCGCATGTAGTTGCGCGCCTGGTAGTTGCGAACGCCGGTCCACGGCACGATGCGCTCGGGCGCGGCGAGCGCGTCGTCGATCGAGCACTCGTCGGGCTCGGACTTCATCAGCCAGTAGCGCATCGGAAGCGGGCAGAAAAAGGACGCGGTCCGGCAACGCCGAACCGCGCTCCCCAAGCGAATAAGTCCCCGCGCGTGCCGCCCGGCCCATGTCCTGAACCATCGGTTCAGGGTGGTCGCCGTCCGCGGCGTTTAGGTTCAGCAGACGCGTGCCGATCGCACCACGACGCGAGCGCGGCAACCTAGCGCAATGCGCATCGGTTCAAGGAACTCAAGGCCTTTGCGCGAACACCGCAGGGTGAACGGAGTTTAACGCGGCAGATGCGGAGGTGCTTGCACTTTGCACCCTCTGCGGCGCCAGCCATCGCAGCCGCAGCGCACAGGCGGCACCGCGGGCGGGGCGCGGTTTCAGGGAAAGAGCTTTTCCTGCGGCGCGAGCATCTCGTCGGCGAGCGCGTTCAACTCGCGCAGCCGACGGCGCACGTCGCCGAGCGCGATGCCGTCGCCGGTCTTGGCGTTGAACAGCTCCTGCGCGATCTGCAGCGCGGCCATCACGGCGATCCGGTCCGCACCCATCACCTTGCCGCTGTCGCGAATCGCGGCCATCTTCTGGTCGAGATAGCGGGCGCAGCGCAGCAGGTCGTCCTTCTCGTCCGGCGCGCAAGCAACGCGGTACTCGCGGCCGAGGATCGTCAGCGTCAGCGTCTCGGCGGGCACGATCACTCCTGCACGTTCGAAGCGGCCTCGGCCGGCAGCCGCTCGATCAGCGCGTCGAGGCGTTGCATCGCGTTGGCCACGCGTCCGCGCATCTGCTCCAACTCGGTCGAGGCGGCGAGGATCTGCGCGCGCAGCTGGTGATTTTCCTCGCGCAGCGCACGCACGCGGCCCGCCAGCTCGTTGAGTTTGGCGGTCAGCGCATCGAGTTCCTCCAGCATGGCCGCGATGGTAGCACCGGGTTCGCCGGTGCTAGACTCGCGCCGCCTTCGGTGCCGGCGAAAAGATCCGCCGGTGAAACGGGAAACAGGAGGACGCGCTTGCCGATGGTGTCCGAACCTGTGCTGCCCCCGCAACGGTAAGCAGGCTCCGAGTCGAACTCGGCACCTGTCGCACTGGCCACTGCGTCAAGGCTCGAGCATCGGGCCGACGCGGGAAGGCGCGACAGCGGACCTGCAGCCCGGAGACCGGCCGATGGCCGCGCGCATCACGCCGTCCAGCGATGGCGCCGCGCGCGAGGTGGGCCTGCCGCGGGGAGGCGGTGGACGCGGGCCGCGCACCCGGCGCGGCTGGGTTCGGCATTCCTCGCGCAGATCCGTACGACAACGCCGGCGGCGGGCCGGCATTCGCGCGAGGTCTTCATGTCAATGCACTTTGTTCCGCGGCGCACGCTTGCGTGCGCCGCTGTGTCCGCATTCGTTGGCAGCACCGCAGTCGCGCAGGTGCAGCCGCAGCAGCTCGACGCCGTCGTGGTCACAGCGACGCGCACCGAGCAGCGGCTGCGCGACGCGCTGCCCAGCGTCACGGTGATCCAGCGCAGCGAGATCGAGCAGCGGCAAGCCGCCGATCTGATCGAGCTGCTCGCGCGCTACGCCGGCATCGAGTTCGCGCGCGCCGGCGGCCTGGGCGGACAGGCGTCCGTATTCGTTCGCGGGGCGAACTCCAGCCAGGTGTTGGTGCTGGTCGACGGCGTGCGGCTGAACACGGCCGTCGGCGGCGCGGCCGCGCTCGGCGGCATCGCGCTCGATACGGTCGAGCGCATCGAGATCGTGCGCGGCAATCTGTCGAGCCTGTACGGCTCGGAGGCGATCGGCGGTGTCGTTCAGATCTTCACGCGCGGCGGCGCCCGCACGGGCGCGGCCTTCGATGCGGAGGCGGGCCGCGGGCGCACGCGGGCGGCGAGCGGATCGGCAAGCTGGGTTGGCACCGACGCGCGGCTGGCGGCGACCGTCGGCACGCGCCGCGCACGCCCGTTCTCGGCGATCGACACCGCGCAGATCGTCGTCGGGCCGTTTGCGCCGGGCGCCAATCCGGACCTGGACGGCTCGCGCAATCGATCGGCCGCGCTGCGCGCGAACGCTTCGTTCGGCGCGGCCGAGGCCGGCGCGAGCGCCTGGACCAGCCGCAACGACACCGACTTCGACAGCACGGCCGATGGGCCGACGGCGACGCACGTCGAGCGCTCGGAGCTCACCGCCTGGCAGGCGTATCTGCGCGGCGCATTGGCGCAACGCTGGGCCGCACGGCTCGCCGTCGGCGAGTCGCGCGACGACAGCCGCAACTTCGCGAGCGACCCGTTTTCGTTCAACAACGGCGAGTTCCGCGCGCGCAACCGTCAGATCGCCTGGCAGAACGACGTGGCGGTCGCCGAGACGGTGACCGCGTCGCTTGCGCTCGAATACCTCGAGCAGCGCGGCGCTTCGACCGCGTACGACCCCGCCTTCGCGGGCGCGCTGACGACATTCCGGCGACGCGTGGGCTCCGGCTGGTTCGGCGTCAATGCCGCCGCCGGCGCGCGGCAGGTGCAGATCAACGTGCGGCACGACGACTACTCGGACGTCGGCGCCGCGACGACCGGGCTCATCGCCTACGGCTACGCGCTGACGCCGTCGCTGCGCGCCACGCTGCAGGCATCGAGCGCGTTTCGCGCGCCGAGTTTCAACGATCTGTACTTCCCGTTTTTCGGCAACCCGGATCTGCGGCCGGAGAAGGCGCGCAGCGTAGAGGCGGGGCTGCGCTATGCGCTCGCCGAGACGGTGCTGCGCGCGTCGGTGTATCGCACGCGCACGCGCGACCTGGTCGTTTTCAGCACGGCGACCAGCCGCGCGGAAAACGTCGCGCGCGCGCGGGCGGAAGGCATCGAACTGGCGGCCGCGACGATCTGGCGCGGCATCCGGTTGGATGCCAACGCGACCTTCTCGCGCCCGGTCGACGCGGATAGCGGCGAGCGGCTGCTGCGGCGCGCCCCCTACGCGGTGAATCTCGCCGCGTATCGCGACGTCGGCGCATGGACGATCGGCGCCGAGGTCGGACGCGTCGGCGCCCGTTACGACAGCGACATCAACACGTTTGCGCGCACGCGGCTCGCCGCGTACACGCTCGCGCGCGCCACCGCGGCGTGGCGCGTCGCGCCCGCGGTTCGGCTGAAGCTGCGCGTGGAAAACCTGACCGACGCGGACTACGAGACCGTCGACGGCTACAACACGCAGCGGCGCGCCGCGTTCGCCGGCATCGAGGTGCGACTGTAGCCGTGCGACGGCACGCGCCGCATCCGACCGCCGCGCTGGCCGCGCTCGTCGCGGCGGGCGCAACTTCTGTCGTCGCCGCTTTGTTCGTCGGCGGTCTCGACGCGCCGGCGGGCGCGGTGCTGGACGCACTTGCCGGCGACCGCTCCACGCCGATGGCCGCCGTCGTGCTCGACCTGCGGCTGCCCCGCGCGTTGACCGCGTTCGCGGTCGGCGGACTGCTCGCGTTGGCGGGCGCGATCCTGCAGGCACTGCTGCGCAATCCGCTCGCGGATCCGTACGTGCTGGGCATCTCAGGGGGGGCCGCGGTCGCCGCGCTCGGCGCGCTCGCGGCCGGGGCCGGTCTTGCGGTCATGCAGGCCGCCAGCGCGGCCGGGGCGCTGGCCACGCTGGCGCTTCTGTTCCTGCTCGCGCGACAGGCGTTTTTCTCACGCGACGCGCTGCACGGCGAATCCTCGACGACCGGCGTGCTGCTCACCGGGGTGATGGTCGCCGCGTTCGCCGCGGCGATCCTGAGCCTGGCGCTGACGCTGGCGACCGATACGCAGTTGCGGACGATGGTGTTCTGGCTGCTCGGCGATCTGGCGGGCGCGACCGACCTGCCGATGGCGCTCGGCGCGCTCGTGCTGCTGGCCGCGGGACTCGCCGTGGCGCTGAAGCTCGCGCGCGCGCTGAACCTGATGCTGCGCGGCGACGTGCTCGCGTACACGCAGGGCGTGGACGTGGCGCGCACACGGCGCACGCTCGTGCTGGTCGCGGCGATCGCCACCGGGGCGGCGGTGACGCTCGCCGGCGCGGTCGGCTTCGTCGGCTTCGTGGCACCGCATCTGGTGCGGCTCGTGCTGGGCAACGACCAGCGCGTGCTGCTGCCCGGCGCGGCGCTGGTGGGCGGGGTTCTCGTCGTCGTCGCCGACACCGGCGCGCGTACGGTCGCCGCGCCGGTGCAGCTTCCGGTCGGCGTGCTGACCGCGCTCATCGGCGTGCCCGTCTTCCTCTGGCTGCTTCGGCGCGCATGAGCGGCGTGATCGCCTGCCGCGATCTGGCGCTGCGTGCCGGCGCGCGCGAGTTCGTCGCGGGTCTGTCGTTCAGCGTCAACGCGAGCGAGCGCTGGGCCGTGCTCGGGCCCAACGGCGCGGGCAAGACGACGCTGCTGCTGGCGCTGGCCGGCGTGCGGCGCGCCGACGCCGGCCGGATCGAACTGGCCGGGCGCGCGGTCGGCGACTGGCGTATCGACGCGCTGGCCGAGCGGCGCGCGCTCGTCACCGACCGCTGGGTCGATCCTTTTGCCGCGACCGCGCTCGACACGGTACTCACCGCGCGCTACCGCTACGACGGCGCGGACACTGACGGCGAGCGCCTCGCACGCGAGGCGCTCGCGGCGTTGGACTGCGCCGAGCTGGCCGAACGCGACGTGCGGACACTGTCGCGCGGCGAACGCCAGCGCGTGGCGATCGCCACCGCGATCGCGCAGGCCACGCCGCTGGTGCTGCTCGACGAGCCGATCGCGCACCAGGACCCGCGCCACCAGGCGCTGGTGCTCGCGCGGCTGGCGCAACTGGCGGACCGCACGCTGATCGCGTCGATGCACGACGTCAACGCCGCTGCGGCGTTTGCGACGCATGCGCTGCTGCTGTCGGGCCGTGGCGCCTGGCGTGCGGGCCCGGTGCACGAGACGCTGCGCCCGGCGCTGCTGTCGGAGCTGTTCGCGACGCGCATCGAGGTCGTCCGCGCGGACGGCCGCAGCCTGTTCTTGGTCGCCGGGCCGGAGTGAGGCGGCAAGCTCGGATATAGTCCGCGGCCAGCGACTCACGCGGCGCTGAACGCGGAGCGCATGCGAGCGAGGAGATCATGCCCGTTTTCCTGATCGCCAATCCGAAAGGCGGTGTCGGCAAGAGCACCGTCGCCACCAACCTGGCGGGCTACTTTGCGCGCAGCGGACGGCGCACGATGCTGGGCGATCTGGATCGCCAGCAGTCCGCGCGCGCCTGGCTTGCGTTGCGGCCGTCGGTGCTGCCGAAGATCGAAAGCTGGGAGGTCGACGCCGAGGCGATCGCGCGGCCGCCCAAGGGCGTGACGCATGTCGTGCTCGACGCGCCGGCGGGCATTCACGGCCACGCGCTGAAGGAAGCGCTGCGCGCGGCCGACCGCGTGATCGTGCCGCTGCTGCCGTCGCTGTTCGACATCTATGCGACGCAGGCCTTCATCGCACGGCTGGCCGAACGCGGCGTGCTGAAGGACTCGGGCCGCGTCGGCGTGCTCGGCGTGCGCGTCGATGCGCGCACGCGCGCGGCCGAGCAACTGCAGCGCTTCGTCGAGGGGCTCGGCTTGCCGGTGCTCGGGTTCTTGCGCGACACTCAGATCTATGTCCAGCTTGCCGCGCACGGGCTGACGCTGTGGGACGTCGCGCCGAGCCGGGTGGAGAAGGACCTGCCGCAATGGCAGCCTTTGCTCGAGTGGGCGCAACGATGATCGATCCCGGTTGCTGCCAGACCTTCGCCGCGTACAACGCGTGGATGAACGAGAAGCTGTACGCGTGCGCCGCGCAGCTTTCCGACGAAGAGCGCAAACGGGATCGCGGCGCTTTTTTCCGCTCCCTGCACTCGACGCTCAATCATCTGCTGTGGGCCGATCGCGTCTGGCTCGGCCGCTTCAATGGGCGCACCTACGAAGTCGGCCCGATCGGCGTCGATCTGTACGCCGATTTCGATCACCTGCGGCTCGCGCGCGTGGAGATGGACGCCGACATCACCGCGTGGGCGTTGCAGCTCACCCGCGAGCAACTCGCCGGCGACTTCACCTGGTACTCGGGCGTGGCCAAGCGCGAGTTCACGCGGCCGAAGTGGCTGTGCGTCGCGCAGATGTTCAATCACCAGACACACCATCGCGGGCAGGCGACCACGCTTCTGAAGCAGGCCGGCGTCGACCCCGGCGTCACCGATCTGCCGTGGGCGCCGCTGGCGCGCGACGCGGCCGGCCGCATCGTGCTCGGCGACGATTACGCGCTCTGAGGCCGCGACGGTTCAGCGTGGCGAGCGCGCCTGATCGATCCGCTCGCACAAGACGGCCAGTTCTTCCAGCAGGCGCGGCGTGTGACGGTTGATGCGGTCGGCGTCGAGCGTGACGAGTCGGCCCGCCCGCACCGCGCGCAGCGACGGAAAGCGCTTCCAGCCGTTCAGCGCATCGCTCGGGCGGCCGCCGGGCTCGGCGGTGACGATGACCTCCGGGTCGGCGGCCAGCACGGCCTCGACCGACACGACCGGCGCGATCGGCACGAGGTCCTCGAACACGTTGCGACCGCCGCAGACGCGAATCGCTTCGTTCAGCGCGTGGCGCCCGGACAGCGTCATCAGTGGCTGCGCCCAGATCTGGTAGAACACCGACACCGGTCGGCGCGCGGCGTAGTGCGCGCGCAGCGCGTCGAGCCGCGCGCGGA
>JBBIQI010000150.1:0-8146 GCA_037442465.1 Burkholderiales bacterium
GTGGCGCGCCTGCTGCATCGGCATGCGCCGGCGGCGCTGGCGCCGCCGCTCGCGACCTTCGTCGTCGAGTGGGGCCGCGCGTCGGCGACGTTGACGGCCGCGCGCGTGGGACGCGTGCTGCATACGGCCTCGATCGCGCTGGCGCTTGGCCTTCTGGCCGGCATGTACCTGCGCGGGCTGGCGCTCGAGTACCGCGCCGGATGGGAAAGCACGTTTCTCGACGCCGCCGACGTGCATGCCGTGCTTTCGACGCCGCTGGCGCCGGCGGCGGCGCTCACCGGCATCGCGGTGCCCGATGCGGCGGGCTTCGAGGCGCTGCGCTTTTCCGCCGGCGGCGCGAACGCCGCACCGTGGCTCAATCTGTTCGCGGTGACCGTGGCGCTCGTCGTGCTGGCGCCGCGCTTGCTGCTCGCGCTCGCCGACCGTTGGCACGAGGCCTGGCTGACCAAGCGCTTCCCGCTGCGACTCGACGATCCGTACTTCCGCGCGCTCGCCCGCGCGCTGCGCGACGAGCCGGTCAGCGTGCGCGTGGCGCCGTACGCGGTCGAGCTTTCGCCACAGGCGACGCTCAACCTGAATGCGATCTGTGCGCGCGCGTTCGGGGCGCGCACCGCGCTCACCATCGCGCCGACCACCGCGTTCGGCGCCGAGGACGACATCGACCCGGCGGCGCTCGTCGGCGACGCCACGGTCGTCGTGCCGCTGTTCGCGGCCACCGGCACGCCCGAGCCCGAGAACCACGGCGCGTTCGTCGATCGCCTGGCTGCCGTGGCCGCGGTGCAGGTGGTGGCGCTGGTCGACGAATCCGGGTTCCGGCGTCAGTTCGGCGCCGGCGCCCGGCTCGAAGAGCGGCGCGCGCTGTGGCGCAACGCGCTTGCCGAGCGGCGCGTGCCGGCGGTGTTCGTCGATCTCGAGCAGCCCGATTCCGCTGCCGCCGAGGCCGCGCTGCGCGCAGTGCCACTATGAGCGACGCACCGCACACGATCGCGCTGGCGCTGGTGTCGCACACCAATGTCGGCAAGACCACGCTGGCGCGCACGCTGCTTGGCCGCGACATCGGCGAGGTGCGCGACGCGCCGCACGTGACCGAGCGTGCCGAGCGCTACACGCTGATCGAGACCGCGGAGGGCGACGCGCTCGCGTTGTGGGACACGCCCGGCTTCGGCGACAGCGTGCGGCTGGCGAAGCGGCTCGCGCAGGCCGGCAACCCGCTCGGCTGGTTTCTGAGCGAAGTCTGGGACCGCTTTCGCGATCGTCCGTTCTGGTCCACGCAACAGGCGGTGCGCGCGGTGCTCGAGCACGCCGACGCGGTGCTCTACCTCGTCAACGCCGCGGAAACGCCGGAGCAAGCCGGTTATCTGGCGCCGGAGCTGCGCGTGCTGGAGCTGATCGGCAAACCGGTGATCGTCTTGCTCAATCAGCTCGGCGCGCCGCGGCCGCGCGCGCAGGAAGAGGCCGAGCTCGAACGCTGGCGCCGATACTTTTCGGCCGTGCCGCTGGTGCGCGCGGTGCTGCCGCTGGATGCCTTCGCGCGCTGCTGGGTGCAGGAATTCGCGTTGCTCGATCGGGTCGGCGCGACGCTGCCGGACACCAAGCGCGCCGCCTTCGCGCGGCTGCGCGCCGCATGGCTCGCGCGCCGGCAATCGCGCTTCGAGCAGTCGATGCAGGTGCTGGCCGAGCGCATCGCGCGCGCCGCGCTGGACCGCGAGCCGGTGCCGGATGCGGGCCTCAAGGACCGGCTGCGCGAAGTGGGCGCGGCGCTGGGCGTGGCGCGCGAACCGGCGCAGACGCCGCAGCAGGCTGCGATGCGCCGTCTCGGCGAACGGCTGGCGGCCGACATCCGCGCCAGCACCGACCGCCTGATCGCGCTGCACGATCTCGCGGGACAGGCGGCCGACGAGGTGTTGGCGCGACTGGCGCAGCACTACGCGGTGAAGCAGCGTCTGAGCGAAGGCAAGGCCGCCGTGATCGGCGGCATGGTCAGCGGGGCGCTGACCGGGCTGAAAGCGGATCTCGCCGCCGGCGGACTTTCGTTCGGCGCCGGATTGCTCGCCGGCGGATTGCTCGGCGCGCTGGGCGCCGCGGGGCTGGCGCGCGGCTACAACCTGGTGCGCGATCTGGACACGTCCGTCGTCACCTGGAGCGACGAAGCGCTTGACGATCTCGCGATCAACGCGCTGCTCGGCTATCTGGCGGTGGCGCACTACGGTCGCGGGCGCGGCGACTGGAAGCAATCCGAATCGCCGCCGTTCTGGCGCGACGTGGTGGTAGCGGCGATCGAGGCGCACCGCGACGATTTCGCCGCGGTGTGGTCCCGCCGCGCGAAGAGCGACGCGCCGACACTGGCCGCCGCACTGCGCCCGGCGCTTGCCGCGTGCGCGCGGGAGGTGCTGGGCAAGCTCTATCCGGAGGCCGTCATCCCGGGCGCGTAGCGACAGCGAACTCTCACACGGAAAAGCCCCCGCGCTCGGTCATCCCGAGCGGAGCGAGGGATCTCGGCGCGACGAGACACCGAGATTTCTCGCCTGCGGCTCGAAATGACAAGGGTGAGAAGCGGCTGGGATGAGGAGCTGGCGCGGCTGGGATGAGGAGCTGGCGCGGCTCGGCATGACGGGGCTGAAGCGGTTCGGAGTGACGAGGACAACCGGCTCGCGCTGCCGCGCGCTTGTCATCCCGGGAAGCGAAGCGACGAGGGATCTCGGCGATGCGGACGGCCGAGATTCCCCTTCTGCGGCTCGGAATGACGGGCGACTTCGGCACGGAACGACGCACGCGCTGGCTCGCAATGGCGCTCGTCTGTCATCCCGAGCGAACGCGAGGGATCTCGGCCACACGAACCGACGAGATTCCTCGCCGACAGGACGGAACGACGCATGCGCTGGCTCACAATGGCGCCCGTCTGTCATCCCGAGCGAATGCGAGGGATCTCGGCCGCACGAACCGACGAGATTCCTCGCCGACGGCTCGGAATGACGCGGCGAAACCTGCTCGGAATGACGCAGCGAAACCTGCTCAGAGTGACGCGGGGAAGTCTGCTCGGAATGACGCGGGAAACTCGGCGCGGAATGACGGGCGACGGCGGTTCGAAAGACTGCCGACGGTGGCCAGGGGGTGACAACCGACGGCGACTCGAACGTGCCGCTGTCATGCCGACAGGCATGGTCGGCCACGCCGCTTCAGCGCGAGCACGCGGCCCTCGCCGTCGATCACGCAGGCGCCGGTGTTGGTGCGGAACAATGCGTCCTCACTTCGGCTTGCCTTCGCACGCGCCGGCGATGCGCTCGACCTGCGCGACGAACCAGCGCTCCGAGAAGCCGCCGATAAAACACAACGCGAGCGCCAGCGCCGGCGTGGCATTACCCAGATTGACGAGCCCCGACTGAAGGAACAGCACGATCGGCACCGCGACCGCGGCGCCGATGAAGGGCCGCGCGACGGTGATCGCGCGGTGCCAGCGCAGCTCGACGATGCCCGCCGCGCTTGCGCGCACTGCACTGAACGCCACGCTGAGCAGCCCGCCGAAGAACCCGAGCAGCACGCCGGTGACGAGCACCATCGCGAGCGTCACCTGAGTGTCCTCGTTGATCAGCCACTCGAATCCGCCGGCGAGCGCCCAGACGGCAAAAAAGAGCACCGCGCCGATCAGCAGTCCGGCGAGCAGCGGCGCCTGCCGCTGGAGCACCTCGATCCGGTGCCGGCGGCTCTGCTGCCAGGCATGCACGAGTCTCAGCAGCCCCTGCAGCACGGCCGCGGACGGCACGCCGCCCACCGCGGTAGCGGCCAGCGCTTCGGCCGCGGCGCGTCGCCAGTCGTCGAGCTCGGCGCGCGCCCGCGCCAGATAGGCGGCCATCCGCGCGGCTCGCTCGTCGTCGCTCATCGCGACGACCAGTTCGCGTTCGATCTGCTGCAGGCAGTCGTAGGCGACGAAGTGCGACCTGCGCGCCGCCGCCGCGCGCGCCCGCGCGTGCAGATCGCGGCAGCGCGCGAGCATGGCTTGCACCTCGGGTGACTTGTCGCCCGGCCGCTGCTCCACTGCGCAGATCGCCCGCGCGGCATCGATCAGTGCGGCTTCGAGCCGGGTCGCCTGCGGCTGGCGCGGCGGCGCGGGATCGACTGCGTTCATGAGTTCGGCGGATCGCGCGTCCTCGTTGTTTGTCATCTTTCGGCTCCGGCAGCGTGTCGTTCGAATGGGATAATTCTCACACTCCGCAGCAAGGAGCGAGCGATGCTCAAGAAGATCCTGATCGGCGTCGGCGTGGTCGTCGCCCTGCTCGTCGTCGGCGCGGTCGCACTCGTCGCCTTTGTCGACGTGAACGCCTACAAGCCGCAGATCGAAGCCTACGTCAAGGACAACTACCAGCGCACACTGAAGATCGACGGCGACCTGAGCCTCTCGGTTTTCCCGCGCATCGCGCTCGCGCTGCCGAAAACCACGCTGTCGTCCCGCGCCGGCGACCGTGTGGCCGCGAGCCTCGACGGCGCGCGCGTCAGCGTCGCGCTCTTTCCATTGCTGCGCAAGGAGATCGTCGTCGACACGGTGCGCATCGACGGCCTGAAGGCCGCGGTCGAGCGCCGGCGCGACGGCACGACCAGCATCGACGACCTGATCAAACCGGCCGGCGACAAGCCCGCCGAGCCCGCGCAGCCCGGCGGCCCTCCGAAGTTCGAAATCGGCGGCGTCGAGCTGACCAACGCCGAGCTGACGCTCAACGACCTGCAGGCGGGCAACACGATCACGCTGGCGAAGCTCGAACTGAAGACCGGCCGCATCGCGCCGCAAGGCCGCACGCCGGTGACGTTCTCGACCAACTTCTCCTCGACCAAACCCGCGGCGCAGGGCGAAACGCGCGTCAAGGGCGACCTCGACATCGACCTCGTCAAGAACGCCTTCGGCGCGCAGGACCTCGAAGCCTTCGTCAAGGGGACGATCGAAAAGCGCATCGTCGACGTCAACGCCAAGCTCGGCCAGGCGAAATACGACGGCGCGAGCGGCGCGGTCAGCGTCACGAAGCTCGACGCGAAGGGCAAAGGCACCTTCGGCACCGTCGCGCTCGACGACAGCCGAGTGCTGGCACCGGCGCTCGCGTTCGATCCGGTGCGCAAGGTGCTTTCGGTGGGCGGGCTCGACGTCTCGGCCAAGGGCAAGCTCGGCGCCGATGCGTTCGAGGCGCAGCTCGTGGCGCCGCGTATCGAGGCCGACGAAAGCAAGGCGAGCGGCGAGCGCGTGCAGGCGAACGTCAAGCTCGTCGCCGCCGCGGCGACCTCGCCCAACGTCGAGGCGAAGCTCGTGCTCGAAGGCATCAGCGGCAACGCCAAGCAGCTCGCGATCGGCAAGCTCGCGGTCGACGGCAACCTGCAGCAGGGCGCGCGGCGAATCGTCGCGGCGATCGCGAGCCCCGCCACGGCGAGCATCGACGCGCGGACCTTCGCGCTGACGAAGCTCGCGGGCAACGTCGACGTCGCGGACCCGGCGATCCCGCAGAAGACCGTCAAGCTGCCGATCACCGGCGCGTTTGCGATCGACGCGAAGAAGGAGGTCGTCGACGCGCGCTTCACGACGAAGTTCGACGAGACCACGCTCGCCACAGAATTCGGCGTGCGCGGCTTCGCGACTCCGCGCATCACCTTCGACGCCGGCGCCGACAAACTGGACATCGACCGCTATTTTCCGCCGGCGAGGCCGGGCCCCGGCAATGACAGCGCTGATCCGCGCGAGGACCCGAAGGTCGACCTGTCCGCGCTGAAGGACTTGAACGTCGCCGGCGAGGCGCGGGTGGCGCAACTGAAGGCACGCGGCATCAAGGCGAACAACGTGCAACTGGTCGTTCGCATCGCCAACGGCCGGCTCGACGTGGCCCCCCTGACGGCGGCGCTGTACGGCGGCCGGCTGCGCGCGACTGCCAACGCCGCTGCGGCCGGCAACAAGATCGGCGTCGACGCGAATCTCGCGGGTGTCTCGATCGGCCCGCTGCTGCGCGACGCGCTCGACCGCGACATCCTCGAAGGCACCGGCAACATGAAGCTCGCCGTCACCACCGCCGGCGCGACCGTCGGCGGGCTGAAGCGCGGATTGAACGGCAGCGGCAACCTGGCGCTGCGCGACGGCGCGATCAAGGGTGTGAACATCGCCGCCAAGCTGCGCGAGGCGCGTCAGTTCCTCTCGGCGCGCAAGGAAGACAGTGCGCGCGCCAGCAGCACCGAAAAGACCGACTTCTCCGAGCTGACCGCGAGCTTCACGATCAAGGACGGCGTGGCCACCAGCAACGACCTGGACGGCAAGAGCCCGCTGCTGCGGCTCACCGGCGCCGGCAAGGTGGACCTCGGCGCGGGCACGCTCGACTACACCGCCAAGGTCGCGGTCGTCGGTACGCTGAAAGGGCAGGATGGCCGCGACCTGACCGAGCTGCGCGGCGTCACGGTGCCGGTCAGGCTGCACGGCCCGTTCGAGAAGCTTTCGTACAACATCGACTGGGGCAGCGTCGCGCAGGAAGCGTTGAAGGCGAAGGCGACCGAGCAGCTCAAGCAGAAGGTCGCGCCGCAACTGCAGGACCAACGCGACAAACTGAAGGACCAGTTGAAAGGCTTGCTGCGGCGATGAAGGCGACGATCCGCGCATTGAACCTGTACCCGATCAAGGGCTGCCGCGGCGTCGCGTTGCGCGCGGCGCGGCTCGCGGCGACCGGGCTCGAGCACGAGGAAATCGGCGACCGCGAGTGGGTCGTCGTCGACGAGCACGGCGAATTCGTGAGCCAGCGCGAGCTGCCGAAAATGGCGCTGATCGAAACGCGGCTGACGGGCAGCTCGCTGCTGGTCAAGGCGCCGGGCATGCTGCAGCTCGAAGTCCCTTACGAGTCCGAAGGCGATGTGGTCGAAGTGCGCGTGTGGGACGACAGGGTCTCGGCGGTGACGCAGGGCGAAATCGCCGACGCCTGGTTCACCAGCTTTCTCGGCCGGCCGGCACGATTGATGCGGTTCGATCCGGAGCAGCAGCGGCTGTCGAACCATCGATACACCGGCAAGCACGATGCACCGTACAAGTTCGCCGACGCGTTCGCGCTGCTGGTCACCGGGCAGGCGTCGCTCGACGACTTCAACGCAAGGCTCGCAAAGCAGGGACAAGCGGCGATCACGATGGAACGCTTCCGCCCCAACCTCGTGCTCGAAGGATTGCCGGCGTACGAGGAAGACTACGTCAGGACGCTGCGCATCGGCGGCGCGACGCTGCGCGTCGTCAAACCGTGCGCACGCTGCACGGTACCGGGTGTGGATCCGGCCACCGGCGAGGCGTCGAGCGCCGTTCCGGATCTGCTCGCCACCTATCGTCGGCGCGAAGACGGCGTAATGTTCGGCGTCAACGCGATCGTCGTTGAAGGCGCCGGCGTGTGGCTCGCCGTCGGCGACGACGTCGAAGTCGAGCTCGATCTGTGAGCAGAAAGAAAATCCCCCCTGCCCCCCTTTTTCAAAGGGGGGTCGACCGCAGTCCGTGGTTCCTTCCCCCCTTTCATAAGGAAGGCCCAAGGGGCATTTCTCATGCGTGGCCACAACGGATTTCCCGGCGCAGCTTCATCGCGACGGCGCTTGCGCTGCCCTTCGCCGGTCCGACCCGCGCGCAGGACATCGAGATCATCGCGCTGCGCCATCGCACCGCCGAGCAGGTACTGCCGACGCTGCGCGCCTTCCTCGAACCCGGCGGCGCGATGACGGGACAGGGATATCAACTCTTCCTGCGCACCTCGCCCGCCAACGCGCGGCAACTGAAGCAGCTTCTCGCCACCCTCGACCGCGCGCCGCGCGAGCTGGTGATCACGGTCCGGCAGGACCGAGAGGGCGAAAGCGGCGAACGCCGCGTCGGCGCCGACGGCAGCGTGACGATCGGCAACCGGCGCGTGTACGGCAACGTCAACGTCGAAGCGAGCGATGCGCGCACGACCGGCACGCAAACCGCCGAGCAGCGCATCCGCGTGCTCGAAGGCGGGCGCGCGTACATCGCGATCGGCACGGCGATCCCGATGAGCTTCCGACAGTTCGTGATCACGCCGCAGGGGCTCACCGAAGTGCGCGGCACCGTGTACTACGACGCCGTCACCGGCTTTCACGCGCAGCCGCAGGTCGCCGGCGACCTGGTGACGATCGAACTCGCGCCCGA
>JBBIQI010000151.1:0-8059 GCA_037442465.1 Burkholderiales bacterium
GAAGGGGAAGAAAGTACGCCCGCGGGGGCGACCTCGTGAAATATCCGGGCTAGCGCCGCTCGACCCAGTACAGCGCCGCCAGCGCCACACTGAGCACGACCAGGCTCGGCAGCGCAGCGATGACGATCGGCGGCCAGGTGTGCAGCACCCCGAGGTGCGCGAACAGCTTGTTGAGCATGTAAAAGCCCACGCCGATCATGATGCCCGAGAAGATCTTCAGGCTCACGCTGCCGGCGCGCACGTGCAGGTACGCGAACGGCAGCGCCAGCGCCATCATCACCAGGATCGCCAGCGGGTAGAAGACCTTGTTCCAGAACGCGATCTCGTAGACACCGGTGTCCTGCTGGTTATCCGCAAGGTGCCGCACGTACTGCGCCAGCTTGTACGCCGCCATGCGCTCGGGCTTGACCAGCACCACGCCGAAGATCTCGGGCGTCAGCTCCGAGGTCCACATCCGCTGCGGCTCGCGCAGGATCTGCGTGCGCAGCGCGGTCGGCGCGGTATCGGCGGCGACCACTTCCGGCACGCGCGTCTGCACGAGCTCCGTGAGCCTCCAGTTGCCGCCCGCTTCGCCGGGCACGTAGGTTCCGGACTGCGCGGCGCTGACCGACAGCAGGCGGAAGTCGCGGTCGAACTCGAAGATGCGCCAGCCCTGCGTGCTGCCGTCGGGCCGCACTTCGCGCACATTGACGAAGCGCAGCCGCTCGACGTTGCCGGCGGCGTCGCGGATCGCGTCGCGCACCCACACGCCCGAGCGGAACTGCTGCGCGAGCGCGGCCCCGGTGGCCTGCAGTTTGGCGCGCTGGGCGATCCGCTCCGCCGGCGGCGCGACGACCTCGCCGAGAAGGTAGGTCAGCGCGACCAGCGCCAGCCCGACGCGCATGACGCTGCCGGCGAGCCGGCGCGTGCTCATGCCCGACACGCGCATGATCGTGAACTCGGAGTTCGCCGCCAGCTTCGACAGCGCGTAGATCGTGCCGATCAGCGCGGCGATCGGCGCCAGCTCGTACGCACGCGAGGGCAGCGACAGCGCGACGTAGCCGAAGGCCTGCGCAAGCTGGTAGCCACCGGCGCCGACCTCCTCGATCTCGTTGATCAGGTCGAAGAACGAAAACAGCGCGAGCAACGCAAACGCGACGAACGCGGTCGCCGCCGCGATCTCGCGCGATAGATATCGGCGCAGCGTCCTCACGATGCGGTCTCTCGTCGGCCGCGCTCGGCCGGCACCGATGCGCTCGCGGTTGGCGCCGCCGCCGGAAGCGATGCAGGCGGTTCGGTCGCGCCGGCCGCAGTCGGGCGCCGCACGAACCAGCGCGGCAGCCAGCCCTGCATGTACACGCGCCGGACGAACAGCAGCACCACGATCGCCGCGACCGCCGCGTGCGCGAGCCAGACGCCGGTCGCGAAGGAAAGACGCCCCTGCTGCACCCAGGCCTGCACGACCGACAGCGCGTTGTTGTACAGGAGAAAGACCAGCACCGCGACGATCAGGTTCAGCGAGCGGCCGACACGCGGGTTGGTGTACGCGAGCGGGATCGCCAGCAGCGCCAGCAGGGCGGCGACGACCGGCAGACCGATGCGCCACAGCAGCTCGGCCAGATGCCAGGTGGTCGGCTCGGCGAGCAGCGCCTGCATGGGCTTGGCGCGCGCCTGCAGCTCGGCGAGCGGCGCATCGGGCTTGGTGTCCAGGCGGATCGCGTAGCGGTCGAACTCGAGCATGCGGTACTCGGGCAGGCCCGGCACCCCCTCGTAGCGGCGTCCCTTTTCGAGCACGAGGTAGCGATCGCCGTCGGGCCGCGCCTCGATCAGCCCCTGCGCGGCGACGATCACGCCCTCGCGGCCCTGGCTGCGATGGCTGACGAAGACGCCGCGCACGGTTGCAGTCTGCAGATCGACGTTTTCGACGAAGAACACGCGGTCTGCACTGCTCGACTCGATGAAACGGCCCGGCGCGAGCTTGCTCACGTCGTCGCGGCTTTGAAAGCGCTGCCTGCTTTCGATGATCTGCCGGCTCGCCCACGGCGACACGACCAGCCCGAGCATGGCCACCAGCGCGATGATCGGCGCGGCGAAGCGCAGCACCGGCCCCACCCAGTCGATCAGGCTGCGGCCGGAGGCGAACCACACGACCATCTCGGAGTCGCGGAACGCACGCGACAGCGTCATCAGCACCGCGATGAACAGCGTCAGCGTCAGCACCGTCGGCAGGTAGGTCAACGCGGTCAGCGCGATGATCGCGAATACCGCCTGATTGTCGACGCCGCCACCCGCGGCGTCGCCGAGAATGCGCACCAGTCCGACCGAAAAGATGATCGAGAACAGCACCGTGAACACCGCGCCTGCGGTGCTCGACAGTTCGGCGATCAGGGCTTTCCTGAAGATCATCCGGTTGGGCGTCGGCTCGGCGTTGCGCCCGGTTTTCGCGCGCTGGCGCTGCGCGACGCCGCAGTGGCGGCCGTTATACTTCGCCGCCATCGCGGCGCCGACGTCGGCTGACGCGCCGTGTCGGGACAAACGCGCCGCGAACGGCGGGCAGGCTCAGGGCGGAGCCCATCGATCGGCTCGATACGCAGCCTTTCGACGGCCTCGGGACGTGGCCCTTGGCGCGAACGGATCAACGAACGAAAAGGATCGGAAGCGCGATGGACTTTAGCACGAAGCTTGCATCAGCCGAGACGGCGAAGGCCGATTGCGTCGCGGTCGGCATCTACGCGGACGGTGAGCTGACGCCTGCGGCGCGGCGCATCGATGCCGCTTCCAAGGGCGCACTGCGCGCGGCGATCAACAGCGGCGACGCCACCGGCAAGCGGGGCAGCACACTGCTGCTGCGCGCGCTCGCCGGCGTGGCCGCGCCGCGCGTGCTGCTCGTGGGTCTGGGCAAGCGCGAGGAGTTCGGCGACAAGGCGTTCGGCGAAGCCGTTCGCGCCGCCGCCAAAGGCGCCGGCGCGGGCACACGGTCGCTCGCGATCGCCGCGACCGACTGGGTCGTGAAGACGGCCAGCGGTGCGCGTGACGGCGCATGGCAGGCGCGCCAGCTCGCGCTCGCGGCACGCGAGACGGTGTTCCGTTCCGACGAGCTGAAGAGCAAGAAGGACGACAACGCGACCGGCCCGGCGCACGTGCAGCTTCTGCTCGAAAAGCGCGATGCGGCCATCGAGCGCGGACTGAGTCAAGGGGTCGCGATCGCCAACGGTGTCGCGCTCGCCAAGCGGCTCGGCAACCTGCCGCCGAACGTCTGCACGCCAACGTTCCTCGGCGAACAGGCGAAGAAGCTCGCCAAGGAATTCAAGCTCGGCGTCGACGTGTTCGACCGCAGGCAGATCGAAAAGCTCGGCATGGGCGCGCTTCTGTCGGTCACGCGCGGATCGGCCGAGCCGCCGCGGCTGATCGTGGTCAGGTACAACGGTGCGGGCAAGTCCGCGCCGATTGCGCTCGTGGGCAAGGGCATCACGTTCGACTCGGGCGGAATTTCGCTCAAGCCGGGCGCCAACATGGACGAGATGAAGTTCGACATGTGCGGTGCCGCGTCGGTGCTCGGTACGATCCGCGCAGCGGCCGAGATGAAACTCGCGCTCAATCTGGTCGGCGTAATCGCCGCGTGCGAGAACCTGCCGTCGGGCACGGCGACCAAGCCGGGCGATATCGTGACCTCGATGTCGGGGCAGACGATCGAGGTGCTGAACACCGACGCCGAGGGGCGGTTGATCCTGTGCGACGCGCTGACCTACGTCGAGCGCTTCAAGCCTGCGGCGGTGATCGACATCGCCACGCTGACCGGCGCGTGCGTCGTAGCGCTGGGCGACGTCAACACGGGGCTGTTCGCCACCGACGAGGAACTGGCCGGCGAGTTGCTGAAGGCAGGTCGGACCGCGGTCGACCCGGCGTGGCGCATGCCGGTCGAGGACGACTACCAGGAGCAGATCAAGTCGAATTTCGCCGACATGGCCAACATCGGCGCCCCCGGCAAGGCCGGCGCGGTGATCGCGGCGTGTTTCCTCGCGCGTTTCACCAAACAGTACAAATGGGCGCATCTGGACATTGCGGGCACCGCCTGGAAAAGCGGCCCCGCCAAGGGTGCGACCGGCCGTCCGGTACCGCTGCTGGCGCAGTTTCTGCTGGAGCGGGCGGCTTAGCGGACGCCGGATCCAGGCATTGGGATTTGCGAATTAGGACTCAGCGAGGGCAGCAGACGCGACGCTGCAAGGCCACCTGCAATGGCTGATGCAAGACTGAATCCCGGGTCCTCGATCCTGAGTCCTCGAATCGACTTTCACTTCGGCGTCGATCACCGCATCCACTACGCCTGCCGCGTCGTGCGCAAGGCGCGCGCTGCGGACATGACCGTGCTCGCGTACGCGCGCGACGCTGCCGTGCTGGCGCGCTTGGACAGCGCGCTGTGGACTTTTTCCGCGCTCGACTTTCTTCCGCACGTGTACGCCGATTCGCCGCTGGCGCCGGCTACGCCGATCGTATTGACGCTCGATGCCGGCAACGCGCCTGCCCGGCAGGTGCTCCTGAACCTGGACGATGACGTGCCACCTGCGTTCGAAGCGTGGTTCGCTCGCTTCGAACGCGTGATCGAGGTCGTTTCGGTCGACGCCGACGATCGCAGCCGCGCGCGCCAGCGCTTTCGCCGCTATCGCGAGTCGGGCTTCGAACCCGTGGCACACGAGGTCAAGGGCGAATGACCGAGTCCGGCAAAACCCGTCCTCCGCGCGCTACCGCGCCGTTGGACGACGATGCGTCGATCCCTGTGCTGACCGAGCGGCTGACGCTGCCGCCGCTCGAACTCGACTTCACGCTGCCGCCCGCGCCGACGGTGGCCGGCACGCCAACCGCACCGCCGCCGGCGGCCGCTCCCGTCGCCGCCGAACCGCCGACGCCCGTCGCGGCGGCACGGGCCCCGGAGGTGCCATGGGGCCGCGTCGAGATCGAGTTGCGCGAGGCGATCCTGCGCGATCTGGCCGAACGGCTGCCAACCGACGTCGAGGGCATCGTGCGCCGCCAGATGAGTGTGGCGATCGACGCCGCGGTGAACAAGCTCGCCGCGGAAGCGCGGCTGGCGCTGGCCAGTTCGCTGCGCGAGATCGTCGACCGCGCCGTGCGCGCGGAGCTGGAAAGGCTGCGCGGCGCGAAGAAACAGGATTCATGATCCAGGACTGATTGACCATGACTCATTTTCTTGACACGTGCCAACCGCCTGGCGCCAGCATGCCTCAGCCTTCGTCATTCGGAGCCAAGGGCGAGGAATCTGCACTGCTCGCAGTGCCGAGATCCCTCGCTGCGTTCGGGATGACGGAACCGGCGGCAGCCAGCGCGAAGCGAACTCGCAAGGCAGCGGTGTCACGAAGTTGCGTAATCGTCGATAGATTCAGCGATCGGGCGCGAAGGCGTCGCAGTCGCAGTATGGCTGAACCCTGAATCTTCGATCCCGAATCCTGCCTTTCAGACCCCCTGCCTGACCAGCGGCGCTTTCAGCGCCTCCGCGAGCACGGCTTGCGTTTCGGCGATGTGCGCGCGGGTCGCGGCGTTTAAGCGCGCGTTGCCGACCTGGCGTCGCAGATCGGCTTCGAGCCGGACCGCGACCGCGCGGAACACGGCGCGCACGTCGGTGGCTGCGGCACTCGCCGGACGCACCAGCGCGGTGGCGAGCCGCCGCGCGTGTTCGCGCTGGACGTTACGGCGCAGGCTGTCGATGTCGCGGCCGGTGCGCAGCTCGCTCCAGATCGCGTCGGCGAGCTGCGTCTGCACGTCGGCGAAGGCGAGCAGCCCGCGCTTGTCGGCGACCTTGGTCTCCGCGTCGGCCAGCCGCAGCGCCACCCCGTCCGACATCAACTGGTCGAGCACCTTCTTCTGGACGTCGAGCACGGCCGTGGCCAGGCTGAAGTCGGGATTGACCACGACCTGTCCGCCGGGCGCAATGCGCTCCAGGTGATCGATGCCGAGCCGGCTCATGAACTTCGGATCGAGGCGGAAGCTGTCGACCGAAAACACTTCCTTCGCCAGCAGGTCGAGCGCTTCGCGCTGGCGTGCGGCCGGCACCGGAACGAGCAGCGGTCCGTCGCCGGCACCCACGACTTCGCGCGAGGTGTAGACGCCGCCGACGTACTTGGCGATCAACGGCGCGACGAAGCCGATCGCGCCAATGCCGCGCTGCAGATTGCGTCGGAAGACGGACAGGTTGTCGCCCGGCTTCAGCTCGAAGCGTTGCGTGCGCGCGAGCAGCTCGCGCGCCAGCGCGATGCGCCGCCGGTAATACGCGAGCGGATCGTTGCCGAGGTCGAACTGGTTGACGGTCGGGTCGATGCCGGTGCCGAAGAAGCCGCCGGCGTCCTCGTCGGTCGCGTACGCGAGCGCCGGGTTGTCGGCCGAACGGGCGGCGAGCTTCGCCAGTTCCTCCTTTTCCGTGTCGGCTGCGAACGGGCGGTACGCGTACTCGATCGCCCAGTAGTCGTATTCGCCGAGCGTCACCTGGCTGTAGACGGTCGCGGGCTCGTTCTCCAGCGGAATGTTCAGCGCGTTGTAGTCCATCACCGAATTGGAGATGCCGCGCGCGCGTGCGTACGCGGCGTCACGCAGCTTCTCGAGCTGCACGCCGGTCGAGCCCTTGAAGTTGTGGCGCAGCCCAAGCGCGTGACCGACCTCGTGCATCACGACCTCCTTCAGGCTGTCGCGGATGAAGCGATCGGCATCCGGCCCGGTCGGATCGAGCGCGCCGCGCGCCACCAGCAGGTCGAAGGCGAAGTTGGCCTGCTCGAGCGCGTCGAACGCGTACGTGCACGCGCGCTCGTCGAGCAGCTCGGCGAGCGATGCGGCGGCCGCCGGTCGCGGCAGCGTTTCACCCGCCTGCGCGCGGCCGATGCGCACCCAGTTCTCGGGGATGATCGCCGCGCCGGCCAGGATCTCGCCGCTGCGCGGATCCGATTGGCTGGGGCCGACCGCAACCGCGCCCGGTCCCTGCATCGAGAACCAGCGCACCGCCAGGTGGCGCGTGCCTTCGACCGTACTCCAGTCGGCGTCCGCCGGCTGCTGCTTGACGACGAGCGCGTCCTTGAAGCCGGCGCGCTCGAAGGCCTTGTTCCATTCGAGAATACCGGCACGCACGGCGTCACGCCACTTCTCCGGGATGTTCCTGTCCATCCACACGACGATCGGCTCCTTCGGCTCGGACACCGCCGCCGCCGGATCCTTCTTCTCCAGCCGCCAGCGCTCGACGTAGTGCGTGCGCGCATCGAGCCCCAGCTCGTTGCCGAGATCCATGAACGCGGTCGTGAAGTGGCCGACGCGCTGATCCGCGAGCCGCGGCCGCATCGGCTCCTTCGGCAGCGGCATCAGGTTGTACGTGTAGGTCAGGAACAGGCTGCGGTTGTCGGGCAGCGTGGTGGGCGGCGCAACCTGCGGCGTTCCCGGCGGCGGCGGCGTCAGCGGCGGCGCGGGGATCTTGGGTAGCGCGTAATGCGCGCGGTAGGTGACGTGCGTCGCGGTTTCGCTCGAGCGCACGCGTTCGATGCCGCTGTTGTTACGGTCGAATGCGTACGCGAGCCGATAGCGCGTCTCGAGCTGCGTCTGCGCACCGGGGATGTCGTGACCGAACAGTGCTGCGGCGTCGACCAGGAAGGACTTGCGCTCGGGGTGCGGCGCCGACACCACGGCGGCACTGGCGAGCAGGCTGTCCGAGTAGCTCTCGCGCACGGCGTTGGCCAGCGGCGTGCCTGCGGGCGCGCGCACGCGCAGGTTGCGCGCGATCAGTTGCAGGCTGTTGCCGACGCGCCGCAGCGTAACGACGTGCTCCTGGCCCATCAGCCCCGGCAGGAAGAAGCGCTCGCCCAGGCCGCTCGCCAGCCAGGTCGAGAAGAAAAAAGCCTGATCGAGCTGCTCCGGCCGCACCTCCAGCCACGTGCGCTCGTCCTTCTGCCAGAAGGTGAAGAAACCCGGGATCTCCTTCGCGTCCTTGACCACGTCGGCGAACGGGCGCGGCGCAGGCGGCTCACCCGGGCGCGGCGCTGCAGAGGGTGCGGCGGCATTCGCGGGCTTGGCGTGCGGCGCGGCGAGCGCGTTC
>JBBIQI010000152.1:0-8058 GCA_037442465.1 Burkholderiales bacterium
GAGCGCGTGCTGGCGCGCAACCCGCAGCTCGCTGCCGAAGCCGCGCGTATCCGCGCCGCCGAGCGCAGCAAGGATGCCGTGTTCGCGAACCGCTATCCGGAGTTCACGTTGGGCGTCTCTCCGATCCAGACCCGCAACCGCGTCAGTGAATGGGAGCTGATGTTCGAGATCAACATCCCGCTGCAGCAGAAGTCGCGCCGCAGCGAGGAGGCCGAGGCGGCGGCGATGCTGGCGGCGGCGCAGGCGCGGCGCGAGGCCGTGCTGACCGAGGCGCTCGCCGCGCTCGGCGAAAACCTCGCCGCGCTCGAAGCCGCGCGTCGGGTCGAGACGCTGACCGCGGCCAGCCTGCTGCCGCAGGCCGAAGTGACGCTCGCGGCCGCGCTTGCCGGCTACGAAACCGGCAAGGTCGATTTCGCCACCGTGCTTGATGCGCAGCGCCGGATCCGGCAGGCGCGGCTCACGTTGATCAGGACGCGCGCCGAGGCGCGCATGCGGCTCGCGGAGATCGAGCGGCTGCTCGGAGAAGAGCTATGAAAAACGGAGATCGGGGATCGAAGATCGAGCGTTCAGGACTCGGGATTCGGCGACTTCGGAACGCTCGCGGGCGCGGCGTGGCCGTGGTGTTTGCGGTTCTCGCCACCGCAGCCGTCGCCGCGGCGGCGGGGTACTGGTTCGGCACGCGCGGCACGCACACGCCGGTGACGGCCGCCAGCGCCGAGTCCGTGCCGGACGAGAGCGGCAGGAAGATCCTTTATTACCGCAACCCGATGGGGCTGCCGGACACCTCGCCGGTGCCGAAGAAGGATTCGATGGGCATGGACTACATCCCCGTCTACGAAGGCGAGGA
The DNA here is from genome assembly GCA_037442465.1 of Burkholderiales bacterium. Taxonomy (GTDB): domain Bacteria; phylum Pseudomonadota; class Gammaproteobacteria; order Burkholderiales; family Burkholderiaceae_F; genus DSNY01. Next base: position 848 of record JBBIQI010000152.1, read on the forward strand.
GCAGGACAGCGGCGGTGTGAAGATCAGCCCGGAGAAGGCGCAAAAGCTGGGCGTGCGCACGGCGCGCGTGGAGCGGCGCGCGCTTGACGCGGTGGTGCGCGCCACCGGCCGCGTCGAAGTCGACGAGCGCCGCCAGTACGCGATCACGCCGAAGTTCGAGGGTTACATCGAGCGGCTGTACGTCAACGCCACCGGCCAGTTCGTCGCGCGCGGCGAACGCCTGTTCGACGCGTACAGCCCGGAACTGCTCGCCGCGCAGCGCGAATACGCGGTTGCGGCGCAGGGGCTCGAAAAACTGAAGGACGCCGACGCCCAGACAATCGCGGCAATGAAGCGGCTGGCGGACGCGGCACTCGCGCGGCTGCGCAACTGGGACGTGACCGAGGAGGAGATCGCGCAACTTGCCGCCGGCGGCGAGCCGCGTCGCGCGCTGACGTTCCGCGCACCGGTGGCAGGCTTCGTGCTGGAGAAGAAGGCCGTACAGGGCATGCGCTTCATGCCCGGCGAGATGCTGTACCAGCTCGCCGATCTGTCGAACGTCTGGTTGATCGCCGACGTGTTCGAGCAGGACATCGGCCGCGTCCGCGTGGGCCAAAGGGTGACGGCGAGGCTCGAGGCCTACTCCGGACAGACCTTCGACGGCCGCGTCACTTACCTGTATCCGACGCTGAAGACCGAGACGCGTTCGGCGCAGGTGCGCATCGAGCTGCCGAACCCGGGCGGGCGACTGAAGCCCGCGATGTACGCGCAGGTCGAGATCGCGGCCGGCGCCGGCACCGTGCTGGCGGTGCCGCGCTCGGCGGTCATCGACAGCGGCACGCGCCGCGTCGTGATCGTCGACCGCGGCGAAGGCCGCTTCGAGCCGCGCGAGGTCAGGCTGGGCGGTCAGGGCGACGAATACGTCGCGGTGGCGGACGGCGTCAAGGAAGGCGAAAGCGTGGTCGTCTCCGCCAACTTCCTGATCGATGCCGAAAGCAATCTGAAGGCGGCGCTCGGCTCGATGACCGCGCCCGCGGCGGCGCCGGCGGCCGGCACGGGGCAGGTCGTGCACCGCGCGCGCGGCCGGCTCGATGACATCGACGCCAGGACCGGCGCGCTGCTGATCTCGCACGACCCGGTGCCGAGCCTGAAGTGGCCGGCGATGACGATGGAGTTCGCCGCCGCCAATGATGCGGTCGCGAAGCTGGTCAAGCCAGGCACGGCGATCGAGTTCGAGTTCGTCGAGCGCAAGCCGGGCGAATGGGTCGTAACGAAGATCGATGCGAGGCGATAGGTGAAGGCCCGCAGCGGTGCCATGGCGAGCCCCGCCGTCGTCATGTCGAGCGCACGTCGCCATCCAGAGCGTCCGCAGTTTGTCATTCCTCGCGCCCCGATTTGTCATCCCTCGCACCCCACTTTGTCATCCGAGCGCCCTGGTTGTCATCCCGAGCGAATGCGAGGGATCTCGGCGTGGCGAGCGGATGGGATTCCTCGCCTTCGGCTCGCAATGACGAAATACATCGGCTCGGAATGACGAACATCGGCTCGAAGTGACGAGATGCATCGACTCGAAATGACGACGGACTGTGAATGGAAATGACCAGGGGCATGGGCTCGGCATGAGCCGAGGCGGTGAAGCGGGGGACGACCCACGACCAACGGCAGGATTCAGGACGACACAATGGTGCAAACATGCTCGAACGACTGATTGCGTGGTCGGCGCGTAATCCGTTCCTGATCGCGCTCGCGACGCTGGCGATTGTGTTTGCCGGCGTGCTGGCGGTGGCGCGCACACCGCTGGACGCGCTGCCGGATCTGTCGGACGTGCAGGTCATCGTCTACACCGAGTATCCGGGACAGGCGCCGCAGGTGGTCGAGGACCAGGTCACGTATCCGCTGACGACCTCGATGCTCGCGGTACCGAAATCCAAGGTGGTGCGCGGCTTCTCGTTCTTCGGCGCCTCGTTCGTCTACGTGATCTTCGAAGACGGCACCGACATCTACTGGGCGCGCTCGCGCGTGCTCGAGTATCTGAACTTCGCCGCCGCGCGGCTGCCGGCCAACGTCTCGCCGCAGATCGGGCCGGACGCGACCGGCGTGGGCTGGGTTTACCAGTACGTCGTGCTGGCCAAGGAGCGCACGCTCGCCGAGTTGCGCACGCTGCAGGACTGGTACTTGCGCTTCCAGCTCACCAAGGCGCCGGGGGTGTCCGAGGTCGCGTCGGTGGGCGGCTTCGTGCAGCAGTACCAGGTCATCGTCGATCCGGTGAAGCTGCGCGCTTACGGTATTCCGCTAATGCGCGTGGCGCAGGTGATCCGCGAGTCCAACCGCGACGTCGGCGGCCGCGTGGTCGAAATGGCCGAAACCGAGTTCATGGTGCGCGGCCGCGGCTACCTGCGCGGCGCCGCCGACATCGAAGAACTGGTGCTGCGCGCGGAAGGCGGCACGCCGGTGCGCGTGCGCGACGTCGCGCGCGTCGAGCTGGGTCCCGACGAGCGGCGCGGCCTGGCCGAACTGAACGGCGAAGGCGAAGCGGTGTCCGGCATCGCGGTCGCGCGTTTCGGCGAAAACGCGCTGCGCGTGATCGACGGGCTGAAGCGCCGCATCGAGGAGCTGAAGCCGGGGCTGCCCGCAGGCGTGTCGATCGAGGCGGTCTACGACCGCTCGGACCTGATCCACCGCGCGATCGACACGCTGACCACCACGCTGATCGAGGAATCGATCATCGTCGCGCTGGTCTGCGTGCTGTTCCTGCTGCATGTGCGCAGCGCGCTGGTGGCGATCGTCATGCTGCCGGTCGGCGTGCTGATCGCGTTCATCAGCATGCGGCTGCTGGGCATCAACTCGAACATCATGAGCCTGGGCGGGATCGCGATCGCGATCGGCGCGATGATCGACGCCGCGATCGTGATGATCGAAAACGCGCACAAGCATCTCGAACGCCTTCCGGCCGGTGGCGACCGCACACGCGCGATCGTCGAAGCCGGCAAAGAGGTCGGCCCGGCGCTGTTCTTCTCGCTCGCCATCATCACCGTGAGCTTCCTGCCGGTGTTCACGCTGGAGGCCGAGGAAGGGCGACTGTTCGCGCCGCTCGCCTACACCAAGACCTTCGCGATGGCCGGTGCCGCGCTGCTGTCGGTGACACTGGTGCCGCTGCTGATGGTCTGGCTGATCCGCGGCCGCATCCTTCCCGAGTCGAAAAACCCGGTGAACCGGGTGCTGATCGCCTCGTACCGGCCGCTGATCGCATGGGTGATGCGCCACAAGGTCGTCACGATCCTCGCCGCCGTCGCCGTCAGCGCGGCCACGCTGTGGCCGGCCTCGAAGCTCGGCACCGAGTTCATGCCGACGTTGAACGAAGGCACGCTGTTTTACATGCCGACTTCGCTGCCCGGCATGTCGATCACGAAGGCGGCCGAACTGGCCCAGGTGCAGAACCGCATCATCAAGAGCTTCCCCGAGGTCGAATCGGTGATCGGCAAGGCCGGGCGCGCGGCGACCGCGACCGATCCGGCGCCGATCGAGATGTTCGAAACGGTGATCAACCTCAAGCCCGAGTCGCAATGGCGCCCCGGCATGACCATCGACAAGTTGATCGCGGAGATGGACAAGGCCTTGCAGTTTCCGGGGGTGGCCAACTCGTGGACGATGCCGATCCGCGCCCGCATCGACATGCTGGCCACGGGCATTCGCACGCCGATCGGCATCAAGGTGTTCGGCGCCGATCTGGCGCAGATGGAAAAGGTCGCGCGCGAGATCGAAACGGTGGTGCGCAACGTGCCGGGAACGACCAGCGCCTACGCCGAGCGGCTGACCGGCGGTTTCTACCTCGATATCGAACCCGACCGGGCGGCGCTGGCGCGCTATGGCCTGTCGGTGGGCAAGCTGCAGGACGTGGTGGCACAGGCGCTGGGCGGCGAAATGGTGACGACCACGGTCGAGGGCCGCGCGCGCTTCGGCGTGATCGTGCGCTACCCGCGCGATGCGCGCGCCGATCCGCAGCGCATCGAGCGCGAGGTGCTGGTGCCGCTGATGGCGGAGTCCGGCAAGCCGGCGGCGATGATTCCGCTCGGCCAGGTGGCGCGCGCCAAGCTCACGCAGGGGCCGCCGGTGATCCGCACCGAAAACGCTTTATTGAGCGCGTACATCTTCGTCGACATGCGCGGCCGCGACATCGGCGGTTACGTGGCGGATGCGCGCCGCGCGGTCGCCGACAACGTCAAGTTCCCGCCCGGCATGTACGTGACCTGGAGCGGGCAGTTCGAGTACATGGAGCGCGCGCTGGCCAAGTTAAAGATCGTCGTGCCGCTGACCATCGGCATCATCTTCGTTCTGCTGTACCTGAACTTCCGCCGCGTGACCGAATCGCTGATCGTGATGCTGTCGGTGCCGTTCGCGCTGGTCGGCGGCGTCTGGCTGCTGTGGTGGCTCGGCTACAACCTGAGCGTGGCTGTCGCGGTGGGCTTCATCGCGCTGGCCGGCGTGGCCGCGGAAACGGGGGTGGTGATGCTGATCTATCTGGAGCACGCCTGGCGCGACGTGACGCAGCGCCGCGCCGCCGAAGGCCGCGCGCCGACGCTCGCCGACCTGTATGGCGCGGTGATGCAGGGCGCGGTCGAGCGCGTGCGGCCGAAAATGATGACGGTGGTGGCGATCATGGCGGGGCTGTTGCCGATCATGTGGAGCACCGGCGCGGGCAGCGAAGTGATGCGCCGCATCGCCGCGCCGATGGTCGGCGGCATGATTTCGTCGACCGTGTTGACGCTGGCGGTCATCCCGGCAATCTATGCGCTCGTTATGCAGTGGCGAATGAGACGCGCACCCGCCGTCGACCGATCAATCCCGACCCTGGAGCAACCGCAATGAAGATCCCGCAACTCCTTCTCGCCGCCGTCCTGGCCGGTACGTCCGCCGCAGCGCTCGCCCAACATAGCGGTCACCATTCGGCCGCACCCGCCGCGGCGACCCAGATGTCGGACGGCGAGATCCGCCGCATCGATCTGGAGCGCGGCACGATCCTGCTGAAACATGGCGACATCCCGAACCTCGGCATGGGCGCGATGACGATGGGCTTCAAGCTGAAAGACCCTGCAGCAGCGAAGGACCTGAAAGTTGGCGACAAGGTGAAGTTCACCGCCGAGCAGCAGGGCGACACACTGATCGTCACGCAGATCCGGAAGGCGCCCTGACGCGCCCCGACAGCCCGAGCGCGGCCGCGGCCAGCGCGCACACGGCCGCCGCCACCGCGAAGCACAGCGCGTAGCTGCCGGTCGCCCGCTGCAGCACGCCGAACAGGAACGGGCAGACGACCACGCCGACGAAGGTGAAGAACAGACAGCCGCCGGTCGCCAGCCCAGCCTTGCCGGCGGGCGCCAGTCGGGCGACTTCTGCGAGGTAAACGCCGTTCCAGCCGATCGCGGTCGCGCCCAGCGCGGCAGCCACCGCGAGCATCGCCGCGAGCGGCCAGGCCTGCGTGAACAGCGCGGCGAAGACGCTCGCCGCCGCCATCAACGCGCCGAGCCACGCGAGCACCGCGCGCGCGGCGAGCCAGCGATCGGCGATCGCGCCCCAGACGACGCGCGCAGCGACGCCCGCGACGTTGGCCGTCGTCAGTCCGAGCCCGGCGACCACCAGCGACAGTCCGATCTCCTCCGCCAGGTACGCGACGATGAAGCTCGACACGCACATCTGCATGCCGGCATAGATGAACGACACCGCGGCCATCGTTCGCAGCGGCGCCGAGGCGGCGACCAGCCTGAGCCCCGCGACGAGCTGGCCCGCGGACAGGCGCGCCGAACGATCGCGGTCCGCATCGAGCGGCGCGCGCAAGGGCTGCACCGCGAACGCCAGCAGCGCGCAGGCCGCGGCGATGACCAGCACCGCCGCGTGCCAGCTGAAAGCCACGGCCAGCGGCGGCACGACGAGCCCCGCCGCCGCGGTACCAGCCGGCACGCCGGTCTGCTTGATCGAAAACGTCAGCGCCATTTTTTCGGGCGACGTGGTCTTTGCCAGCACGTGGCTGGAGGCCGGCGTGATCGGCCCGTAACCGAGACCGACCAGCATCGCGGCGGCCGCCACCACGACGAGCGCGGGCACCAACCCGAGCGCCAGGCCGCCGGCACAGGCGAGCAGGCAGAGCTGCGACAGGCGGATCGCGCCGATCCGCCGCACGATCCCGCCGCCGGCGAGCGCCGCGGTCGACGAGCCGACGTACAGCAGCGCGATGTAGGTGCCGACCATCGAGGTGGGTACCGCCAGATCGCGCGCGACGACCGGCGCGATCGCGGGCAGCGTCAGCGCGGCCGCCGCGGCGGCCATCTGGATCGCGGTCGTGGCGATCAGCGCGACGGTGGCTGGGCTCATCGGCAGGACGCGAATTTACCCGGGTAGCATCGCGCAGGTCGACGAACCGGGGCGTCGCGATGGGGCAAGACTGGGTCGAGATCGTCAAGAACCTGCTGGTCATCGTCGGCATTCCCGCCGCGCTCGTCGGCGCGTGGAAGGCGTTGCGCGAGCTCGCCCTGGGCACGCGCGAAAAAGCGCGGGAAAACCGCATTCGCCAGGCGCTCGCCGCACGCGACATGCTCAAGGACCTGTTCGCGAGCGCCAAGGCGCGCGCCGCGCTGCAGATGCTCGACTGGTCGGGCCGGCAGTACAGCGACGGCGACCACACGTTCGAGGTGCGCGCGGCCGACCTGGGTGCGGCGTTGCGCACCGAGCACCTGACGTTCGATCACAAGGAGATGTTCATCCGCGACTGCTTCGAGGAGCTGTTCGATCGCATCGAGCAGCTTCAGCACTTCGTCAACATCGGCCTGCTGAACTTCGACGACGTGGCGCTGCCGCTTGAGTACTACGCACGCAAGGTGGTCGCCGATCCACCTTCGTTCGAACCGTTCCTGCTGGAATACGGCTACCCCAACGCGCACGAGCTGCTGACCCGGGCCGGCAGTCGCTAGCCCGGATATTTCACGAGGTCGCCCCCGCGGGCGTACTTTCTTCCCCTTCGGCAGGCACTTGCGGTTCGCCGAGCGCAATCCGTTCCGTATCGCCGGGGCTGCGCGGGTTTGCGCGGCGCCTGCGCGGTCATCTTGCGCTCAACTTCTCGCCAAGGCCCTCTGGCCTTGGCTGCGACCGTCTCGCGCAACCTGCCGCGCGCAATGCGCTCGCGCAACTCCCGCGCCCCCGTGAAATATCCGGGCTAGCCGGACTTCGCGCGGATACCGCCGGAT
>JBBIQI010000153.1:0-8019 GCA_037442465.1 Burkholderiales bacterium
AGCGCCGGACGCACGGCGGCCGCTGTGTCGACCCGCAGCACCGGCCGCACGCACTGCGCACGGCCGGGCAGTTCTGGCCGCCGTGGCACCCGCAGCGCCGACCGCCTGCGCGGCGCCAGCGCACCTGCGGCCGTCAGTCTTCGTCCTCCGCCGCCCTGCGCCTGGCCTTGAACTCGTTGGCGAGCTGCTGCTGCACGCTGGGCGGCACCATCTCGTAATGCGACAGCTCCATCGAATAGCTGCCGTGGCCCTGCGTCATCGCCTTCAGCCGCCCCGCATAGCCGTCGAGTTCCGCCAGTGGAACCACGCCGCGCACGACCATCATGCCGCCGGCCAGATTGTCGGTACCGGTGACCTGACCGCGCCGCGCGGACAGGTCACCGGTGATGTCGCCCATCGCCGAGTCGGGCACGACGATCTCGATGTTGACGATCGGCTCGAGCACGATCGGCCGCGCCTTGGCGAGCGCGTCAAGCATCGCCTTGCGGCCGGCGGCGACGAAGGCGACCTCCTTGCTGTCGACCGGATGGTGTTTGCCGTCGTAGACGATCACGCGCACATCCTGGATCGGATAACCGGCGACGTAGCCGGTGGCGAGAACCTCGCGCACGCCCTTCTCGACCGCGGGGATCAGGTTAAATGGGATCACGCCGCCCTTGACCTGATCGACGAACTCGAAGCCCTGGCCGCGCCCGAGCGGCTCGACGCGCAGGAACACCTCGCCGAACTGGCCGGCGCCGCCGGTCTGCTTCTTATGCCGCGCGTGGCCTTCGGCCGGCGCGTTGATCGTCTCGCGGTAAGGCACGCGCGGCGGGCGCGTGCTGACTTCGAGCTTGTATTGCTGCGTCATGCGTTCGAGCACGGAGCGCAGGTGCAGCTCCGACAGGCCGCGCATCACCGTCTCGTTCTGCGCGGCGTCGTGCTCGATCGCGAGCGTGGGATCCTCGGCCGCGATCTTGGCGAGCACTTCGGAGATGCGGCCTTCGTCGCCGCGGCGCTTCGGCTCGATGGCCCAGCCGAACATCGGCTTCGGAAAGTCCAGCGGCTTCATCCGCACGAAGTCCTCGTCGTGCGAGTCGTGCAGCACGCAGTCGAAAACGATCTCCTCCACTTTCGCGACCGCGCCGATGTCGCCCGGCACGAGCTGCGTTACCTCGACCATGTCCTTGCCCTGCAGCAGCATCGGGTGCGCGACCTTGAACGCCTTCTTGCCGTCGCCCACGTACAGCGGCGTGTCTTTGCCGATGCGGCCCTGGTGCACGCGGAAGACACCGATCTTGCCGACGTACGGGTCGTTGACGACCTTGAACACATGCGCGACGACGTGCCTGTTCGGGTCCGGCTCGGCGCGAAACGACTGTGCGGCTTCACCTTCGCCTTTGACCAGCAGCGGCGGATTGCCTTCGCCGGGATGCGGCAGGTGGCGCGCCATCACGTCGAGCAGGTCCTGCACGCCGGCGCCGGTGCGCGCGGAGACGAAACAGACCGGGATGATGTGGCCTTCGCGCAGCGCCTTTTCCAGCGGCGCGTGCAGCGTGCTCGGGTCGACCGCGCCTTCCTCGAGGTACTTCTCCATCGCGGCATCGTCGACCTCGACGATCTGCTCCATCACTTTGCGATGAACCTCGGCGACCGACAGGAAGTCCGCCTCGCCGGTATCGTGGTCGAAGCAGTCGATCACGCGGCTGCCGCCGCCCGCGGGCAGGTTGATCGGCAACACCTCCGGGCCGAACGCCTCCTGCAACTGATCGAGCAGGCGGGGCAGGTCGATGTTGTCGTGATCGATCTTGTTGACGATGATCATGCGGCACAGGTTGCGGTTCTTCGCCCAGTCCATCATCCGCCGCGTGATCAGCTCGATGCCCGCAGTGGCGCTGACGACCACCGCCGCGGTCTCGGCCGCGTCGAGCGCACCGATCGACTGGCCGATGAAGTCCGGATAGCCGGGCGTATCGATCAGGTGGATGCGCACGCCGTTGTAGTCGCAGTGCAGGATCGACGAGCGCAGCGAGTGCTGCGCGGCTTTCTCCTGTGTGTCGTAGTCGCTGACCGTCGTGCCACGCTCGACGGCACCCGCAGCACCGATCATGCCGCTCTTGGCGAGCAGTTGTTCGGCCAGTGTGGTCTTGCCTGCCGCGCCGTGGCCCACAAGGGCCACGGTCCTCAGATTCTCCGTCGTGTAGGTGGTGCTTTCGGCCATGGCCGGGGTCCTCCTTGTCGTGTTCGTTGGCAGGGGCGACTCTACTCCCGCCTCCCGGCGCGCGGCGCCAGCGGAGCTTGATCCAGATCGCGCAGCGTGCCTCGCGCGCGACGGGCGCCGCAGGCACAATGGCGCCCAAACAACGACCGGAGCAGACCGCTGCGCGCGCCCGCACCGGGTGCTGCGTGCCGGCATCGCATGACCGAACCGGAAAACCTCGTCACCGCCGTCGCTCCGCCGGCACACGCGCGCGTGGTCATCGTCGGCGGCGGCATCATGGGTTGCTCGGTCGCGTATCACCTGGCGGCGCTGGGCGAACGCGAGGTCGTGCTGCTGGAGCAAGGGCGGCTGACCTGCGGCACCACCTGGCACGCCGCCGGCCTGGTGGGACAGTTGCGCAACCACGAGAGCATGACGCGGCTCGTCCGCTACTCGACCGAGCTTTACGCGAGACTCGAAGCGGAGACGGGACTGGCGACCGGCTGGAAGCAGTGCGGCTCGCTTGCGGTGGCGCGCAGCGCCGATCGCATGATCCAGTTGAAGCGCACCGCCGCGGTGGCCAAGGCGTACGGTGTGGCCTGCGACGTGATCGGCCCCGCGGAAGCGGGCCGGCTTTACCCGCTCATGGAAACGCGCGATCTGGTCGGCGCGGTGTGGCTGCCCGGCGACGGCAAGGCGAACCCGGCCGATCTGACGCTCGCGCTCGCCAAGGGCGCGCGCAACCGTGGCGTAAAGATCTGCGAGGGCGTGCGTGTGACCGGCGCGACGCACTTGCGCAGCGAGCGGCGGCGCGGCGTGAAATCGCTCGCCTGGCAGGGCAAGGACGGCAGCACGGGCGCAATCGAAGCGGAGATCGTCGTGCTCGCCGCCGGCCAATGGTCGCGCGCGCTCGGCCGCATGCTGGGCGTGACCGTGCCGCTGTTTTCCTGCGAGCACTACTACATCGTCACCGACCGCATCGACGGCGTGCATCCGGACCTGCCGGTGCTGCGCGACCCGGACGGTTACGTGTACTTCAAGGAGGAAGTCGGCGGGCTGCTGATGGGCGGCTTCGAGCCGCAAGCGACGCCGTGGCGTCAGAGCGCGCAGCATCGCGGCGGCATTCCCGAGCACTTCGAGTTCCAACTGTTGCCCGACAACTGGGATGCGTTTCAGATCCTGCTCGACAACGCGCTCGCGCGCGTGCCGGCGCTGGCGACCGCGCGCGTGAAGCAGTTCTACAACGGCCCCGAATCGTTCACCGCCGACAACAACTTCATCCTGGGACCTGCGCCGGGTCTGGACAACGTGTACGTGGGCTGCGGTTTCAACTCGATGGGCATCGCCTCCGCCGGCGGCGCCGGGCGCGCGCTGGCGGAGTGGATCGTCAACGGCGAGCCGACGCTCGATCTGTGGCCGGTGGACATCCGCCGCTTCGCGCCCTTTCACGGCAACGAGACCTGGCTGGAACACCGCATCGCCGAGGTGCTGGGCCTGCACTACCAGATGCCGTGGCCGAATCGGGAACTGGAAAGCGCGCGCCCGCTGCGCCGCTCGCCGCTGTACGCGCACCTGAAGGAGCGCGGCGCATGCTTCGGCTCGAAGATGGGCTGGGAGCGCGCCAACTTCTTCGCGCCGTCGCCGGAGCTGGCGCGCATCGAATACGGCTGGGCCCATCAGAACTGGCATCCGTGGGTGGCGGCCGAGCATCGCGCGTGCCGCGAGCGCGTCGCCGTATTCGACATCAGCTCGTTCGCCAAGCTGCTCGTACAGGGCGCGGATGCGCGCGCCGCGCTCGACTGGCTGGTCGCCAACGGGCTGCCCGCGGCCGTCGGCGGCACCGTGTACACGGGCATGGTGAACGAGCGCGGCGGTTACGAGAGCGACTTCACGATCACGCAGGTCGGCGACGACGAATTCCTGATCGTCACCAGCTCGGCTTCCGCGGTGCGCGACCGCGACGTGATCGAGCGCGCGATTCGCGCGCGCGGCTGGCGCTGCACGGTGACCGACGTGACGCCGATGTACGCGATGCTGGCGGTGATGGGCCCGCGCGCGCGCGAGCTGATGCGCCGCGTCTCGACCGCGCGCTTCGACAACGCGTCGTTTCCGTTCGGCACCTCGCAGGAAATCGACGTCGGCTACGCGACCGTGCGCGCCACGCGGCTCACCTACGTCGGCGAGCTGGGGTGGGAGCTTTACGTGCCGGTCGAGTTCGCGGTCGGCGTCTACGAGCGACTGCACGAGGCCGGGCGCGACCTGGGCCTGGCCGACGCCGGCTATTACGCGATCGAATCGCTGCGGCTGGAAAAGGGCTACCGCGCCTGGGGGCGCGAGCTTTCGCCCGACGTCAATCCGTTCGAGGCGGGGCTTTCGTTCGCGGTCAGGCTCGACAAGGGCGAGTTCCGCGGCCGCGACGCGCTGCTGCGGATCAAAGACGAAGGCGTGCGACGCCGCGTCGTCTCGCTGGTCGTGGACGCGCCGCACACCAACCTGTGGGGCAACGAGCTGGTGTTGCGCGACGGGCAGCCGGTCGGCTTCGTCACCTCGGCCGCGTTCGGCCACACGCTCGCCAAACCGGTCGCGCTGGCGTTGCTCGCAAACGCCAACGGCGCGGCCGACCGGGCCTGGATCGAAGCCGGCCACTACGAGATCGACCTCGCCGGCGAACGCTACGCGGCGCAAGCGACGCTGAAAGCGCCGCTGGATTCGAGCGCGGCACGCGGTTGAGCGCGTTCACGCAGCGGCCGGGATCGTGCAGTCCAGCGGCCCCGGCGTGCTGGGTGCGTTCGTTGCGCTCGGCCGGCGCAGGTCCTGCGCGACGCGTCCGCCTTGCAGCACGATCACGCGGTCGGCCGATGCGATGGTCTCCGGTCGATGGGCGATCAGCACGCGCGTCAGATTCAAGGCACGGACGGCGTCGTTGACCTGCTTTTCCCGGCCGATATCGAGCGCGGACGTGGCCTCGTCCAGAAACAGGATGCGCGGCTGCTTGTACAGCGCGCGCGCCAGCAGCAGGCGTTGGCGCTGTCCGCCGGATAGTGCCGCCCCCATGTCGCCGACCAGCGTGTTGTACTGCATCGGCATGGCGACGATTTCGTCGTGGATCGCGGCCAGCCGCGCCGCGTGCTCGATGCGCCCGTGATCCGGCGCCGGATCGAAGAATGCGATGTTCTCCGCGATCGAGCCGGCGAACAGCTGATCGTCTTGCATCACGGTGCCGACCAGCCTGCGGTAGGCATCGATTCCCAGCTTGTGGATGTCGACGCCGCCGAAACGTACCGTGCCGTCCGGCGGCACCAACAGCCCGAGCATGACTTTCAGCAGGGTCGTCTTGCCGCCGCCGGACGGGCCTACGATCGCCACCGACTCGCCGTGCTCGATGCGCAGCGTGCACCCCTGCAGCACCCAGGGCTCGGTGTCGGCGTAACGGAAGGCGACGTCGCGGATCTCCAGCGACGCGTCCGCCCCGGCCGCGATCGGCACCGCCGGCGCCTGGGGTTCCGGCTCGGCAAGCACGATGTCAGCCAGCCGCTCGGCCTGCACGTCGAGCATCTTCAGCTCGATCAGCTTGTCGATCAGGCCGCCGACGCGCGCGGCGAACTGCTCCTTGTAACTGACGAACGCGAACAGCATGCCCACCGTCAGCGCGTCATCCAGCACCAGCAGCGCGCCCAGCCAGACGACCACGACGCGTTCGGCGCCGAACAGCAGCGTGTTGGCGGCGCGAAAACCCAGCGCCAGCTTCTGCCCGACCGCGTCGCGGTTGGCGGCATCGACCACCAGGTTCAGCCAGCGCGCGCGTCGTTCCTCCTGGCGCCCGAACAGCTTGATCGACTGCACCCCGCGCACGGTCTCCAGAAAGTGGGACTGCTGCTTGGCCGCGTGCACGAGGTGCTCCTCCTGGGCGCGCTTCAACGGCGCGTAGAACGCGCGGCGCAGCAGGCCATAGACGACGACCGCGCCCACCGCGACGGCCGTCAGCGCCGCGCTGTACACCGTCATCAGCACCAGCGTAGCGATCGCCATCAGTCCGTCGAGCAGCGCCTCGACGAAACTCGTCGTCAGCGTGCGCTGGATCGCAGTGACCGAGTGAAAGCGTGACACCACGTCGCCCAGGTGCCGCTTCTCGAAGTACGACACGGGCAGCCGCAGCAGATGCGAGAACACATTGGCCAGCCACTGCAGATTTAGCGCGGTGCTCAGGTACAACAGCACCCAGGAGCGCGCGGCGCCGATGGCGGTCTGAATCGCCAGCAACAGCAGGAACCCTAGCCCCAGCACCGTCAGCAGGTCGCGGTCGGCGGAAACGATGGCGCCGTCGACGACCCACTGCATGAAAAAGGGGCTGGCCAACGCGAAGACCTGCAAAGCGACCGCCAGCGCCAGTACCTGTGCGAGCGAGCGCTTCAGCCCTGTCACACGCCCCATCAGATCGGTCAGCCGCACGCGGCGGCGTTCGTCGCGCCGCTCGAAGCCGCCGGTCGGCGTCAGCTCCAGCGCCACGCCGGTGAAGTGTCGCGACACTTCGCTCATCGGCAGCACGCGCCGGCCGCGCGCCGGGTCGTGGATGACCGCGCGCCGCGCATCCGCGCGCGCCAGAACGACGAAATGGTTCAGATCCCAGTGCAGAATGCACGGTGTGCGCAACTGCGGCAGCTCGGCCAGCTCGACCCGCAATGGCCGCGGCGCGAGTTCGAGCTGGCCCGCGGCCTGCATCAGAAACGACAGCGTCGCCCCCTTCAGGGACAGCGAAAAGCGCCGGCGCAAAGCGGGCAGATCGGTGGCCAGGCCATGGTGGCCGGCCACCATCGCTAGGCAGGCCAGGCCGCATTCCGCGGCCTCGGTCTGCAGCACCACCGGCAGGCGGCGCCGATCCAGCGCCAGCACACGTGCCAGATCGATCATCGTCGCCAGGCAACCACAGCGCTACGGGCCGGCCGAGTCGCGCCGGTCGGAATCCGATCGGCCCACGCCGGCCAACCACAGCACGGCCGTACCCACGATGCCGGCGCCCGCGCCCCACAACAGCGACTTCAGCCACCCGTAGTCGCTCGTGGCCGCAAACAGGAATCCGCCGGCTGCGAAAGCGCTCGCCGGCGACAGAAGCTTCTTCACGCGATCACCCGTCGTCATAGTCACTCCCCCCCTTACACCGTAAGTCCTCGTCAGCCTCGGTGCCGCCAACCGAGCAGCGGCTCGAACAGCCATTCGACGAGCCGGCGGCGCTCGAGCAGCACATCCGCCTCCAGCCGCATGCCGGCCTGCAACGGCTGCGGCTCGCCATACGCAAGTACGTGCTGCGCGTTGAGCCGCACCAGCACGCGATAAAGCGAATCCCCGCTCGGGGTGACTCCGAGCGCCGCGAGTTCCGCCGGCGAAAGCGCCGTGCGCGACGCCGACTCCACCCACCCCTCGTATTGCCCAAATTTCTGGTACGGGTAGGCCTGATAACGCAGCCGTACCGCGCGGCCCGGTTCGATAAAACCCACCGCGCGCGACGGCACGTACAGATGCGCCAGCAACTCGCCCTGCACCGGCAACAGTGTCGCCAGCGGCTCGGCGGGGCGCACCGTCTGCCCCACGTGGGCCTGGATCGCGGTCACGACGCCGTCCCCAGGTGCACGCAGCGCGAACGCGCGCCGGCCGGCGAATTCGTCGGCTTCCTGCGCCACCTGCGCAAGCGCGCGGGCAACCGCGGCGCGCGCCGCCTCGCCGCGCGCTGCAAGCTGCGAAAGCGCATGGGTCAGGCTCGCGATCTCGGCGTCGGCCGCCTGTAGTGCGCGCGCCGCTGCAACCTCCCGACCCTGCTCCTCCAGCCACGCCGCCTCGGCGGCCTC
>JBBIQI010000154.1:0-7830 GCA_037442465.1 Burkholderiales bacterium
GCGGTCGCCGGCGGTCCGCTTGTGGCCGGCGGCACGGTCGGTGCGGGCGCAGGTGCCTGCGGCTTCGCGGGCGCCGGCGGCGGCAGGTCCGTCTGATAGCCCCGGAATAGCAACGAGTCGGGCCGCTGGCTGTCGGTCATCTGCGTGCGCATGTACTCGTAACGGTCGGCGGCCAGCGTCGAGGAGGCGCGTTCGTCGCGGATCACGTACGGGCGCAGAAAGATCATCGTGTTGGTCTTCGTGCGCGAGCGGTTGTCGTAGCGGAACAGCCCGCCGATCAGCGGCAGATCGCCGAGCAGCGGCACCTTGCTTTCGCTGTCGTTGGAGCGGTCCTCGATCAGCCCCGACAGCACGACGAAGTTGCCGTCGTCGACGATCACCGCCGACTCGAAGCTGCGCTTGTTGGTGACGATCTGACCCTGCACCGTGGTCGGCGCGATCGACGAGACCTCCAGATAGATCGACAGCCGCACCGCGCCGCCCTCGGAGATCTGCGGGCGCACGCGCAGTTGCGTGCCGATGTCGCGCCGCTCGAACGTCTGGAACGGGTTGGTCGCGCCAGTGGAACCCTGCGTGAACGAGCCGGTCTGGAAAGGCACGTTCTGGCCGACCAGGAACTTAGCCTCCTCGTTGTCCAGCGTCTGGATGTTCGGTCGCGACAGCACGTTGGCGTTGGCCCGCGTCTCGAGCGCACGCGCGAGGAAACCCAGGTTGGTCACCTCGCCGATGCCGGGAATCGTCACGCGGCCACGGATCACGCCGATATTGAGCCCCGATCCGAGCGAGCCCAGGTTCTGCGCGGCATCGATGATGTTGGTGCCGCTGCCGCGCGCACCGAAATTGGTGCCGCCGATCACGCTGGTGTCGTTGGCGTTGGTCTCGCGCAACCCGCCGAGCGCCTGGAACTGCACGCCGAACTCCGCGGCCTTGTCCGCGCTGACTTCGACGATCAGCGATTCGATGACGACCTGCGCGCGCCGCACGTCGAGTTTTTCGATCGTTGCGCGCAGGTTCCGGTACAGCGGCTCGGGCGCGGTGATGATCAGCGAGTTGGTCGCCGCGTCGGGCTGGATCATCCCGGCCAGCCCGCCGGCGGCGCCGGCGCCGCCGGCAGTCAACGCGGAGCTCGGCTGCGCCTGCACGACGGGCTGTGCAGGTTGGCCAGGTTGGCCCGGTGCCCTCGTCGTCGGCGTCAACCCGCCGCCGCCGGTCTGCGGCACGAACGAGGGATCGGCTGCGATGATTGCGCGCAGCAGCGGCGCGAGCTTGGTCGCTTCCGCGTTGCGCAGGTAGACGACGTTGATGTTGCCGGGCGTCAGGCTCGGCTGGTCGAGCTTCTCGATGAACTGCTTCGCGAGATAAAGCCGCGCGCGGCTGGCGGTGCGCACGATCAGCGAGTTCGTGCGCGGCTCGGCGAGCACCTGCACGCGCTGCCCGCCGTCGAGCGCCTGGCCGGCGGCGCGCGCGCCTTCGTCGAGCACGCGCGTGGCGATCGCCGCGATCTCGACCGCCAACCCGTGCTTCAGCGGGACGATCTCCGCATCGGCCGCGCCGGGCTGATCGATCGCGGCGATGATCTGCGCGATGCGGCGCAGGTTGTCCGCGTAGTCGGTGATGACCAGCGAATTGTTCGGCCCGTACGCCGAGATCGTGTTGTTCGGCGCGATCAGCGGCCGCAGGATCGGCACCATGTTGGTCGCCGATTCGTACGAAAGCTGGAATACCTGCGTGACGATCTGATCGCCGCGCGGCGCGGCGGTCGAAGGCGCGACGACACGCCCGCCCTGCAGCTTGGCGTCGGCCTCGGGCAGGATGCGCGCGATGCCGCCCGGCTGCGGCGACTCGACGATCGTGAATCCCTGCAGCCGCAGCGCCGACAGCAGTTGTTCGTAGGCCTGCTGCTTGGTGACCGGCCGCTCGGTCACCAGGTTGATCGTGCCCTTGACGCGCGGATCGATGACGAACTGGCGGCCGGTGAACTGGCCGATCGCGCGCACGACCGCTTCCAGATCGGCCTGCACGAAGTTCAGCATCACCGTTTCTTCTTTGCCGGCCGGCCGCGATTTCGGCGCCGGTGCGCCGCCTTGCTGCGCGCCGAGTGGCGCGGCCGGCAGCGCGAGCGCGCAGATGACGGCCCAGGCGAGCGGGCGGGCCGTCGAGGGGAGTGCGTGCCTTGCGCTCGGTGCCTCGCGCAATTTGGTCATCTCACGTTCCGATGTTCAGAATCGCCGATTCGCCGTCGCGCCGGCCGAGCAGCGATATCAGCCCGGACAGTTGCGTCTTCACGCCGGGGTCGGCGTTCGGTACGGCTCGTGCTACGCCCTGAAAGCGTAAGCGCCCACCCTCTGCGATTGTGCCACTGCCCGTCAGCTCCAGGGGACCCGAAAGGGTTAGCAGATTCAGTCGAGTTCCGGGGAATACGCCGTTGGTCTGCAGGCGGTAATGCCCCATCGGCGACACCGGCGTCAGCGCACTCGACGCGTATTGCCACTCGGCCGACAGGTTGCCTTGCCAGCGCCCCGGTTCGATCTGCAAGCGATCCCAGCTCACCGTCAGCACGCCGCCGGGCCGCACGGTGTTCCACGGAGCGCCCAGCCCGATGAGCAATGACGCGGGCAAGCGTACGGTCGTCGCGCCGAGCGTGGCGCGGCCGCTCGGCCAGGCGCGGATCGCGAGCGGCTGCGACAGCGCCGACGGATGCCGCAATGTCAGATCGACCGTTCCGGTCAGAAGTTGCCAAGGCGAAAGCCGCCAGGACAGGCGTTCCGGCAGGCTGGCACGCACCGCACCCGGTCCGCTGCCCGAGGCGAGCACCAGCGTCGCTTCGCCGTTCCAGAGCGTGCCTTTCGTTTCGGCCAGTTCGACGCGGCCGTGCGTGGCGCCTGCGACGGCCGCCGCGAGCCATTGCGCCGGCGCGAGCGCGCCGACCGTCGCGACGACCGCGACCAGCGCGACGAACCCATAGCCGATCCAACGCAGCACGGCGCAGCCTCACCCGGCACGGCGCGCCAGCCGCAGCGCCAGCTCGACGTCGACGTTTCCGGGGGTTGCGGTCGCAGTCGCGTTGACGCTGTTGGCGCGCGCGCCGAGTTCGCGTTCGGTGCGCGCGAGCCACGCAGCCCAAGTCGCATACGGGACGTTGGTAAAGGTGAGCTGCAGGTCGCCGTCGGCGAGCGGCACGATGCGCGTGGCCTTCAGCCCGGCGGCGGCGAGCGACTTCTCGAGCGCGCCACGCGCTTCCTGCGGCGAAACGGTCGCGACCTGCGCGCGCGACTTCAGGCTTCTGACCTCGCCAAGCAGCGCCTCCAGCTTTGCGGCCTGCGCGCGCGTCTGCGGCAGCCCACGCTCCAGCCGTGCGATCCCCGTGACGGCCGGCTCGACGGCCAGCAGGTATAGCAACGCGACCACGACGATCGCTGCGCCGGCCGCCAGCATCGCCTTTTCGCGCGGTGCGCGCTCGGACCAGAACTGCGCAATCGCATTCATGGTCAGCCTCCGCTCGGCGTCAGCCGTGCCGAGCCGTCCGCCTCGAACCGCAGGTTCAGGCCAAGCTGGATCGCCTGCGCACGCAGCGTGTTTTGCAGCGCCGGGTTGTCGGCGGTGCCCGGCTTGAACTTCACCCGCAGCGAGCCCTCGCGGTACTCGATGCCGGCGACGCTGCCGATCGGCGCGAGCGACAGCAGTTGCGCGGCCCGCGCGTTGAGCACCGAAAAGTCGTCGGCCGACGGAATGCCGGCGCGCGCGCGCAGCGCGCCCAACTGGCGCTGCGTCTGCAGCACGGGGTCGACGACGGCGGTGGTCTCGGGAAACGCGCTGCGAAACGCGGCGTCCATTTGCGCGCGGAGCGCCTTCGCTTCGGCCTCGAGCTTCAGCCAGTATGCGTTCATGCCGACGACGAAAGTCGCCGCCGCGACACCGGCCCAGATCAGCGGCGCCTTCAGGCGCGCGGTCGTGAGCTTCGGCAGCGACAGACTGCCGAGCAGGCCGCCCGGCGCGAATGCGCCCTGCAGCAGGTTCACCGCGGTTTCGGTCGCCGCCACGTCGATCTCGCGTTGCGAAGCGTCGACCGCCACACCGAGCTGCTCGGCGAACTGCACGAGTCTGCCGGCGTCGCGCCCGTACGCCTGCACGCGCTTGATGCCGAGCTGGCGGACCGCGAGCAGCAGCGGCGCCGGCAAGGACGCGCCGTCGAACTCGAACGCGAAGCCGTCGTGCTTGCCGCTGCGCGCGATCCCGCGCCCGCGGTCCAGCCGCACGCTCAACACGCCGGCAGCGGGCGCGGGCACCACGTAGATCTCCGAGTACGCCGCGCGCGGGCGATAGCCGGCTTCGGACAGCGCGTCGAGCGCGCTGGTCAGCAGTCCACGGTCGATGACCGCCACGGGCAGCTTCGGCGCCGCGGCGATCGTCGTCACCGTACCCGACCGCGCCTGCGGCGTGAACGCGAAGTGGCAGTCGGCCGGGTCGGACAGCAGCCGCTCCTCGAGCAGGTTCGGCAGCGCCAACCGCAGCTTCGCCTCCGGCATGCGCGGCGCATCGACGGCGGCGACGAACACGTCCGACGTGTCGAACACCAGATCGACTGCGGAGGCCTTCGGCAGCAGCGCGATCGGCGTTTCTCCGCTTTCGGTTCCCTTGGGGCCGATCGCGACGAAGCTCACGACGGTCGACGACGCGAGCTTGCCGCGGCCGCCAAGCGCGCGGTGCGGCGGGACGAAAACGAACAGGCGCTGGACCGACTTCTCTTTCATAGTTCGCGCTGCCAGAGCACGGCGATCGGCGCCGGCGCACCCGGCTGGCCGCGCTTGACCAGAGCTTCCATCCCGGTGCTGGCGCGGTCAAGCCGGACGCGGCCGCGCACGAAAAAGTAGCGCGACGCCGTGGAGACATCCTGCGGCAGCAGCCCCGCCGCCTTTTCACCAAGCCGGTTGCGCAGGTCGGCGACGTCGCGAAAGTAGCCGAGCTGGGTGCGCTGCTCGACGATGCGGTTGGCGTCCATCCAGGTCAGCCCGGGGATGCGCGCAGCGATCACTTCGGCTGCCGCGGTGTTGACGTTGACCGGCGTCGGTTCATCGAGCACGACCACATGCGAGACCAGTTTGGCGGCGGCTTCCGGGTCGATACCTTGGACCGCGAACAGGTCGCGCGGCAGCACGAGCGGAATCGGCCGCGGCTTGGCGGGTTCACCGGCCGCTGCAGCCGCGGCCGGCGCGAAGGCCTCGGCCATGCGCTGCGCGACCAGGTCCGCAGTCGCCTCCGGCACCGAAAGCAGCGCGCACAGCCGGCGCAATGCGGCCAGCTCGCGCTCGACGACCTGGCCGTCGGCGGCGACGAGGTTGCGCAGGTTCAGCCGCGCCTGCGCATCGTCGATGTCGCCTTCGATCGTCGCCTGCGAGGCGAGCGCCGAAGTCTCGCCGAGCTGATCGAGCCGCGTCGGCGCCAGCGGCGTGGCCCAGGGCTCCGTGCGCGCGTCGTAGTTCGAACGCGCCGCGTCCTCGCGCAGGATCGCACGGGCCCAGTCGAGCGCGCCGCGCAGCAGCAGCCGGCTCTGCGATACGAGCTGCTGGTTCTCGATCGTCCGCAATAGAACGAATTGGTTCCAGAACAAGCCGGTGACGATCAACGTCGCCAGTGTCGCGACGAACAAGGCCATCAACACCGCCGCACCGCGCTGACGCGCGGCACCGCCCCACGGCTGGCGAAGGTGCGTCGGCCTGAGCTCGCGAGCGAAAAGGGGGGCCGAGGCGGATGCGGCGACTGCCATGATCCTCACCCCACTAGCAACACGCGCCGATACGTCTTGCCGTCGGCACGCTCGACGCTGACTTCGACGCCCTGCGGCGGCGTGGCCGCTCGGCCGGGCGACTGCGGCCCGGATTGGTCGGCAGCGACCCATCCCGCGCCGGGTTGCCACAGACGAACGCGCATCGCCTTGATGGCGCCGAGCAGACGCACATTGCTGAATTGCTCGGCTTCGACCGGTGCGAACACGCGCGTGGCCGGCGTCGCCTGCCGCAGCAGCGCGCCGTCGTCGATGCGATAGAAAACCTGCTGCAGCGCGAGTGCGCCGCTTTCGTCCGGCGGCGCGATGCGCACGATCTCGAGCACCTGACCGCCGGTCGCGAGCCGGACCTGCACCGGATTCGACGCCAGCGCGAACAGTGTCGGATCGGCCACGTGCGCGAGGTCGCGCTCGAGCTGGCCGAAGGCGGTGAGCAAAGCGCGCACGTCGTCGCCTTCCGGCGCCAGGCGCTCGCGCGTGGCCACCAGCGTGTCCAGTCCGCGCCACGCGATGATCGACACGAGTGAAAGCACGCTGATCGCGATCAGCAGCTCCAGCAGCGTGAAGCCGCACAACGCGGCCCGGCGCATCATTGGTTGGTCGGCAGCACGGTCAGCATCTCGGCGTATTGCCGGCGCTGCTCGTCCTGGGTGCGATACACGCGCAGCTCGATGCGGCGAAAGAACGGGTTCGGCGTGGACTTGACGATCTGCTCGCAGATAAACGTCACGCCGCCCTGTTCGCAGTCGGTCGAGTTCTGCCCGAGCTCGAGTCGCTGCCGGGCGAGCCGCAGCTCGTACAGGCGGTTCTCGGCGGTCAGCGTGGCGAGCAGCTTGTAGCGCGTTTCCTCGGCCGTGCCTGTCAGCGACAGCGCGCCGCGCATCGCCGCGGCGAGCGCCACGCCGATAATCACGAGTGCCACCAGCACTTCGAGCAGCGTGAATCCGCGCTTCTTGGTCCGGCTACTGCAGCGCGACATGACTGCGACCGCTCTCGTCGATTTCCACGGCCACGCGCGCGACGTCGTTGGCCAGTTCCAGCCGCAGGCGCGGCTGCACCCACTCGCGCGCGATTGGCACGCGCACCGGCGGCGCGCCTGCGCCCAGCAGCACCTGCGCCGGCTTTGCACTGCTGCGGTCGATCACCGCCAGCCGCGTCAGTTCGCGCTCCCACGTGCGCTCGCGCAGCAGGTCGTCGCCGGTCAGCAGGCGCCGCTCGCCGGACTCTTCGGTCACGAAACGCCAGCCGCGCAGATCGGCTTCCCAGACGATCGGCTGCTGGCGGATGCGCGCCTCGTCGGCGGCGATCGCCAACAACCGGCCGATGCGTTGCGCCTCGCGCGCGAGCGCCTGACGCTCGTCGGGGGCCACGCTGATCGTCACGATCGACAACAGGATGCCGGCGAGCACGATCACGATCAGCATCTCCAGCAGCGTGAATCCGCGCGCTCTCATGCGTGCGCCGCTTTGCTCGGCCACAAGCGCTCCTACAGCATCCAGGAGCCGATGTCTGCGTCCGGGCCTTCGCCGCCGGACTGGCCGTCGCGGCCGAAACTGAACACGTCGATTTCGCCCCGCAGACCGGGGTTCAGATACTGGTATTCCTTACCCCACGGATCCTTGGGCAACGAACTGCGCTCGAGATAACCACCCTGCTTCCAGTTGGTGGGCACGGGTTCGGTGCTCGGTCGCTCGATCAGCGCGCGCAGCCCCTGCTCGGTGGTCGGATAGCGGCCGTTGTCGAGGCGATAGAGCTTCAGCGCTTGCATGATCGAAGCGATATCCTGCTTCGCCGCCGCGATGCGCGCATCATCGGTGCGGCCGACGACGCGCGGCACGATCAGGGCGGCCAGGATGCCGAGGATCGTGATCACGACCATGATCTCGATCAGGGTGAAACCGTGGTCGCGGCGTTGTCTCATGCGAAGGGGAGCCGGGTCCATCGTGCGAGGCGTTCAGGTTCGACTGTCGTTGAGGATGCGCGCCGAAAGCCTTGAAACAACGGCGTTTTCCGATGGCGCAAGAGGGGGCGCGCGGATATTATCAACC
>JBBIQI010000155.1:0-7776 GCA_037442465.1 Burkholderiales bacterium
CCGCCTTCCGCGAGCGGAGGACGTAGACGCCGAGACCACGACGGGCCGGCGCGCTCGCTGCCGGGCGCGGCGCACGCATCGCAAGCAGCGCCAGCGCGGCGAGCAGCGCCAGTGCGAACAGCACGGAAAGCGCGGTAACGCCGAACACGACCGGCACCACCGAGGCAGCGATCACGCCGACCAGGCCGGCGCCTTCGCGCGCGGCGGTGATCCGCGCGCGGCCCGCGTCGTCGTGGGCGAGTCGCGCACCCCAGGCCTGATAGGCGATGCTGGCCAGCGAATAGCCGAGGTAGGCGGCGAGCAGCGTTGCGCCGAGCCAGATCGACGACAACGCCGGGCCGCCGCCGGGCGGATGGAACAGCAACGCGAAACCGAGCGCCAGCGGTGCGGCGGCGACCAAAATCGGCCGCAGGTAGGGGCCGCGATCGGTGCGCTCGCGGCCCTGCGCGTCGACCCAGGCGCCAAGCAGCGGATCGGCCAACGCGTCGAGCAGGCGGGTGCCGAGCAGCAGCGCGCCGATCGTGGCCAGCGCCAGTCCGGTCGCCTCGGCGTAGAACGCCGGCACGAACACGTACACCGGCAGCGCCATCATCGCCAGGGGCAGACCGAGCACGGCGTACGCGGCCAGGGCGCCGCGGTCGGCACCCGTTGCACCAAGCGGCGGCGCAGCGCTGATCGGCGCGCGGGCGCTCATCGCTGCTCCTGCGGCGCGACCAGACGCAGCAAGGCGGCGCGCAACGCCGGCGCGCGCGTGCGGGGGTCCAGCCAGATCGCGAAGAATCCGCGCGCGAACTCTGCGTCCTCGATCGCGCCGATGAAGCGGCCGTCGAAGTAGAAGCGCGCACCGCGCCCGGGCAGGTGCACACCGGCGATGCGACGATCCTTGTCCACGTCAGGGAAGATGCGCGTCATCGCCGCATGCCAGCGCGCGCGGTCGGCGGCGCTGCCAAAGCCGAGTCGCTCGAGTTCGTCGCGACTGGCGTCCGCGATCGAGCGGCCCGTCAGGCGCCGCGCGTACGTGAGCTCGAGCACGAAGCGCTGCGTGGCGGGATCGCGCGCATCGAAGCCGGCGGGCACGAACAGACGGGCGTCGTACACCGGAAAGCCGAACCACGTCAGCCGCCCTTCGCCTGCGAGGCGCGCGGCATCGAGGTGGGTGTGCACCGGCGCTGGCAGCACGGCCGGCGCATCGTCCGCCGCCGCGGCTGCCCAGCCGGCCAGCGCCAGCGCGCACGCGGCTGCCAAGCGGGCGACCCTATGCCCGGCGCAGCGTGTACTGGATGACATCGGTGTTGCCCTCGGCGAAGGCCGCCTCGCAGTAGGCGAGATAGAAGTCCCAGATGCGGATGAAGCGCTCGTCGAAGCCGAGCGCACGCACGTCCTGCAGCCGCGCGGCGAAACGCGCGCGCCAACTGGCGAGCGTGATCGCGTAGTCGCGCCCGAACGGTAGACGGTCAACGACCGCGAGCCCGGCCCGCGCCGCGGCCTGCTCGAAGGCTTGCGGCGACGGCAGCATGCCGCCCGGGAACACGTACTGCTGGATGAAATCGGTGCCGCGCCGGTAGCGCTCGAAGAGTTCGTCGGCGATGACGATCGTCTGTACGCACGCGCGTGCCCCCGGTCTCAGGCAGCGCGCGAGTGTGGCGAAGTACGCGGGCCAGTACGCCTCGCCGACCGCCTCGAACATCTCGATCGACGCGACGCCGTCGTAGCGGCCGTGCACGTCGCGATAGTCCTGCAGGCGCAACTCGGCGCGCAGCCCCTGCCGCTGCAAGCGCGCGCGCGCGTAGTCGAGCTGCGCCGGCGACAGCGTCAGCCCGGTCACCGCGTGCCCGGCGCGCGCCGCCACCTCGGCGAACCCGCCCCAGCCGCAGCCGATCTCCAGGACCTGCGCGCCCGGCGCCAACTGCAGCTCGTTCAGTACGCGCGCGTACTTCGCGTGCTGCCCGGCGAGCAGGCGCGCGTCGTCGGCGGGTGCGATCGGGGCTGGCGCGCGCGTCCCGAACAGCGCGCTCGAGTAGCTCATCGACGGGTCGAGCCATAGCGCATAGAAGTCGTTGCCCAGGTCGTAGTGCGCATGGATGTTCCTGCGCGCGTTGGACTTCGTGTTGCGATTGCGCAGATGGCGCAGCCGGTACGCCAGCCTTCCCCAGAACGATCCGTAGACGAAGCGTTCGACCGCGCCACGGTTGCGTGCGAACAACGCCAGCAGCGGCACCAGGTCCGGCGTGGTCCAGTCGCCGGCGATGAAGCTCTCTGCAAATCCGATGTCGCCGCTGTTCAACACGGCGTCGAAGACGCGCCAGCCGGCGAGGCGGATCTGCACACGCGGCCGTCCGGTGCCGAAGGCGGCGCACTGGCCATCCGGAAACTGCACGACGAGCGTGCCGGACTCGATGCGCGCGAGCAGCCGCAGCGCATAACGGGCACGCACCGGAAACCGCGAGGTGTCGAGTTCGAGTGGGCGGGCGCCCAAGGCAAGTTCGTTCATGGCGGCGATGCAGGTCGGTCAGCGGGTCAGGTCGTGCGTCGGCGGCACGGGTTTCCGGTAGAAGGGAACGCGTTTGAACCAAAGTCGCAGCGCATGCCAGTGGATGCGCGCGATGACGCCGACGGTGAATGCGGGGTAACGGAAGAACGCGCGGGCCAGCTGCCGATCGGTGAGCGGCCGCAGTTCGCCAGCGATCGCGGTCCGTAACAGCGGGCCTTGGTCGCCGTCGTGGTAGTCGATGCGGGCGACGAAGCGCGGCGGCGCGCCGGCCGTCAGCGCGAAGCGGAAGCGGTACTCACCGGTGACCCGACAGAACGGCGAGACGTGGAACACCTTGCGGGCGCGCAGCTCTTCGCCCCACGCGATGGGGCGGCCATCGTCATGCGCCAGCAGATATGCGTGCCGCTCGCCGAAAGTGTTGTTCACCTCGCAGACGATCGCGCGCAGGCGCCCGTCGGCGCGCTCGCAGAACCAGAAACTCACCGGGTTGAACACGTAGCCGGCCACGCGCGGAAAGGTGTGCAGCCAGACCTCGCCGTCGGCGCCGTCGATGCCCGCGCGCCGCAGCAGCGAATCGATCCACGCGAGCAGCGGCCGGCCGTCGCCGTGGTCCGCGTCGTTCAGCGCGAACAACCCGCGGCCGTTGCGCGCCAGCAGCCGGTACGGCCACGGCCTCGCCGCGAAGGCGCGCAGTGGCAATCGCAGAAAGAAGGCGGCGTGGCCGAATGCGTGCGCCGCCGGGCGGCTGCGCGCGTGGCGCACCGAGCCGAAGCCGATGCTGGCCAGCGGCGCTCCGCCATCGCTGCGGCCGCTGTAGTGCGGGCTGGTGGGGTTGCGTTGCATGGTTTTGAACTGTACAGTTCAATTCGTAAACTAACAAGATCATTTCGCAACTGATTGGTGTTAACCCGCACGCAGCTCGGTGCGGCGGCGCACGTGCGCCTCGGCGGCACGCGCTTTGAGTAAGACGCTAAACTGTCTCGGCCAATGAATGACCAATCAGTCACAACGCCGCGACCCTCCTGGAAGGAACAGCAGGCGAAGCTGAAGGAGGACGCCATCCTGCAGGCCGTGAACACGCTGCTCGCCGAGCGTGGCTACGACCTGATGACGGTGGACGCGGTCGCAGCCCTGGTCGGCATCGCCAAGGCGAGCCTGTACAAGACCTTCGAGTCCAAGGAGGCGCTGGCGGCCGCGGCCCTGACGCGCCTGCTCGAACGAACGCTCGAGGTCATCGCACTGCAGCCGGCGTCGGCGCGACCCCTCGACAAGCTGCGCGCGGTGGTGCGCTGGGCGCTGATGCAGCACCTGCAGGGACAAATGCCGCTGTTGCCGTCGACGCGCTCGACGTTGCGCGAAGCGCTGCTCAGGCATCGTCCGTATGTCGAGCGGCTGATGGAAGTCAGCGAAAGGCTGGGCGCGTGGATCGAAGCGGCGCAAGCAGACGGCTCGATCGATCCGAATCTGCCCGCGGAGGCGGTGCTGTACACGCTTTACGCGCGCGCATGCGATCCGGTGGCCGACTACCTCAAGCTCGCGGGCAACTACAGCGACGAGCAGATCGTCGACATCATGCTCGCGACTTGCTTCGGCGGTCTGCAGGCGCGACCGCGTTAAACCGCGGCGGCGCGTCGTTCACGCCGCCCGCTGCTGACCGGCGCCGTGCGGGGCGGCCGCAGCGATCGCGGCAGCGACGGCCAGTCCTGATTTCAGCCCGTCCTCGTGAAAGCCGTAACCGGTCCACGCGCCGGCGAACCACACGCGGCGGCGGCCCTGCACCATGCCCAGGCGCTGCTGCGCGGCGACGGCGCGGTCGTCGAAGACGGGATGAGCGTAATCAAACGCGGCGATGAACCGATCCGGCGCCGGATCGACGATGGGATTGAGGCTGACGAACAGCGGCGTGGTGAAGGGTAGCGGCTGTAGCCGGTTCAGCAGGTACGTCACCGAGACGTTCGGCGCGTCGCCGCCGTCGCTCAGATAGTTCCAGGACGACCACACCCTGCGTGCGGCCGGCATCAGCCGCGCATCGGTATGCAGCACCGCGCGGTTCGCCTGATAGCGCACGTCGCCGAGCAGCGCGCGCTCGGCGCGGTCCGCGTCGGCGAGCAAGCGCAGCGACTGGTCGCTATGGCAGGCCAGCACGACCTGGTCGAAGCGCTCGCGCGCGGTGCGGCTGGCGACGAGCACCGAAGCGGCAGCGGCGTCGCGTTCGACCCGGTGCACCGGCTCGCCGAGCCGCACGTCGTCGAGCGTTGCGGCGACCGCCTGCACGTACCGGCGCGCGCCGCCCGCGACCGTGTACCACTGCGGACGGTTTTCGATCTGCAACAGCCCGTGGTTGTGGCAGAAGCGCACGAAGGTCGCGAACGGGTAGGCGAGCATCGCCGCCGTCGGGCAGGACCAGATCGCGGCGGCCATCGGCAGCAAGTACCAGTGGCGGAACGGGCCGCCATAACGGTGGCGCTCCAGGAATTCGCCGAGCGCGAGCCCGCCGGCGTCCTCTCGGCCCTCGGCCACGCGCGTGGCCTGCCGGTTGAAGCGCAGGATGTCGCGCAGCATGCCCAGGAAAGCAGGCGACAGCAGGTTGCGCCGCTGCGCGAAGACGGTGTCGAGGTTCGATCCCGCCCACTCGAGCCGGCGACCGCTGGCGCGCGCGACGCTGACCGCGAACGACATGTCGCTCGCGGCGGTCGGCACGCGCAGCTCGTCAAACAGGCGGATCAGGTTCGGATAGGTGCGCCGGTTGAACACCAGGAAGCCGGTGTCCACCGGGTGGGAGACGCCGTCGAGCTCGACGTCGACGGTATTGGCGTGGCCACCGAGCCGCTCGGCGGCCTCATACAGGGTAACGCGCGCCCGCCCGCGCAGCGCGCCTTGCAGCGCGTAGGCGCAGCCGAGTCCGGCGATGCCGGCGCCGATGACCGCGATTCTCATGCGTCGCACCGGCGCCGCGCTGGCGACCGGCGGACTCGCGCGCACGGGCGGGCATGGGCTGGCAAGGGCTGCCGCACGCTCGGACCGCGCCGGCTGCGGCGCCGGGAAGCTCCCGCAGCAGGACCGGCGCAGGCTGCGCGGGGCTCAGCGATGCGCGACGAAGCCACGACTCGGTCAGACCTTGCGCTTGTCCCGCTCGATCAACGCGTAAGCCGAGTGGTTGTGGATCGACTCGAAGTTTTCCGCGGAGACCGAGTATGCGAGCACGCGCTCGTCGGCGTCGAGCGCGACCGCGACGTCGCGCACGATGTCCTCGACGAATTTCGGGTTGTCGTAGGCCTGCTCGGTCACATATTTCTCGTCGGGCCGCTTCAGCAACGCCCACATTTCGGAGGAGCCGACCGCCTCGGCGATGCGGATCTGTTCCTCGATGCCGAGTTCGCCCGCGAGTTGCGCGCTGATGGTCACGTGCGAGCGCTGGTTGTGTGCGCCGTAGTCGGCGACTTTCTTGCTGCAAGGACACAGGCTGGTGACCGGCACGACGACGGTCTGGGTGAGCTTCAGCCCGCTCGCGTCCTGCTCCGCGCGCAGCGCGACCTGATAGTCCATCAGGCTGGTTACGCCGGACACCGGCGCCGACTTCTTCATGAAGTAGGGAAAGCGGATCTCGATGTGCCCGCGCTCGGCCTCCAACCGCTCCAGCATCGACTCCATCAACCGCGCCAGCGACGCGGACGACAGCGGCTCGTGATGCTGCTGCAGCACCTCGATGAAGCGCGACATGTGCGTGCCCTTCTTGTCAGCCGGCAGCCCGACGTACATGTCGACTGCGGCGACGGTAGCCAGCGCGCCGTGCGGCGTGGCCACCGTCACCGGGTACGTCATCGAGCGCACGCCGACGCGCTGGATCGCCAGGTTGCGGCCGTCGGCGCTGGCCTGCACGTCGGGGAGAAACATTCTGTCCGGAGCGTTCATCACGATGTCCGAATTGTCGCCCAAACACGCCGACCGCCGGCGCGGCGCTCGGTAGGTGCCGCCGCGACCGGCAAGATCAACCGTACGCGGCGCGGGCCCATTGCATGCGGCGCTTGCCGGGGCGCGCGGTGGCGTTCGACCGACCGGTGCGCGGCGAAAGGCGGCGAGTCTGCCCGATGGCAACGGTTTTCGCAAACTTCGGGTGACCGCTGCGCGCGCCAGTCCGGCCGCCGCGCCGGCTGGCGGGCACCGAAATGCCGGACAATGCCGCCATCGCTTTCGACCCGGGTGCTACGATGAAACTGCTCGATCGCATCGCGATTGTCACCGGCGCCGCGCAGGGCATCGGCGCGGCCTGCGCGAAAGCCTTTGCCGCCGAGGGCGCCAGGCTCGTCGTCTCCGACGTCAACGAAGTCGGCGGCGCCGCGCTCGTCAAGGACATCGCCGCGGCCGGCGGAACGGCGCTGTTTTGCCGCGCCGATGTCGGCGAACGCGCCGACGCCGAACGGCTCGTGAAGTTCGCCGTCGATCACTACGGGCGGCTCGACGTGCTCGTCAACAACGCTGGCATCGTGCACGCGGCCGAGTTCCTCGATCTCGCCGAGGAAGACTTCGATCGCGTGCTGCGCGTCAATCTGAAGGGCGCTTTCCTGTGCGGGCAGGCGGCTGCGCGGCAGATGGCCGCGCAACCGCCGCGCGCGAGCGCACCGGCCGGCAGCGAACGCGGCGTCGTGATCAACATGTCGAGCGCCAACGCCGTCGTGGCGATCGCCAACCAGGTCCCGTACACCGTCAGCAAGGGCGGCGTGAACCAGTTGACCAAGGTGATGGCGATCGGGCTCGCGCCGAAAGGTATCCGCGTGATGGGCATCGGCCCCGGATCGATCGCGACCGAACTGCTGAAAACGGCGGTGCTGACCAACGAAGCTGCGCGCACGCGCATTCTGTCGCGCACGCCGCTCGGGCGGCTCGGCGAACCGGAGGAGATCGCGCGCATCGCCGTGTTCCTCGCCAGCGACGACGCGTCGTATCTCACCGGTTCGACGGTCTATCCCGACGGCGGCCGGCTCGCGCTCAACTACACGATGTAGCGCGCCGTCTGCGGCCCGAAGCTGTGAGCCTGAAAACCGCATTTGAACCACAGAGACACAGAAGAACACCGAGGAAAAACCGACGGTTATGCGAATAGGCTCGCTACCCGGTGGGTCAGGGGGATGCGCGCAAGGACTTGGTTCGTACCCTTTCTCTGAGCCTTTGTGTCTCTGTGGTGAGGAAACGAGGGCGAATCTTTCCGCTGCGGGGCCCGCTGGCGTCGTTGCGCGGTGTTGGTAGTGGCCGCCCGCCTGCGCCGAAAGGCTGCCGCCTTATCGGAC
>JBBIQI010000156.1:0-3068 GCA_037442465.1 Burkholderiales bacterium
GCTGACCGACACCGACAACACCGGTGGCACGGTCGAGGCCTACTACGGCGATATCGTGCTGCGGCCGGCGCGCGCCGCGAGCGCCGGCGCGTCGCTCGACTAGCCCCGGCGGTACGAATTGGATCGGCAGCCCGCAGCGCGACAGGGGTGATTGACCGAGACAGAACGCACGCAAACGGGGGCGACCTCGTGAAATATCCGGGCTAGCGGTTACATCCGCTCGATCCGACCTTCGCCCGCCTCGGGTGCACCGCCGCGCGCGCCGACCATGCGGTCGTACCAGCCGCGCAGCGATGCGCGCGCCGCCTTGAAGCCCTCGACCAGTGGTCCGCGGTCGTAGAAGACGATCACCATCAGGCTGTTGCGCGGCTTGTCGTCGGGGCGCATCGGCTCGACGCTGTGCCAACTTGCGGGCGTCACCGCGAACGCGTAACCGCTGTTCGGCGCGAAGCGCATCGCGCGCACCTCGCGAAACGAGCCGTCGGCATTGCGCGCATGAAAGCGCGTGCCCAGATGCACTTGGCTGTCGTCGGCGGGCAGGTAGAACTGGGTCGTGAGCGCCTTGCGCGGCGAATCTGGGTGGATCGAGATCCGGTAGCCGCCGAGGTCGCGGAACAGCGTCGCGTAGTGGCGCAGCCTGATCCAATCGATCGGGCGACCGCGCACGGCTTCGAGGCTGGCCGCGAATTTCGCCTTGTACGCGGCGTCCACTACGGGGGCCGTCAGGCCCGCGACGACCTCGCGCCAAAACGCCGCCTGCGCGGCCGGCAGGCGGGCGATGTTGCCCGGCACCAGCGGAAACTGCAGCCGCGCGCTGCGCCCGTCCGGCAGCATCGCGTCGCTGTGCTTCAGTTCGCGGTAATAGGCGTCGGCCGGCAGTTGCGCGAGCAGCTCCGCGTAGACGTCCGGCGGAAACACGCCGCTGAACGCGAGATGGGCGAAGGGATCCGACGCGAGGTCCGTCGCCTCGATGGCCCGGGTCAGACGCTCGGCGATACGTTGCGAAAGCGGCATGGGATCATGGCTGCGCGGCGGGGTCCGGCGGCCGGATCTTACTGGTCGTCCGGAACCCGGGTGACCGCTTCGGCGGCTGGCCCCCACGCCTCGTGTGGGCCGAGGCATACGGCCAGGTCGCGCAGCAGACGGCGACAACGGTCGATTGCCGCCGGTACTGCAGCGCCGCTGTCCCCGGGAAAACCGCGTTTGACGCGCCCAGGGGCATGGTGCAGCATCCGCCGCCTGTCACTCACCTTCCAGGAAGGAGTCACCGGATGCGCCAGATCTTTGCCAAGGCGGCAACCGTCGCGTTGCTTGCGGCGGGCGTTGCCGCCGTCGCCGCGGTCGACGCCAAGACCCTGCGCTGGGCCAGCCAGGGCGACATTTTGACCTTCGACCCGCATGCGCAGAACGAAGGGCTGAACAACACCGCCAACAGCTACATCTACGAGCCGCTGATCAACTACAACGACAAGTTCGAACTGGAACCCGCGCTCGCCGTTTCGTGGAAGCAGGAGACGCCGCTGATCTGGCGTTTCAACCTGCGCAAGGGCGTGAAATTCCACGACGGCACGCCGTTCACCGCGCACGACGTCGTGTTCTCGATCGAGCGCGCAATGGCGCCGACGTCGAATTTCCGCGTCTACACCACCGCGATCCAGCGCGCACACGCGGTCGACGATCACACGGTGCTGATCTACACGACGGTGCCGAACCCGGTGCTGCTGCGGCAGATGCCCGAGCTGCGCATCATGAGCAAGGCCTGGTCGGAGAAGCACAAGGTCACGCAGCCGCAGAACTTCGTGCAGAAGGAGGAGACCCACGCCGTACGAAACGCCAACGGCACCGGCCCGTACATGCTGAAGTCGCGCGAGGTCGATATCCGCACCGTGTTCGTCGAGAACCCGAACTGGTGGGGCAAGGCGACCAAGAAGGGCAACGTCACCGAGATCGTCTACACGCCGGTGAAGTCCGACGCCACGCGCACGGCGGCGCTGCTTTCGGGCGAATTGGACTTCGTGCTCGACCCCGCCCCGCAGGACCTGGCGCGGCTGCGCTCGAACCCGAACACCAAGGTCGTCGAGGGTGCCGAGAACCGCACGATCTTCCTCGGCTTCGACCAGTTTCGGGACGAGCTTCTTTATTCCGACATCAAGGGCAAGAACCCGTTCAAGGACCTGCGCGTGCGGCAGGCGCTGTATCACGCGATCGACATCGAGGCGATCAAGCGCTCGGTGATGCGCGGCTCCTCCGACCCTACCGGCGCGATCATCCAGCGCGCGGTCAACGGCTGGACCGAGGAGGCGCACAAACGGCTGCCGTACGACGAGAAGAAGGCCCGCGAACTGCTCGCCGCCGCCGGCTATCCGAACGGCTTCTCGTTCACGCTCGACTGCCCGAACAACCGCTACATCAACGACGAGGAGATCTGCAAGGCGCTGGTGGCAATGTGGGCGCGCATCGGGTTGAAGGTCAACCTGAACGCGATGCCGCGCGCGAGCTATTTCGCCAAGATCCAGAAGTACGACACCAGCGCCTACCTGCTCGGCTGGGGTGTGCCGACGTTCGACGCGCTGTATTCGCTGCAGTCGCTGGCGAAAACGGTCGGCAAGGAAGGCGACGGCAACTTCAATCTGGGTCGTGTCAGCAACGCCGAATACGACAAGCTGGTCGACGCGATCAAGAGCGAGGTCGACCAGAAGAAGCGCAACGCGTTGATCGCGCAGGCGCTGCTGATCCACAACCGCGAGCTCATGCACATCCCGCTGCACAACCAGGTGATCCCGTGGGCGATGCGCAAGAACGTCAACGTCGTTCACCGCGCGGATAACAGGCTGGAGGCGAGGTGGGTTCGGATTGACTGACCCGCAACCCAGCCTGTTACGTCGCAGGCTAACTTCGGCGGAGCCGAAGTTAAGGCAGGCCGCGTCGGCGGCCTGCCAGCCGGAGACATAACCGGCTGGAAGCCCGTGGGTTCGCGTTTGACCGTTGAGGGTGACCCAATCTCTTGGAACCGCACCCTTGCAGGTCCGTTTCGCCCGCGCGGGCGCCGGTTCCGTCATCCCGAGCAG
>JBBIQI010000156.1:3168-7775 GCA_037442465.1 Burkholderiales bacterium
ATCGGCTCGGAATGACAGGCGGTGGCTGGCTCGGAACGACAAGCTGTGCTTGGCGCGGAATGACAAGCGACGGTCGATTCGGAGTGACAAGCGGCGATTGGCTCCGAATGACGACGCCTGCGGGATGCTGACGCCGGGCCTTTGGCACGTGCTGCGAGAACTCGTAGTGCTCCGGTCACTCATCCCGACGAGCCGGTCATAGCGGAGGTCAACCCGGTGTTCGGGCGCCTGGGTTGAGCGAGGCGTAAGCCGCGCGGCCGACATCACGACAGGCTTGAAGTCGGTCCGGCTGGCCGCAAGATTGACCGAGGGTGTGACCGCGATCGGCTCGCGCGCGCATCGCGAAGCGCACGCCTCGGCGCAGTGTGAACATGGATCAACCGCACCGTTCCAACCATCCCGCACCGACCGGGCAAGCCAACGCAGGTACGGCGCCGCTTGTTGCCCTCTGGCGCGAGCAGCGTGCGCGTCTGCGCGCCTTTGTGGCGCGGCGCGTGCGCGACGCCGACGCGGTCGACGACATCGTGCAGGACATCTACGTGAAGGCACACACGGGCCTGCATGCGCTGCGGTCGGAAGAACGCATCGCGCCCTGGCTGTACAGGATCGCGGCCAACGCGATCGCCGATCACTTCCGCGCGCAGCGGCCGACCGAAGAACTGCCCGAAGACCTGCCCGCGCCGGAGCAGGAGCGGGACTGCACGGCCGAACTGGCCCGTTGCGTTGCGCCCTTTCTCGCCGGCCTGCCCGAGACTTATCGCGCGGCGCTCCAGCTTTCCGAAATCGACGGACTGCCGCAGCGCGAGGTGGCGGAACGGCTCGGCCTGTCGCTGTCCGGTGCGAAGTCCCGGATCCAGCGCGGCCGCAAGCTGCTGCGCGAGCGCTTTCTCGAGTGTTGCGATATCGAAGCGACCGCCGGCGGACTCGACTGCGCGCCGCGCACCCGGTCCTGCGGCTGCGGCTGAGTTGCGTCGCCGAGCTGCGTCCTTTTGCGGTCTCGTCCGTCTATCGAAGGTCGGCGCTGTCCGGCGCCGTAAAACCCGCTCGATGGAGGAAGCCATGGAAACGATGTCCCGGGACGAGATCAAGCAGGCCGTGCGCAGCCGCTACGCGCAGGTCGCGCAAACGCAGAGTTCCTGCTGCGCGCCAAGCTGCTGCGGCGGCGAGCGCGCGCGGACGGACGCCGAAGCGCGTTCGCGCGCGATGGGCTATGCCGACGAGGAGCTGGCCGCAGCGCCCGAAGGCGCCAACCTCGGCCTCGGCTGCGGCAATCCGCAAGCGATGGCCGCGTTGCAGCCCGGCGAAACGGTGCTCGACCTGGGCAGCGGCGCCGGATTCGACTGCTTTCTCGCCGCGCAACGGGTCGGCGAGTCCGGCCGGGTGATCGGCGTCGACATGACGCCGCAGATGGTCGCACGCGCGCGCGCCCACGCCGAGCGCGGCGGCTATCGCAACGTCGAGTTCAGGCTCGGCGAGATCGAAAGCCTGCCGCTCGCCGACGCCAGCGTCGACGTCGTCATCTCGAACTGCGTGGTCAACCTGTCGCCCGACAAGCCGCGCGTCTTCGCGGAGGCATGGCGTGTGCTCAAGCCCGGCGGCCGGCTGGCGATTGCGGACGTGGTGGCCACGGCTGCCTTGCCCGAGCACGTGCGGCGCGACCTCGATCTGCATGCGGGGTGCGTGGCAGGCGCCGCGTCGATCGACGAGATCGAAGCGATGCTGCGCGCCGCCGGGTTCGGGCAGGTGCGCGTCGCGCCGAAGGACGAAAGCCGGGCGCTGATCCGCCAATGGGCGCCGGGCACCGCGCTTGAGGATTGCGTCGCGTCGGCGATGATCGAAGCGGTCAAGCCGGGCTGATCGGCGCTTTGCGGGCGACCGCATAATCGCCCGCATGCGACAGACGCGCGCGGGCGAAGCGCGGCGCGCCGACCCCGGGGCCGGCGCGCTCGCGCGCGATGTCGCGCTCACCACGCTCGCACTGGCTACGCTGTCGGGACTGGCGCTCGCCGCGCGGTTCGATCCGGACGCGCCGTACCGATCGATCTCGGAGTGGCTGCTGGCGAGTCCGGCTGCGACCTTCGCGCGCAACGTCCATTACTGGGCCGCGCAGGTCGGCCTCGCGGCGGCCCTGTGGTACGCATGGACGCGCCTGCGCAGTGCGCCCGTCGCGTGGCGCGCGGTCTTCCTGCTCGCGGCCGGCGCGGTGCTGCTGCTGTCGGGCTTCGTGCTGCGCGGCGACGCCGATGCGGCCGAGGTCGTCCGCATCGTCGCGCTGCTGGCGGCCGCGATTCCGTTCGTCGAGCCGCCGGGGATGGCACCCGCAGCGGCGCTCGTCTACGCCGTGCACGTCGGTGCCGCGCTGATCGCCGTCGCGTACGCCGCGATCGCGCTGTGGCGCGGGCGCCGACTGCGTCCGCGGATCGCCGTCGCGGTCGCGTCGGGCGTCGCGGCGATTTCGCTGTTCGTCTCGCCAGGGCTGCACGACGGGCTCGATCCGTTGCACGAAGGGCCGTGGTACTTCGTCGGGCTGCAGCGGATCGTCGAGTGGGGTGTTTCGTCCGAGGCGATCGTTGCGATCGCTGCGGCTGCGCTCTTCGCGGTATTGGCGCCGGCGTGGTTGCCGCCGAGTTGGACTGCGCGCGTGCGAGCGCCGATCGGCATCGCCGCGGTCGCGTATCTCGCGGTGTGCGTCGTCGGGCTCGTTTTGCGCGGAGAAGACGGCGCAGCGAAGCCGCGCTGGCCGGATGCGCGCGGCGACCTGCGGGCCGGTTGGATCTTCGGCGTTGCCGCACGGGCGCGAGGTGAAGCGCTGCCGGTCGTGCGCGGTCGCGCCGAAGGCTGCCTCGTCTGCCACGATCGAATCGACGGGCTCGGCGAATCGCACGCGCCCGCCCGCATCGGCTGTGCCTCCTGCCACGGCGGCGATCCGTTCGTGCCCGACGCCGGCCGCGCGCATGCGCGCATCGTTCGGGTGCCGGGCAACCTTGCCGACGCGCGCCGCACCTGCGGGCAGGCGGGCTGCCATGTCGCGATCGCGCCGCGCGTCGAGCGTTCGATCATGTCGACGATGGCCGGGGTCGTCGCCGTCAATCGGCGCGTGATCGGCGTGGCGCGCGGCGAAGCGCCGCCCATCGACGGCGGCGAGCCGCCGCACGCGAACCGGCTCGGGCACACCGCCGCCGATCACCATCTGCGCGAGCTGTGCGTGTCCTGCCACCTGGGTCAGCCGAAAGAAGAATGGGGACCGATCGGGCAGGAATCGCGCGGCGGCGGCTGCAATGCCTGTCATCTCGTGTACGGAAAGCGCGCCGCCGACGAACTCGCCCGCTATCTGGCGACGCCGGCCGGCGAAGGCGCTGCGGTTCCGAACGCCCATCCGTCGTTGACCGTGAATCCGGGCAACGAACACTGCTTCGGCTGCCACAGCCGTTCGAGCCGCATTTCGACGAGTTACGAAGGCTGGCACGAGCTGCGCGGCGAACCGCCGCCCGGCGCGGATCCGGCGCGGCTGCGCAAGCTCGACGACGGGCGCTACTTCGAACGCGCCACGCCCGACGTGCACCACGAGCGCGGGCTCGAGTGCATCGACTGCCACACGTCGAACGAGCTGATGGGCAGCGGCGCGCTCGCCGCGCGCAAAACCGATCAGCTCCGCATCGGCTGCGCCGACTGCCATGCGGCGAAACTCGCGTCGATCGATCCGGCCACCCTCGATCCCGAGTCGCGCACGCTGCTCGCGCTAAGCAACTGGACGCTCGCGCCAGGGCAGCGCCTTGGCGCGACGCGCGATGGCGAACCGCTCGTCAATGTCGTCATCGACGAAAACGGCCGCGGCAAGCTGCGCCGCAAACGAACGGGCGAATGGCATCCGCTCAAAGCGCCGCTGGCGGTTTGCACCGAAGGGCGGGGCCATGCGCGGCTGTCTTGCATCGCTTGCCACTCCGCGTGGGCGCCGCGCTGCACGACTTGCCACACCAGCTTCGACCCGAATGAGGAGGGCTACGACCACGTCGACCAGAAGTGGGTGCGGGGCACCTGGAACGAATCGTCCGGGCCGTTCGAGGTCGCGTTGCCCACCCTCGGCATCCGCATCCATCGCGACGCCGGCGGCCGCGAGCACGGCGTGGTCGAAACCTTCGTGCCGGGGATGATCCTGACTTTCGATCGCAATCGCGATCCGCGGCAGCCGCCCGATCCGGTCTTCCGCCGGCTGTACGGGCTGACGTTCGCGCATACGATCCGGCGCGAGGCGCGCTCGTGCGCGTCGTGCCATGCCGATCCGATCGCGCTCGGCTACGGCCGCGGCAGCCTGCGCTACGAGGTCGCCGGCGGCGTCGGTCGGTGGCGCTTTGCGCCGAGCGAGCCGCCTTCGCCGCACGACGGGCTGCCGGCCGACGCGTGGATCGGCTTCCTGCAGTCGCGCGAGGGCATGGTGTCGACGCGCCACGACGTGCACCCGTTCACGGTTGACGAGCAGCGCCGCATCCTGCGCGTCGGCGCCTGCCTCGCCTGCCACGCCGGCGAATCGAAGGTGATGCGGTCGGCGCTGGCCGATTTCGACGCTGCGCTCGCGCGCCGCAGCCCGCGCTGCGCCCTGCCGCAGTGGC
>JBBIQI010000157.1:0-7737 GCA_037442465.1 Burkholderiales bacterium
ACCTCGCGCAGGCGCGCGCGGCGTTGCTGCGAGCGCGCGAACTGCCGGACGGCACCGCGCGCGCCGCCGCGCTGCCGGTCATCGCGCCGATCAACGGGCGCGTGCTGCGGGTGCTGCAGGAAAGCGAGGCGGTCGTGGCCATCGGCACGCCGCTGCTCGAAGTCGCCGACCCCGACGATCTGGAGATCGTCGTCGACGTGCTGTCGACCGACGCGATCCGCATCGCGCCGGGTGCGACGGTGCGCATCGACGGCGGTGGGCTGGCGCTCGAAGGCCGCGTGCGCCGCGTCGAGCCGGCCGCGTTCACCAAGGTTTCCGCGCTCGGCGTCGAGGAGCAGCGCGTCAACGTGATCGTCGACTTCGTCTCGCCGCCGACGCTCTGGCGCCAGCTCGGCGACGGCTATCGCGTCGACGTGCGCATCGTGGTGCTGGCCCGCGCCGACGCGGTCGTGGTACCCGTGGCCGCGCTGTTTCGCAGCGACGGCGGCTGGGCCGCGTTCGTCCTCGACGAAGGCCGCGCGCGGCTGCGGCGCGTCAAGCTCGGCGCCCGCTCGACGCCTGGATCGAGGAGGGGCTCGCGCCGGGCGAGCGCGTGATCGTGTACCCGAGCGACAGTGTCGCCGACGGCAAGCGGGTCGCGATCGTTCGCGGTCCGCGCTGACGTCGGTCTACCCTAAATCCGGCAGTTGACGATTTGCCATCCGTTCGCTCTGCTGCCTCGGGGCGTCCCGAACCAACGTCCCTCGTCATTCCGAGCCGAGTCTCGTCGTCACTCCGAGCCGAGTCTCGTCGTCATTCCGAGCCGAAGGCGAGGAATCTCACCCGCTCGCTGTGCCGAGATCCCTCGGCTTCGCTCGGGATGACAACCTCGACGCTGCCGACGGCACTGTCGGCGCCCCGGGTCGTCGCGTCGGCGCATGGGTCGACGCCGGCGCGGTATTGCGGGCTTGCGCCTTGCGCCAGCGCAAGCCAACCCGGGCGGGCGCGGCTTCACCCGCTGGGTGAGCGCAGTCCAAGCCGCAAACCCCGGTCGCCCAACGCGGTTGCGCGAAACTGCATGTGTGGACTGCCGGATTTAGCGTCTACATCAGATGGTGCAACTCCTGGCCGAGCATCTGCGGCGTGACCAGTGTGACGCCGCGCTCGGTCACCAGGAAGCGGCGGCGGTCGGCGGCGGGATCGACACCGACCTGCAGCCCGGCCGGTAGCCGGCACTCCTTCTCGATGACCGCGCGCTTGAGCACGACACCGGCGCCGATCTCGACGTCGGGCAGGATCACCGAGTCCTCGATCGTGCAGCCTTCTTGCACGCGCACGTTGGAAAACAGCAGCGAGCGGCGCACGGTCGAGCCGCTGACGATGCACCCGCCCGAGACCATCGAGTCGACCGCCATGCCGCGCCGGCCCTCGTCGTCGAATACGAACTTGGCCGGCGGCAGCTGCTCCTGGTAGCTCCATAGCGGCCAGCTCGCGTCGTACAGGTTCAGCTCGGGCGTGACGTGCACGAGGTCGAGGTTGGCTTCCCAGTACGCGTCGATCGTGCCGACGTCGCGCCAGTACGGGCGGTCGCCGACCATGTTGACGCAACTGCTCGCAAAGCGGTGCGCGAGCACGCGGTAGCCGCGCTCGATCGCGTACGGGATGATGTCCTTGCCGAAGTCGTGCGACGACGTGCGCGTGGCCGCGTCGCGAATCAACTGCTCGTACAAAAACGGCGTGTTGAAGCAGTAGACGCCCATGCTGACGAGCGCGGTGTCGGGCCGGTCGGGCAGCGGCTGCGGGTGCGCGGGCTTTTCCTGGAAGCCGACGATGCGCTCGTCGGCGTCGACCTGCATCACGCCGAACGCGCGCGCGTCGTCGATGGACACGTCGATGCACGCGATCGTCATGTCGGCGCCGCGCGCGACGTGTTCGGCGAGCATCTTGGAGTAGTCCATCTTGTAGACGTGATCGCCGGCCAGCACGAGCACGTACTTCGGCGCCTGCACGCGCAGGATGTCGAGGTTCTGATACACGGCGTCCGCGGTGCCGGCGTACCACTGCGCGGTGACGCGCTGCTGCGCCGGCAGCAGCTCGACGAACTCGTTGAAGCGGCCGTCGAAGATCGACCAGCCGCGCTGCACGTGGCGGATCAGGCTCTGCGCTTTGTACTGCGTGCAGATGCCGATGCGGCGGATGCCGGAGTTCACGCAGTTCGACAGCGTGAAGTCGATGATGCGGAACTTGCCGGCGAACGGCACCGCGGGCTTGGCGCGCCACTCGGACAACGGCCCCAGCCGGCTGCCGCGTCCGCCGGCGAGCACGATCGCCATCGTCTCGCGCGTGACTACCATACGCGGCGGTCCCGCCGGGTCGTTGCGGTACGGGCAGTAGCCGAAATGCAGGCACTCTGCGTCGCTCATGGCCTCCGTCTCCTTCCGGCCGATGCGGCGAACCCCGCGCATGACTTCGATGACAGGCTACCCCAAACCCGCACCCCTGCGCGTGCCGGCGGCCGAATCCGGTGCTACCGTCATTTGACTTTCATCAGGTCGATCGCATGCCGCAACGCATCGTGTTCGCCGCCGCCGAATGCGTACCGCTGATCAAGACCGGCGGGCTGGCCGACGTCGCCGGTGCGCTGCCGGTGGCGCTGCAGCAGGCGGGCCTGGATGTGCACGTGCTGCTTCCGGGTTATCCGCAAGTCAAGAGCGCACTGCGCGCCGGGCAGCGCGTCGCGTGCATCGATGCGCTCGGCGAACTACCGGCCGCGGAGCTGCTGCACGCGCGGCTGGACTCCGGTGTGCCGCTGTTCGTCGTCGACTGCCCATCGCTGTACGAGCGCACGGGCGGCCCGTATCAGGACGCGGACGGCCGCGACTGGCCCGACAACGCGCTGCGCTTCGCGCTGCTCGGCCATGCCGCCGCGCGGCTCGCGGTCGATGGCACCGATGCAGGTTGGCGCGGCGACGTGCTGCACCTGCACGATTGGCACGCCGCGCTCGGCGCCGCCTACGTGCGCTTTTCCGCACGGCCGCGTGCGCCGGTGCTGTTCACGGTGCACAACCTGGCATTCCAGGGCCTGTTCGACGCGCACTGGCACGCGCGGCTGGCGTTGCCGTCGGCGAGCTGGTCGATCGAAGGCGTCGAGTTCCACGGCAAGCTGTCCTTCATGAAGGCGGGATTGCAGTACGCCGACGCGATCACCACCGCCAGCCCGGCATACGCGCGCGAAATCCAGTCCGCGCCGCTCGGCATGGGTCTCGAAGGGCTGCTCGCCGCGCGCCGCGACGTGCTGCACGGCATCCTCAACGGCATCGACACGACGCTGTGGGATCCGCGGCGCGACCCGCTGATCGCCGCGAACTACGACGCCGACTCGCTGGACGGAAAGGCGTTGAACAAGCGCACGCTGCAGCAGCGGTTCGCGCTGGCGGTCGACGCCGCGATCCCGCTGGTCGCGATGGTCAGCCGGCTGACCGAGCAGAAGGGCGCGGACCTCGTGGCCGACTTCGCCGCGGAACTTGCTGCAGCGCCGGCGCAACTGGTCGTGCTCGGCAGCGGCGAGCGCACGCTCGAGCGGCGCTTCGCTGCGCTGGCCGCGCAGCATGCGGGGCGCATCGGCGCGCACATCGGCTACGACGAGGCGCTCGCGCATCTGGTCGAGGCGGGAGCGGACATGTTTCTGATGCCCTCGCGCTTCGAGCCGTGCGGGCTGAATCAGATGTACAGCCAGCGTTACGGCACCGTGCCGATCGTCGGCGCCACCGGCGGGCTGCTCGACTCGGTCGTCGAGTGCACCGACGCCGCGCTCGCCGACGGCACGGCCACCGGCTTTTTCATCCGCCCGATCGACGCCGACGGCCTGCGCGCGGCATTCGCGCGCGCGCTTGCTACCTATCGCGATGCCGAGCGCTGGCGGCGGCTGCAGCGCAACGGCATGGCGAAGGAGTTCGGCTGGAGCCGCTCGGCCGCCGAGTACGCGCGGCTGTACGCGCAGATCGCAAGGAAAGAGGCCGCATAGCGCGCGGTCACACCCACAGCATCAGCCCGAGCTCGAAGGCATGCGCCAGCAGCGGGTGGTGCGGATATGCGCGGATGCGGTATTCGAAGCGGCCGCAGCTCGCGGGTACCAACTGCAGCTCGTAGCGCTGCGCGCCGGCCGCATCCGGCGACCCCACGGCCGCGAGCGGCAGCACCTTGGGGGCTGCGGCGCTCGGCCCGTGCACGCCGTCGGCGAGCAGCAGCTCGACCACGACGTCGCTCGGGGCCAGTCCGTTCAACGTCGCCGCCACCGCGATGCGCACGCCTTCGCCATAGGCGATGCGGCGCGGCGGCTCCTCGAGCCGCTGCAACCGCACGCCGGGCCAGCGCGCGCGGACGCGTTCCGTCCAGCGCGCGAGTTCGCGCGCGCCCGCGTGGCCGTCG
This sequence comes from Burkholderiales bacterium, assembly GCA_037442465.1. Lineage (GTDB taxonomy): Bacteria > Pseudomonadota > Gammaproteobacteria > Burkholderiales > Burkholderiaceae_F > DSNY01. The sequence goes on from JBBIQI010000157.1 coordinate 4,408, forward strand.
GCGGCCACGCGCCGGCCCAGATCGGCGGCCGGCACGTAAAAGCGCGTCACGTACTCGCTCAGCATGCGCTCGGTATTGAAGCGCGGCAGCAGCGTGGCGATCGACGTCTTGGCCATTTCGACCCAGCCGGGCGAGTAGCCCATCGGACCGCGCGCGTAGTACAACGGGATCACCTGGTCCTGCAGGATCTCGTAGATCGAGCGGACCTCGCCGCGGTTGCGCTCGTCCTGCGGCTGATCCTCCGGGATCGGCGTGATCGCCCAGCCGTTGCCGGGCGCATAGCCCTCGTCCCACCAGCCGTCGCGGATCGACAGGTTCAGCACGCCGTTCATCGCGGCCTTCATGCCCGAGGTGCCGCAGGCTTCGAGCGGGTACGTCGGATTGTTCAGCCATACGTCCACGCCGGAGACGAGCCGGCGCGCGAGCCGCAGGTCGTAGCCCTCGACGAGCAGGATCCTGCCTTCGAAACGCGGCATGCGCGCGACCTCGGCGATCCGGCGCATCAGCGCCTGCCCCGGCGCGTCGGCCGGGTGCGCCTTGCCGGCGAAGACGAACAGCAGCGGCCGCTCGGCATCGTTGACGAGCGCTTCGAGCAGGTCGAGCTGCTCGAACAGCAGCGTCGAACGCTTGTAGGTCGCGAAGCGCCGTGCGAAGCCGATCGTCAGCACCTTCGGGTCGTTCGGATCGGCAAAGCGCAGCAGGCGGTCGGCATGCGCCTCCGAGCCGTGCGCACGCTGCACCTGGCGGCGGATGCGGCGCGCGACCAGATGCAGCATCTGCGCCTTGAGGTACTGATGCACGCTCCAGAAGATGTGATCCGGGATTGCGTAGACGCGCTGCCAATAGTCGGCGTCGGACAGCCGCTGCGTCCAATCCGGTCCGAGAAAGCGGTCGAAGATGTCGAACCACTCCGGCGCGAGGAACGTCGGCACGTGCACGCCGTTGGTCAGATGGTCGATCGGGTTTTCGTCGGCGGGCACCTGCGGCCACAGCTCGCGCATCATCGTGGCGCTGACGCGCCCGTGGATGCGGCTGACGCCGTTGCGCCGGCGCGCGCCGCGCAGCGCCAGCGCGGTCATGCTGAAGTCAGCGCTCGCCGGCGTGCGTCCGAGCGCGAGCACGGCCTGCAGCTCGATGCCGTGCGCGCGGCAATAGCCGGCGAAGTAGTGCCGGATCATGTCCTCCGGAAAGTGATCGTGGCCGGCGGGCACGGCGGTGTGCATCGTGAACACGGTGCCGGCGGCAACCGCCTCCAGCGCCGCCGCGAAGTCGAGCTGCCGGCGTTGCATGCACTGGCGCACGCGCTCGAGCACGAGGAAGGCGGCGTGGCCTTCGTTCATGTGCCAGACGGTCGGCTGCAGCCCCAGTTCGGCGAGCGCGCGCACGCCGCCGATGCCCAGCACGATCTCCTGCTCGATCCGCGTGGCGCGGTCGCCGCCGTACAGGCGGTGCGCGATGAAGCGGTCGTGTTCGCTGTTTTCCGGCAGGTCGGTGTCCAGCAACACGAGCTTGACGTGTCCGACGCGCGACAGCCACACCTTGACCTGGACCGTGCGCTCGGCGATCTCGACCGCCACGTGCAGCTCGGCCCCGTCGGCGGTGCGCGCGGGGGCGACCGGCAGGTCGTCGAAATCGGCGTCATGGTAGGTGGCGCGCTGATGGCCGTCGGCGTCGATCTCCTGCGTGAAGTAGCCCTGCCGGTACAGCAGGCCGACGCCGACCAGCGGCAAGGCCGCGTCGGCGGCGGCCTTGCAGTGATCGCCGGCCAGGATGCCGAGGCCGCCCGAGTAGATCGGCAGGCTCTCGTGAAAGCCGAACTCCGCGCAAAAGTAGGCGACCAGATCGTCCTTGCCAAGCCAGCTGCCGTTGGGCGCGCGCGGAGTGCGCGCCAGATACGTGTCGTAGGCGGAGACGACGCGGTTGTAGTGCGACAGATAACCCGGGTCCTGCGCGGCCTCTTCGAGCTTGCGCTGGTCGACCTGGTTCAGGAACGCCTTCGGGCTGTGTCCGCACGCCTCCCACAACGCGGGGTCCAGACGCGCGAACAGGCCGCGCGTGGCGAGGTCCCAGCTGTAATAGAGGTCGCCGGCCAGTTCGGCCAGACGCGCCAGCCGCGGCGGCAGCCAGGGCCGGACTTCGAGCGAAAAACGGGTACCCGGGTGTTCCATGTTCGTTCGTGGTGGTGCCGATTCCTGCAAGGCGGGCCGAGCTTAACGCCGCCGCGCTCGACCGTTGCACGCGTTCGCCGCGGCTGTGGTTTTTTCGTAAGGGAGATCACCGGGCGCAACGCCGGTTGATGGCGGTCAAGCGCGTGCGAAACTCGCTGCCTACGATGAATTGGGCAGGCGGGCGAAGACGCCCGAATCAGGAGGTTCGAGATGGAAAACGTCAACCGCGAAAAACTTGTCTCCGACGCCAAGGTCGTGCTCGACGACGTCGACGCGCTGTTGCGGCAGGCGGCCACCGCAAGCGGGCAGCAGGCGCAGGAGTTGCGCGAGCGCGCCGCCGAGGCGCTGCACCGCGCGAAGCTGCGGCTGCAGGAAGCGCAGGCCAGCGTGACTGACACCGCGAAGGCCACCGTGCGCGCGACCGACGACTGGGTGCATGCGCATCCGTGGGGCGCGATCGGCGTGGCGGCCGGTGTGGGCTTCCTGATCGGCCTGCTGGTCGCGCGCCGCTGACTCGCGTCGCCGCGCGCAAACGGCTGATGAACCGCTGATCGTGCCTTCGCCACTGGCCGCCGTGCGCCGCCTGTCGGCGGCGTCGTTCGCGCTGCTGTTGTCGCGCGCCGAGTTCGCTTCGGTCGAGCTCGCGCAGGCGCGCGCGCAACTGCTGCGCTGGTTCATGCTGGCGCTCGCGGGCGCGTTGCTCGCGCTGCTGGCGGCGGTCGCGGCCTCGGCCTGGCTGGTGGTGGCGTTGTGGGAGCACGCCGGCTGGATCACGCTGGCGGCGCTTGCAGCGGTCTTTGCCGCCGCCGCGGGATGGGTACTGTTACGGCTGCGAAGCGAGGTCCGAAACGCGCCGCCGCTGCTCGCGCAGACGCTGCAGGAACTGGCGAAGGACCGCGACGCGCTGGCGGGCTCCGGCACCGACGACGAATCGAAGACGCCTTGAACGTTTCGAACCGCATGGCCCCGCTCGGCGGCCGTCATTGCTCGCCGACGGCAAGGCATCTCGGCGTTGCGCGACCCCGAGATCCCTCGCGTTCGCTCGGGATGACAGTGTGCGGTCGCAGGTTCGGGGCGACCATGTCTCGGCTCGTGATGAGAAGATCTCCGCTCGAGGTGAGGAAGTCTCCGCCCCGGGCGAAGGCGGCATGTCATTCCGAGG
>JBBIQI010000158.1:0-7716 GCA_037442465.1 Burkholderiales bacterium
CACGTGCGCAACGGGCGGTTCGAAGGCGCTGCCGCCGCCGACGGACCGCTCGCCGCCGATGCCTGCGTGCTCGCCGCCGGCAGCCATGCGCCGCGGCTGGCGGCGAGCGCCGGGTTGCGTGTTCCGATCTATCCACTGAAAGGCTACGCCATCACGCTGCCGGTGCCGCGCGGTGCGCCGCTGCCCGCCTGCTCGATCACCGACATCCGCCGCAAGGTCGTCTTCGCGCCGCTCGGCCGCCGCTTGCGCGTCGCCGGTTTCGTCGAGATGGCCGGCCACGACGCGCGCATTCCGCAGGCGCGCATCGACGCGCTCGCCGCCGCGGCGCGCGAGGTGATCGGGCTGAAGGCGGACCTGCGCACCGAGCTGCACCCCTGGTGCGGTTTTCGCCCGGCCACCCCTTCGGGGCTGCCGATCATCGGCGCCACACCCGTCGAAGGCCTGTACCTGAACGTCGGCCACGGCACGCTCGGCTGGACGCTCGCCGCGGGAAGCGCGAAGCTCGTCGCCGAGGGCGTCATGCGCGTGCGGCCTACAATCGATGCGCGCCCGTTCGCTTTCGCCTGAAGGCCCGCATGCACCACGAATCCCGCATCCTGCACCGCCAGTTGCGCGGCCAGTATCCGCTGGCCGTCTCCGCACAGGGCTGCTTCATCACCGACGCCAGCGGCAAACGCTATCTCGACGCCTCCGGCGGCGCGGCGGTGTCGTGCCTCGGGCACGGGCACCCCGACGTGCTGGCCGCGATGCACGCGCAGATCGAGCGCATCGCCTACGCGCACACGAGCTTCTTCTCGACCGAGGTCGCCGAGCAGCTCGCCGACGCGCTGATCGCGGATGCGCCGGCGGGCATCTCGCACGTGTATCTGGTGTCCGGCGGCTCGGAGGCGATGGAAGCGGCGCTGAAGCTCGCGCGCCAGTACTTCGTCGAGATCGGCCAGCCGCAGCGCGCCCGGTTCATCGCACGCCGCAATTCGTATCACGGCAACACGCTCGGCGCACTGGCCGTTGGCGGCAACGTCTGGCGGCGCCGGCAGTTCGCGCCGCTGCTGATCGACGTCGAGCACGTCGCCCCCACCTACGCGTACCGCGAGCAGCACGACGGCGAAACGCCCGCGCAGTACGGCGAGCGGCTTGCGCGCGAACTCGAGGAGACGATCGCGCGCGTCGGCGGCGACAACGTCATCGCGTTCGTCGCGGAGACAGTCGGCGGCGCCACCAGCGGGTGTCTGACGCCGCCGCCCGGCTACTTCAAGCGCGTGCGCGAGATCTGCGATCGGCACGGCATCCTGCTCGTCCTCGACGAAGTGATGTGCGGGATGGGCCGCACCGGCACGTTGCACGCGTGCGAGCAGGAAGGCGTGGCGCCCGACCTGATGGCGATCGCCAAAGGACTGGGCGGCGGCTTCCAGCCGGTCGGCGCGGTGCTCGTGGGCGGCCGCGTAATCGACGCGATCGCGCAGGGTTCGGGCTTCTTCCAGCATGGCCACACCTACATCGGTCACCCGGTCGCGTGCGCGGCCGCGCTCGCGGTGCAGCGCGTGCTCAAGCGGGACCGACTCGTCGAGCGCTGCGCACGCCAGGGCGAAAAGCTGCGCGAGCGGCTCGCCGGCGCGTTTGGCGCGCATCGGCACGTCGGCGACATTCGCGGGCGCGGATTGTTCTGGGCGATCGAGCTGGTGCGCGACCGCGCGACCAAGGAGCCGTTCGATCCCAAGCTCAGGTTTGCCGCGCGGATCAAGCAGGAGGCGATGGGGTTGGGACTGCTGTGTTATCCCATGGGCGGAACGATCGACGGCGCGCGCGGTGACCACGTGCTGCTGGCGCCGCCGTTCATCGTCACCGACGAGGAGCTCGATCTGTTGATCGAGCGGCTGGTCGAGGCGGTCGATCGGGCGGTGGCTGCGGGCTGATGCGTACACTCGCAGACCATCCGGCTTGCATCGGCTCGACGCGGGGGGTAAGGTCGGCGATCGCTGCAGAATCTGGCGTTCCATCGAAGAAGGAGAAGACCATGCGAATCAAGCTTTCCCTGACCGCTGCCGCGCTGGCATCGGCTTTCGTCGCAGCCGCTTCGCTGTCGCAGACGGCCACCGCGCAGCAGCGCTTCATCACGATCGGCACCGGCGGCGTCACCGGCGTGTACTACCCGGCCGGCGGGGCGATCTGCCGGCTGGTCAACCGCGACCGCGCCAAACACGGGCTGCGCTGCTCGGTCGAATCCACCGGCGGCTCGGTGGCCAACGTCAACCTGCTGAAGTCGGGCGAGATCGAGTTCGGCGTCGCGCAGTCCGACGTGCAGTTCAATGCCACCAAGGGGCAGGGCCAGTTCCAGAAGGACGGCGCCTATGGCGACCTGCGCGCGGTGTTCGCGCTGCATCCCGAGCCCTTCACCGTAGTAGCGCGCAAGGAAGCGAACATCACGAAGTTCGAGGACTTCAAGGGCAAGCGCTTCAACGTCGGCAATCCGGGCTCGGGCACGCTCGCGTCGATGAACGAGCTGCTCGCGGCGATGGGCTGGAAGATGAGCGATTTCGGCCTGGCGTCCGAGCTGCGGCCCGACGAGCACGGCCCGGCGCTGTGCGACGGCAAGATCGACGGCTTTTTCTACGCGGTCGGCCACCCGTCGGCCAACATCCAGGACCCGACGACGATCTGTGGCGCCAAGCTGATCCCGCTGACCGGTCCGGCCGTGGACAAGCTCGTGAAGGAAAAGCCGTACTACGCGAAGGCGACGATTCCGGGTGGCATGTACCCGAACAATCCGCAGCCGACGACGACCTACGGCGTGCAGGCCACGGTGGTCAGTTCGGCCAAGGTGCCGGCCGACGTCGTCTACACCGTCGTCAAGACGGTGTTCGACAACCTCGACGAGTTCAAGAAACTGCACCCGGCACTGACCCATCTGAAGGCGGAGGACATGATCAAGAACGGTCTGTCCGCGCCGCTGCACGAGGGCGCGCTGCGCTACTACCGCGAGAAGGGCTGGATCAAGTGACGCATTCGTCCGTGAGCAAGCGGCGCAGCCGCGCAGCGAACGGCCACGAATGCGTCATCCTGAGGTGCGCAGCGGCGAGGGATCTCACGCGCTGCGATGCGCCGGGATCCCTCGCCTGCGGCTCGGGATGACCGTGCAGCCGCGCAGCGAACGGCCACGAATGCGTTGCCCCACGGCCGCGCTGGCAGGCGCGGCCGGCTGCGGGCGGCGCTCAGCACGCAGGTGCTGCGCGCTTGTCGCCCTCCGCCCCGAGGTGCGCAGCGGCGAGGGATCTCACGCGCTGCGATGCGCCGGGATCCCTCGCCTGCGGCTCGGGATGACCGTGCAGCCGCGCAGCGAACGGCCACGAATGCGTTGCCCCACGGCCGCGCTGGCAGGCGCGGCCGGCTGCGGGTGGCCCCCAGCACGCAGGCAGGTGCTGCGCGCTCGTCGCCCTCCGGCCCGAGGCGCGCAGCGGGCCGAGATGACCGCGTAAGCCGTGCGGCGGATGGCGTAACGTGCGCGGGCGGCCGACGAGCCGCCCGTCTTTTCTCGAGGGGGCGCGCGTGCACGACAAGAAGATCGAGGAGGATCTGGGCCCGACCGCCGAAATGCAGCTCGGCGAGCCGCCGAACGTCCAGCAGATGGCCAAGGACGCGGACCTCGGCGGCCGCACGACCGAGGGCGCCATTGGCGCCGTGATGATGGCGATCGGTCTGGCGTGGGTCGCGTTTCAGCTCTGGTACGCCTCGCCGGTGCCGTTTTCGCTGGGCTGGGGCGTGTTCAACGACACCGAGGCGCGCTCGATCCATCTGGCGGCCGCGCTGCTGCTGGCCTTCCTCGCCTTTCCCGCGCTGCGCAGCTCGCCGCGCGATCGCGTGCCGGCGCTCGACTGGATCTTCGCGCTCGTCGGCGCTTTTACCGCGCTGTATCTGATCATCTTCTACCGCGAGCTGGCGCTGCGGCCGGGCAACCCCACGTCGCTCGACGTGGCGATCGGCATCGCCGGCCTGCTGCTGCTTCTGGAGGCGACGCGGCGCGCGGTCGGCCTGCCGATGGCGATCCTGGCGGTGCTGTTCCTCGTCTACGTGATGGCGGGGCCATACCTGCCCGACGTGATCGCGCACAAGGGCGCGTCGATCCCGCGCGTGGTGTCGCACATGTGGATGGTGACCGAAGGCGTGTTCGGCATCGCGCTCGGCGTGTCGGTGAGCTTCATCTTCGTGTTCGTGCTGTTCGGCTCGCTGCTCGACCGCGCCGGCGGCGGCAACTACATGATGCAGGTGAGCTTCGCGCTGCTCGGCCACCTGCGCGGAGGCCCCGCCAAGGTGGCAGTCGTGTCCTCGGCGCTCAACGGCCTGATCTCCGGCTCGTCGGTCAGCAACGTCGTGTCGGGAGGCATCTTCACGATCCCGTTAATGAAGCGCGCCGGCTACGGCGGCGTCAAGGCCGCGGCGATCGAGACCTCGTCGTCGGTCAACGGTCAGATCATGCCCCCAGTCATGGGCGCGGCCGCCTTCCTGATGGTCGAGTACGTCGGCATTCCGTACGCCGACATCGTCAAGCACGCGTTCATCCCGGCCGTCATCAGCTACATCGCCCTCTTCTACATCGTGCATCTCGAGGCGCTGAAGCTCGGCATCCAGCCGGCAGCGCGCGAGCGCGACCGCACGATGCGCGATCGCCTCGTGTCCTGGGGGCTGGGCATCTCCGGCACGCTGATCGCCTGCGCCGTCATCTACTACGTTGCGCTCGGCGCGAAGGCGCTGTTCGGCGACGGTGCGCCCTATGTGCTCGGTTTGTTGTTGACGCTGCTGTACGTCTACAGCGTGCGGATCGCGGCCTGGCAACCCGATCTGCCGACCGAAATCGACGTGAAGAACCCGGTGCTGCCGCCCGCCTGGCCGACCGTCAAGGCGGGCCTGCACTTCCTGATCCCGATCGGCGTGTTGATCTGGTGTCTGATGATCGAGGAACTGTCGCCGGGGCTGTCGGCCTTCTACGGCGTGCTGGCGCAACTGCTGCTGATGGCGAGCCAGCGGCCGCTGATCGCCGCCTTTCGCCGCAGCGGCGACGTCGGCACCCAGTTCGTCGTCGGGCTGCGCGATGTCGTCCACGGCTGCAACGAGGGCGCTCGCAACATGATCGGCATTGCGGTGGCGACCGGCTGCGCCGGCATCATCGTCGGCGCGATCACGCTGACCGGGCTGGGCCTGCGGATGACCGATTTCGTCGAGTTCGTCTCCCAAGGCAACGTGCTGGCGATGCTGGTCTTCACGGCGTTCGTCTGCCTGGTGTTGGGGCTGGGCGTGCCGACCACCGCCAACTACATCCTGGTGGCCACGCTGATGGCGCCGGTGATCGTCGAGCTGGGCGCGCAGTCCGGCGTCGTGATCCCGCTGATCGCCGTGCACCTGTTCGTCTTCTACTACGGGATCATGGGCGACATCACGCCGCCGGTGGGACTGGCGAGTTTTGCCGGCGCGGCGATCGCCAAGGAGAACCCGATCGCCGTCGGCATCCAGGGCTCCGTGTACGCGATCCGCACCGCCGTGCTGCCATTCATCTGGATCTTCAATCCCGCGCTTCTGCTGATCGACGTGCACGGCTGGTTCGAAGCGTTATTGGTCGCGTTCGCCTCGACCGTAGCCTCGCTGCTGTTCGCCGCGGCGACGATGGGGTGGTTGCGGATCCGCTGCCGCTGGTGGGAAGTGCTGCTGCTGCTGGCGGCGACCTTCGCGCTGTTCCGCCCGGACTGGTTCGCCGACCGCATCGCGCCCGAATACACCGACGCGCCGGCGTCTCGGTTCTACGAAGTCGCCGCGAAGCTCGACGAGGGCGACCGGCTCGTGTTCGTGATCGCGGGCCAGACGCTCGAGGGCGAGGAGCGCAACAAGACGGTCGCGCTGCGCATGGGCCCGCGCGTCGACGACCCGAACCCGCTCGTGGCCGCGCGCAAGCGGCTCGCGGCAGCGGGTATGACCGTCTCCGGCATGGGCGAGATGCTGCAGGTGACCAACGTGCGGTTCGGCAGCGCCGCGGCCAAGGCGCGCATCGAGCAGGGCTTCGAGATCGTTGGCGTCAAGGTGCCGACCGACCGCATCAACGCGCACTGGTTCTACATCCCCGGGCTGCTGCTCGCCGCGCTGATCTGGTGGATGCAGGGGCTGCGGATGCGGCGCGCGGGCGCCGCTGAATCGACCCATTGACGGTTACTTATCCTCGGGACACGTGCCAGCCGCCTACCGTCTGCATGCCTCAGCCCTCGTCATTCCGAACCAAGGGCGAGGAATCTGCGCTGCTCGCAGTGCCGAGATCCCTCGCTGCGCTCGGGATGACGGAACCGGCGCCAGCCAGCGCGAAGCGGACTCTCCGGGTGGCGCTGTCACGAGGTTGCGTAATCCTCGATAGGTCAGCCAAGACCCGGCAGTCGACCGCGTGCGGCTTGGCAAAAGGTTTCCCGTTTCCGACCGCTGCGGATTCGACCTCGTTCACCCATCGGCCGAGGCCGCTGCCGCCTCGCGCTATTCTCGCGGCGGGGAGACTAACGCATGCGTCTGATCACCGACGAAGAAGTCGCCGCGCTCGTCACGATGCGCGAAGCCATTTTCGCGATGACCGCAGCGTTCGAGCAGTTCGGCAACGGCGCGGGCGCGATCGCGCCGCGCGTGCGCGCCACGGCCGAGCACAACCAGCGCGCGGTGACGATCTCGGCGATGGGCGCCGCGCTGCCCGCCGGCGGGGTGGCCGGCGCCAAGGTCTATACGACCGTGCAGGGGCGCTTTTCCTTCGTCATCGTGCTGTTCTCTGCGGCGACCGGCGAGCCGCTCGCGGCGATCGAAGCCAACGAGATCACGCGCTTTCGCAGGGCCGGCGCCAGCGCGGTGGCGATGCGCGCGCTGGCGCGGCGCGACGCGCAGACGCTCGCCATTTTCGGCACCGGCGTGCAGGCGCGCGCGCATGCCGAAGCATTCCTGCTGACGCATCCGTTCGAGCGCGTGCTGGTCGCCGGCCGCGCGGGCGCGCCCGATCTGGCGCACTGGATCGGCGCCGAGTTCGGCGTAGCCGCAAACGCGGTCGACGCCGCCACCGCCGCGCGCGAGGCGGACGTCGTCGCCACCTGCACCCGCGCGACCGAACCGTTGTTCGACGGCCGCTTGGTTCGCCCGGGTGCCTTCGTCGCCGCGATCGGCTCGAGCAAGCCGGCCGCGCGCGAACTCGACGATGCGCTGCTCGCGCGCGCCGATCTGATCGTCGTCGAATGGCTGCCGGCGGCGCAGGCGGAAGCGGGCGAATTCGTGCGCGCCGCAGCCGGCGTCATTGACCCGGCGCGCGTGGTCGAACTGGGCAAGCTGCTCGTGCACGGCGTCCGGTACGAGCGCAAACCGAACGACATCGTGATCTACAAGTCGGTCGGCGTGGGGCTGGAGGACGTCGCGCTCGCCAACTTGGTCTGGCAACGCGCCCAGTAGGCGGCCGCCATGAAACGATTCGCTGTGCTCCCCGTCGTGCTCGCCGTTGCATCGTCCGCGACTGCGCAGCGCGCGCCGGGCGCACCCGAGCCGGCCGCTATCGCTGCGCAGATCGCGCGCCTGCAGGCGGAGTTGTCGCGCAACGCGCAGGAACGCGCGCGCATCGAGCGCGAGCTGCGCGACCTGCAGGCGTCGATCGATCGGCTGCGCGTCCGGCAGCAGCAACTGGACAGCGAGGCGCTGCGGCTGCAGTCGGAGCTGGCGCAG